>JAQSXC010000075.1 GCA_029266335.1 Eubacterium sp. | reverse complement strand
GCTGATACGATATCTGTCTTGTTTTTTGCATTAAAATCGTCAAGGTATGGCTGATGCTGGAAATAGTTTGCGTCAAGACTTTTGTCCTGCAGCGCAAGGTTTGGCTGAATATAGTCTGTGAATTCCTTTATTTCCAGTTCTATACCCTTTTCCTTAAGTACACCCTGGACTTCCTTCAGTATTTCAGCATGCGGTGATGGTGTTGCTCCTACCACCAGTTTTTTTGTTGATGACCCGCAGCCGGCCAGTACACCTGATACTGCAAAAGTCAAGGTTAATAATAAAGCTAATACTTTTCTCTTCATTGAGACGCCCCCTATTAATAATTTTATTTATATATTTTTTATTGATTTATCAGTTTAATTTTTTTAATATCAATTAATGATAATTGAGGTGACTATTTTATTTGCGTTTATCCTGCTTTTTGGCTATTTTCATTCCAACTTCCTGTATAATTTGAACTACTACAACCAACAGCACAACTGTAGCTATCATAATATCATTCTGATATCTGTAATAACCGTATCGTATGGCCAAATCACCAAGTCCGCCTCCGCCGCAGATTCCTGCCATTGCACTATACCCCAGAATAGTAGTGGTGGCTATGGCAGCTCCCATCATTAAGGATGGGACAGCTTCAGGTATCATAACCTTCATGATAATCTGTGAGGGACTGCAGCCCATGGATACCGCTGCTTCAATAACTCCCTTGTCAATCTCCTTTATGGAGGATTCCACAAGTCTTGCAATAAACGGTGCCGCTCCAATTACAAGAGGAACTACCGTAGCAGTTGAACCGATTGTTGTTCCGGTTACCAATCTGGTAAATGGTGTAATAGCAATAAGCAATATAAGAAACGGTACAGAACGCACAATATTAACTATAATATTTAAAACCTTGTTCAGCTTTGGCATGGGTAATATTCCCGTTTGCTCACTGGTTACAAGCAGAACTCCCATTGGAAGTCCCAGCACATACGCAAATATGGTGGACAAAAGTGTCATATACAGCGTTTCCAGAAGTCCCATTAAAAGCATTGCGAATGTTTGACTATCCCACATATTCGTTTACCTCCTCGACAGATAAATTCTGAGATCTGAGATAACGGATTACCTGATTTGATACTTCGTCATCCTGCGGCAATTGGAGAACCAGTTCTCCAAAGGCCTTCCCATCAATATCCTTCATATCGGCAAACATAATATTTACCTGTGTCTTGCATTCCAGAATCATCCTTGCTATTACAGGATCAAAGGAGGAACTGCCTTCAAATACAATCCTGCAGCAGCGCTTACCCGGAAATTGCCCCATCTTCCCGCCATTAGGGAATACAAGCCTTTGTGCTGCTGCTGTCTTCGGATGTGAAAACACTTCTGAAACCGGCCCGGTTTCTGCTATTCCGCTTTCATCAATAATTGCTACATGTGAGCAGATCTGCTCTATAACGCTCATTTCATGGGTTATGATTACAATGGTTATGCCAAGCCTTTTGTTAATATCCCTGAGTAATTCAAGAATAGCTTTGGTAGTTGTGGGGTCAAGCGCTGAAGTTGCCTCATCACAAAGCAGTACTTTGGGATTTGTGGCCAAAGCTCTTGCTATAGCTACTCTCTGCTTCTGCCCTCCTGACAATTGTGCAGGATAAGCTTCTGCCTTATCGGACAGCCCCACTATTTCCAGCAACTCTCTGGCCCGTCCCTTTGCCTCTTCATTTTTCATTCCTGAAATTTCAAGAGGGAAGGTAATATTCTCCTCAGCAGTCCTCTGCATAAGCAGGTTAAACTGTTGAAAGATCATCCCCATTGACCGCCGTACTTCCCTTAGCTCTTTCTCACTAAGACTGGACAAGTCTTTACCATCCACAATAATTGTGCCGCTGGTAGGTCTTTCTATATAATTAATACATCGCACAAGCGTGCTTTTTCCGGCTCCGCTCATTCCGATAATTCCAAAAACAGCACCTTCATCAATAGAAAGATCTATATTTTCCAGTGCCTTAACTTCTCTCTCTTTTGTAGAAAATATCTTGGTCAAAGCCTTGATTTCTATTATCTGCATAAAACCTCCACGTCCCCGACATAATATAAAAACTATCAACAAATCATAATCCAATATTTATGAATGGGATGCAAAACACATTATTTACACGTTACCATAAAAATACGAGTATTCATATAAATCATATATGTTTTGTGGTGGTTTTCTTTAGTATAGATTACCAGAATATATTTGTCAATATATTTTTTTATAAATCATATATGAATACTATGGATTATTTATTTCAAAATATTGTTGATCTCCAATTGTAATTAGAAGCTTCCTTCTAATTATAATCAAGAATTTTTTTCATATCATTAAGCGATTTTTATACTTCCTTTTGTTCCACATTAAAGTATATTTAGTGCAATTATCTTTGTCAATGAAAACAGCCATTTACTATAATATGTCAGTAGTATTTGTGTTCTTTTTCAACAATCTGGAAAAAGCCCTATCAAAAATATTGACACTATTTCTATTATATGCTTTAATTAAACATATATAATTACTATGACATATTTCTTTTATATATAATTATTATACTTAATAATAAGTCATCGGGTAATTCATTTACCCCTTGCCGGAAATGGAGAATGGAGACAAATATGAGAATTTCATCAAAGGGCAGATATGGCCTTGCAGCAATGATAAGCGTAGCCCAGCTGGGCAGTACAGGTGACTTTGTAACCGTTGTAAGTATTGCAGAAAAGCTGGGTATTTCTAAAATATATCTTGAACAGGTTTTTTCATTATTAAAAAGATCAAAGCTGGTTACTTCAATCAAAGGTTCACAGGGAGGTTATCAGCTTTCCAGACCTTCCGACAGGATTACAGCACTTGAAATACTTCAGGCTGTGGAAATAAGCCTATTTGAAAAAACCGAGCGTTCAGTATCGGATGATGCACTTGAAATAGAGAACTCTCTAAGGCTCTTAATATGGGAAAATCTGGACAACTCAATTGTAACAACATTGAAAGAGGTTAGCCTCAGTGAGCTTGTTGCCGAGGCCGAAAAGGCAAAAAACGGAGAAGAGTTTATGTTCTACATTTAGTTTTATTGTTCTTCAATAGAATGTTATTCTACAGATGTGCACTTTTTAAATATCAAAACAGTATTAAAATTTTATGGCCCTGATTTTTATGTCAGGGCCTTATTTTATCCTTCAAGTGCCTGCTCAAGATCAGCGATTAGATCCTCAATATTTTCTATTCCCACAGAAAGCCTAAGCAATCTGTCATTTACCCCAAGCCTGTTACGGATTTCTTCGGGTACTGCAGCATGTGTCTGCAGCATTGGGTAGGTAATAAGGCTCTCCACTCCTCCCAGGCTTTCAGCAAACATTATTACTTTAATCTTTTGAAGCACCTTCTCTACTAATTCGGCAGAAGTAACCTCAAATGAGATCATCGAACCAAATCCGGAGGCTTGCTTTATTGATATTTCATAGCCTTCATGTTCCGGAAGACCAACATAATAAACCTTTTTAACATTCTTATTTTCTTTAAGTCTTTTTGCCAGTTCCATAGCATTCTGCTGCTGTCTGTCAAGTCTGACGCTCAGTGTTTTAATGCCTCTGAGCAGTAGCCAGCTGTCAAAAGGTGCCAATACCGCACCTTCCGATTTCTGAATAAGTTTTAGCTTTTCAGCAAGGGCATCAGCATTCAGTATTACAAAGCCCGCAAGAGTGTCATTGTGACCGCCCAGATACTTTGTTCCGCTGTGAATGACAATATCGGCACCTAACTCAAGAGGTCTCTGACAATATGGAGTCAGAAATGTATTATCTACTATAAAAACTGAATTTCTGGCTTTTGTCAGATCAGCAATCAAGCTGATATCTGCAACTTTCATTATTGGATTGGTCGGTGTTTCAATAAAAACAGCAGCCGTATTCGGTTTGTAGGCATTTTCTATTGCTTCAATTTTACAGGTGTCCACATAACTGAATTCCAAACCATAATTCTTATATACTTCTTCAAATATTCTATAAGTCCCGCCATATAAATCATCCGAAACGATTATGTGCTGACCCGGCGAAAACATTTTGAGCACTGATGAAATAGCAGCCATACCACTGGAAAATGCAAACCCATACCTGCCGTTTTCCAGAATAGCCATTGTATTTTCAAGTTCCTCACGGGTTGGGTTTTGAAGGCGTGAATAATCATATCCGGTAGATTGATTCAAGCCGGGATGTCTGAAGGTTGCACTCTGATAAATGGGGAAGCTGATTGCTCCGGTATTTTCATCAAAGCCCTTCCAGCCATGTACAACCCTGGTATCTATTTTTGTTTTGCAACAGTTATCCTTGTCAGTCATCGTAACCTCCATGCCCCAGTATGTCCAGGGTCAATATCCCTGACCCTGTGAATTGTCTTCCATCGCTGTTTTTTTTGCGCTTGAAGCACTACAAAACGTATTTCCAATATTTAATGGGGTTAAATTTATTAATGTATCAGGTATTTGTTTCAGGAGAACTCTTCTAGCTCTTTTCAGCCTGGCTCAGGCCTTCGTTCATGCTTCCCGTTCTATATCCCTTCAGATCCAGAGCTGTATACATAAATCCAATATTCTTAAACTCTGTATATATCTTTTCTCTTGTAGCAGGTTCAATTATTTTTTCAAAATAGTTTTGACTTACCTCAATTCTGGCAATATCCTTGTGGAATCTAACTCTGACCTGTTTAAAGCCCAGGTCCAATAAAAACTGTTCTGCACGGTCTATCATCTGCAGTCTTTCCTTGGTTATCTTTTCTCCATAGGGAAATCTTGAAGAAAGACATGCAAATGCCTGCTTATCCCAGGTTTTCAAACCCATTTCCTTTGACAGTATACGGATTTCTTCCTTGGAAAGCTGTGCTTCCCTTAAAGGACTTATTACTCCGTGCTCTCTGACCGCCTGCATACCGGGCCTGAAATCCCCAAGATCATCAACATTTGAACCTTCAAAAATAACTTCCATACCTTCTTCATCAGCAACAGCTTTTATCTTTTCATAAAGCTCATTTTTACACAGATAACACCTGTTGACCGGATTATCTGAAAAGCCCTCAACATCAAGCTCTTCAGAAATTATTACCTTATGGCGGATTGAATTGGCTTTTGCAAAGTCCATAGCTTCATGAAGCTCTCTTTCAGGGTAGGTGGATGAGTGAGCCGTTACAGCAACCACCTTCTCACCAAGCACTTCAGCAGCAACTTTGAGAAGGAAGGTTGAATCAACACCACCTGAAAAAGCAACTACGGCACTGTTATTTTTCTTTATAATATTCTTTAGATTTTCAAGCTTAACATTAACGTTCATAAGTAATTCTTTTCTCCTTTTTTACCTCAAAAAATGTTTATTAACTTAATTTATTCAACCTATAAATGCTTCTAAAATGCTTCTAAATAATTCCTAGTATTCCAAAAGCCAATTACAGCTGGATTTTACTCCTTTATCCTAGTAATTGGCTTGTAAATTATTAAGATAATACTATAAATTAATATCTATTGTCAATTGCAAATGCAACCAAACTGATATGATAAAAACCAGGGCATGTTTGTAAAATCAATATATTTGTCAAATGACGGGGCATAGTGATTTTTCAAACACACCCTAACTTTATTTTACTTTTTCCACTTAGCCAGAGCATCTGCAAGAGCAGAATTTATCGGTTCTCCAGAATCCTGCTGGTTCATAAACCTGGCTACCTCTCTTTTATCAACCTGTTCTCCCTTGCGTTTTTTGAAAGCATCCAGTTTCTCTCTATATCCGCAGGCACAATAGAAGGACTTGTTGTCCCCTTCTCCCCTGATTTCCATTTTCTTGTGGCATTCAGGGCATCTGGCATTGGATACCACTGTTACTGTTTTTCTGAAGCCGCATTCTCTGTCGGGGCAAACAAGCATTTTTCCTTTCTTGCCGTTGACTTCAAGAAGATATTTCCCGCACTCCGAACATTTCTCCCTGGTGACATTGTCATGCTTGAACTGCTCTGAGTTTGCTATTACAGCTCCTACCAGCTTTGAGGCATAGCCCTTCATATCACCGACAAATGCACCGGAGCTTACCTTGCCCTTGCTGATCAGCGAAAGCTGCTGCTCCCACTTTGCAGTAAGCTCGGGAGACTTCAGATCCTCGGGGACAAGGTTTACCAATTGAATACCCTTTGAGGTAGGGTAGATCTCCTTACCCCTGCGCTCCACATAAAAGGTATTGAACAGCTTTTCTATAATATCGGCTCTTGTGGCCGGAGTACCTAGGCCGCTTGTACTTTCAAGAGTTTCCTTCAAGGCCTTGTTGTCCACAAACTTTCCCGGATGCTCCATTGCCGAAAGCAGGGTGGCCTCGTTATATCTTGCAGGCGGCTTTGTCTTTCCGTTGACAGCTTTAGGTGCGAGAACCTTTGCCTTCTGCCCTCTCTGAACATCGGGGAGTGACTGATCGTTTTCCTCCTCATCACTGTCCTCGTCCAGCTTGCCAAAGCCTTCATATACCGTTTTCCAGCCCCAGGACTTAACTATCTTCCCCCTGGCTGTAAAGGTTTCTCCACTGATATCAAGCCTGACGTTTGTCTGTTCATACTCAAAGGGAGCACTTAAAACAGCAATAAACCGCTTGACTATCAGATCATATATGTTTCTTTCCTCTGTACTGAGAGCCGACAGATTAACATACTGTTCGGTGGGAATAATGGCATGATGGTCTGTAACCTTGCTGCTATCCACAAAGCGCTTGGTAACATTCAGCTTGCTTCTCAGAATGCCCTGAACAGGTTTTGCATATGGCCCCACTGCTATGCTCTTCAAGCGCTCGGCAAGTGTCGGCACTATATCTTCCGTAATGTATCTGGAATCGGTTCTGGGGTATGTAACCAGCTTATGAGTTTCATACAATTTCTGCATGATATTCAGAGTTTGCTTGGCAGAATAGGAATACTTCCTGTTGGCATCCCTCTGGAGTTCTGTCAGGTCATAGGCCAAAGGAGGCAATTCCTTTTTCATATCCTTCTTTACTTCAACAACTTCACCCATCTGTCCTGTAATCTTCTTTACGATGCCGTCTGCCTGTTCCTTGTTGAAGGTTCTTGTCTGGTTGGAAGCCTTGTCCTGCCACTGAACCGTAAAACCGTTAAACTGGGCAGAGATTGTCCAGTAATCCTTTGGTACAAACTTTCTTATTTCCTCCTCCCGGGCTACAATCATAGCCAGAGTGGGTGTCTGAACCCTTCCGGCAGACAGCTGGGCATTGTGCTTGCAGGTAAGAGCTCTTGTTACATTCAGGCCCACCAGCCAGTCTGCCTCAGATCTACTCTGTGCAGAATAAAACAGATTGTCATATTCCCGTGCCGGCTTCAGGTTTGCAAAGCCTTCCTTTATAGCTTTATCGGTCTGTGAAGAAATCCATAGTCTTTTAATTGGCTTTTTGAAGCCTGCCTTAAGAATTATCCATCGGGCTACCAGCTCTCCTTCCCTTCCCGAGTCCGTAGCTATGACAAGCTCGTCAACATCCTCTCTGTGCAGAAGAGTCTTGACCGCTCCAAACTGTTTAGCTGTCTGCTTTATCACTACCAGCTCCATTTTGCCGGGGAGCATGGGCAGGTCCTCAAGATTCCAGGATTTATACTTATTTCCGTAGGCCTCCGGGTCGGCAAGTGTCACAAGATGTCCCAATGCCCAGGTAACTATATATTTTGAACCCATAATGCAGCCGTTTCCATTCTGACTACAGCCTAAAACCCGTGCCAGGTCCCTGGCTACAGATGGTTTTTCGGCTAATACCAATGTTTTTCCCATAAATTAAAATTCTCTCCTTACACTTTTTGTTATAAACATATCATTATTTGGAAGGGATTTATAATGATTATTTCATATCCTCTATTTGCTCCGTAAGCTTGATTACTTCATCAATTAAGCTTCCTATATAGGCTATAGTATCATTTAGCGGTTTTTCAGAAGTAATATCAACTCCCGCCATTTTAGCCAGCTCTACCGGAGTTCTTGTTCCACCTGCCTTAAGAACTTCCTTCCAGGCATCAACTGCAGGCTGCCCCTCTTTCAGGATTCTTCTGCTTACCTCTGTAGCTATAGTCAGTCCCGCACTGTATGTATAGGAATACAGCTCCATATAGTAATGTGGCTGTCTCATCCAGGTTAATTCCGCTCCATCATTTATTATTACATCCTCTCCCCAGAATTTTTCCAATACTTCTCTTTTTATTTTACTAAGCGTTGAGGCCTGAATACTTCCACCCTCATCTATTATCCTGTAAACTTCCCTTTGATAAGCTGCTTCCAACAGGTGCGTTACAAAGTTGTGGTAATACGTATTGCTTATAATAGAAGAAAGTACCCATCTTTTAAACTTCAAATCCTTATTTGTCTCCAAAAGATAATTTGCCATAAGGATTTCATTCATTGTCGACGGAGCTTCAACAAAATATGAGGAGGGCTCCACATCAAATATATTCTGATTTTTATGGGCTAAATAAAAATGCCCTGCATGGCCAAGCTCATGAGCAATTGTAAATACATCGCTCATCCTGTCTGCCCAGGAAAGAAGGATGAATGATTGCTTTTTATAAGGAGTTGCGCAAAAAGCCCCGGTTTCCTTACCAACATTCTGGACAAAATCAATTCCTCGCCCGTCATATTCTTTTTTTATTATATCCAAATAATCCTCTCCCATTATAGAGAAGGCTTTCTGGATATATTCCTTTGACTCTTCAATAGATATCCTGGGTTCATAATCAGGATCAATTGCAATTTTTAAATCTGCAAAGGTCATCTCATCAATTTTATGAATTTTTTGAAGCAGTTTGGCATATCTCCTCATATGCGGAGCAAGTTTTTCCATTATAATATCTATTTGCCTGTTATAGAGCTCCAAATCAACCCTCTGATTGAATAAAAGACTGTCAAAAACAGAGTTAAAACCTCTTAAAGCGGATAATGTTTTTTCTTTTTGAACCTGGGTTTGATAAGCTGCCGCAAATGTATTCTGATACTCTTTCAGCTTTGACGAAAAAGCGTCAAATGCGGCTCTTCTTATTTCAGTATTGTTATCATACTCCCAAACATTTTCAAAGAGAACAAAACTAAGAGGATATTCTTTTCCATCAAAAATGAAGTTTTCAAAATCCATATCCGACAATTTTGCCTGATTATATATTGAGTAGGGTGAGTTTAAAGCACCTGACAGCGCAGATAAGACTCTTTCCGCTTCAGGATGAAGAGCATGTTCCTTGTTTCTTTTTATTTCCTTTAAAAAATTAGAGTTTTCACAAGACTCTTTTATTGCAATATCAATGATTTTATCATCCAACTCTATTATTTCACTCTTTATAAAGCTCAGCCTGCTCTCCATATCCGACGCAATATTCATAAACCTGATGCTTCTATCCAGAGCCGGCACATCAGTTCTGTCGACAGCTACCTGAAGGTCTGCATAGGATGAAGTTAAGCTTATTATTTCATACACCGTTTTCAAATAATCCAGACATTCATTTATACTCTCAGGTGAATTAAGTTTTCCCTTAAACTTGTTTTCAAGGTTTGAAACACACTCCTGCAGCTCTTTAACGGCAAGAGCATACTGTTCCTCGTTTTTATATATTACCGATAAATCCCAGGTTAATGACTGATCTACCTCAGTTCTCTTCTTTAAACTATTTTCCATCCCTCTATCCTCCATTTTTAATAGCCGTATAATCACCGATAACGATTCAAAAAAACATTCATAACAGTATATTAACCCTCTTTTTCGCATTTTGCTATAGTGAAATTTTAAATGCACTTCACATTATTGAGAAAATAGCTCTCAGCTTAAAGTAATTATCCACCATTTATTGCGTTGGCCATACCCTTTATGACAAAAAAATTCCCCAACATCATTTGTACGGGGAAATAAATTAACGAGTTGCCATAATAAAATGCTGATACATCTCACATATTTGTTAAACTCACCTGAGTAAAAGCCTGATAAACCATGGTCTTTTTATATTTACTGCATCGAAATTGCATAATTCATGGCAGCAAAAACACCTTATGCATTTGTCAAGCTGAACCTCCGGTTTTCCTTTCTCCATGACAATAGCACCCGGAGGACAACTTTTCACACATTCCGCACCCTTTACATTTGACCCTGTTAAACCGCGGAGTCGGTTTTATGAACCTGTTGATACGTTTCAGCAAGGGTTTTGGTATCAAAATACTGTATAAATTAAAGGCCACCTTGACAGTTGGTTTCTTAAAATCAGGCACTTTAACATTATTAATCTCTTCCCCAAGTATTTCCATGTTGCTGACATCACCCTTGTACAGCCCTCTGTCTATGGACTTCCTTACAGTGGGAACCTGCAGTGCCCCAAGACCTATTATATCCGCAGCCACAGCATCCAGTGCATAAGGGTCTGTGCTCGAAATAACCAGACCGACTTTTTTTGGGCTTCCGTTGGTAGGCCCATAGCCTTCCATTCCTATTACGGCATCCATAATAGTCAATGTTGGTTTTGAAAAGGAGCATATGTCAATCAAAAGGTCGGCAAAATCACCTGTATCATCAAATCTCAAATGATACTCCGCCTTGTAGCTTCCCGGTATTATGCCGAACATATTTTTTACTGCACCGCTGTATACAGTCATCATATGGGTTTTTATTTTTGGAATATTTATTATCTTGTCTGCCTCAAGCACAGGCTTGATAGTTTTTATGCTTTTCATGATCTTTCCTTCAGGATAAGGCACATCAAACACGTCGGTATTATAATTCAGGTCTGCTCCGCTCACAGCTGCAGCATACTTCATACCACAGGTTTCATATACCTCCTCAAGGGTTCCTTTATTATAAAAATGGTAGCCTCCCGGACTGTCCCCTATAATGGGCTTGCCTCCTGCTTCAATCACCAGTTCAGCCACAGCCTGCACCACAGCAGGATGTGTTGTAGTAACTTTTTCAGGTTTTCTTTTCATTAAAAGATTGACCTTTAGCAGAACTCTGTCTCCGGGATCAATAAAGGCTGACATCCCTCCCAGCAGTTCCATTGAATTTCTGACAGCACTTATTACATTATCGTACTCGTAGTTTGAACACCTGGATATTGAAACTTTACTCATATGCCCCCCTGTAATTCATTATCAAATTATGGCATTGATCAGAATGCCCATGCATATGCCAAATAGCAGGTTATATATTATATATAATACAAAATTTCTCATTCCTAGAACAATCTTTACCGCACCAAGGTTTGTGAACTTGGTTGCCGCACCCGTAAGCATGAATGCAACAGCAGAGCCGGCTGTCATCCCTTCACTCAACCACAGCTTCAGCAGTGGGATCGATCCTCCTCCGCAGGCATAGACAGGCACCCCCATGGAGGCTGCAAACAGTACCCCCAGCCCCCGGTTTTCTCCAAAAGCCGCAACAATATACCCCTTTGGAAAGTATCTGTCAAAAAGGGCCGTAAAAACAATTCCTGCCAGAAGATAAGGAGCTGTGATTGTAATGGATTTATGTATGTCCTTTAAGAATTTCTTCTTCTTTTTGATAGGCGTTTCACTCCGGTCATTCTCCGGGAATTTGAATAAACTCTTCCCTTCGAAGCATAGACCCATTATTAATATAACCGATAAAATCAATCTGAATTATATAAAATTAATAGGTGAGAATGGCATTCTATTTGATCCGGATATAGTTATCAAACCCGGATTTTACATAGCGGGAATCAAATACAAAATTAATATTGAGTATGATAGACAGTTTTATGAAGCAAATCAGAAAGGAAATGATTTTTATTATAACAGAAGGCATGAAATAGACAATATTTTATATCCCGACATTTACATCGGACTGGTAGACTATAAAACGGATGACATTGCCTATTCGTTTTACATGCCGTCCGTTCAGGTCTCAATGCCCGGCAGACTGCCGGAAGATATAATATGCCATAAAGTTCCTACAAACAAGTATGCGGTTTTCAAATATATCGGCTTGCACCATGCCAGAAATACCAATATAAAAAGTCTATATGACACTTTTAAGTATATTTATATGGAATGGCTTCCAAAGTCAGGTTATTCCCAAAGTGCACCTTATCATTTCGAAAAACTGGACGAAAGTGTTTCAAGGGAAGACTACTGTGAAGTGGAATTATATATCCCCATATAGCGTTGATTAACCTGCCTTACCCTTCTTATACAGATACACAAACCAGTAAGCCAGTCCGGTAAATACAACGCCCCCCACAATGTTGCCCAGTGTTACGGGAAGCAGATTGTGTGTAAAAAAGCTTGTCCAGTTCAAGTGGTCTATTTTCTCCGGCGCAGCACCCAGGCTGATAGCCTGCTTTACCCATTCGGGATTGGATTTTGCCAGTATACCCGCAGGTATATAGTACATGTTTGCTACACAGTGCTCGAAACCCGAGGTTATAAACAGCCAGATCGGGAAGAAGATAGCCAGCAACCTGCCTGCCATATCCTTGGAACCATAGGCCATCCATACAGCCAGGCATACAAGCCAGTTGCACAGTATACCCATAACAAAGGCTTTTGAAAAGCTCAGTGAAACCTTATATGCAGCCGTCTTGATAGTGAAGCCACCCAAGAGCCCATTGGTATATTCCAGCTGGCCGGACAGGAAAATAAGCCAGGCTATCAATATTGCACCCAGAAAATTACCTGAATATACTGTAATCCAGTTTTTGAGCATTGCTCCCAAAGTTATCCTTTTTTCAGCCAATGCAGCCACCATCAGCGTGTTGCCTGTAAAAAGTTCACTGCCAGCCACAATAACCAGCATAAGTCCCGTTGTAAAAATAGCACCTGCCAGAGCTTTCCCCACGCCGGCCCAGGGGATATTGTAAATAGCGGCATTTGAGCCTTCAGATGCAAAAGCAATGAAGGCTCCCGCAAGAATACCAAGTACAAAAAGTCTTGAAACTCTTGTATTGGCTTTTTTATATCCGTTTTCAACCGTTTGTTGGGCTATCTGATCAGGAGCTAAAAGATTCAAATTAGAGTATGTATTATCCTGCATAGTTTACCTCAATTAGTTTTTCTTTTTATTATACCAAATATTATTAGAGTTATAATTACTTTCTTAATTTTAACAACTACATCTTAATTTTAACAGCTACAGTTTTCGCATACAAATATCTGCCCATTGACAATCACAGCAGATACTGTGCATATTTCCGGGCTTAATGATTTTTTTATTAACCAGGTCTGAAAATGTTTTCCATGAAAGGCTGTCACCACCATTCAGATTACATAGCTGAAGCACCTTTTTATCGTATTTATCAGCCTTGTCACCGCAATTACCCTGATTCTCATTATTATTCGGGCATGCAGCGCAAACAACATCCTCATCAGTAACAATAGTTATGTCGGGGTTTTTCTCAAGAGCCGAAACAACGGCTTTCATATTTTGAACAAAATTTTCATCGTAGCCTTTTCCTTCAAAAAAGGCGATACACAGTCCATGATGAGCCCGCAGTCTAATATCTGGCATATTTAGCTACCCTGTCCACAACAATAACCGCAAGTCCTATCTTAACGGCATCCGGAATAATAAAAGGAAAAACACACCAGGATAAGGCTGTAATGAGGCCGACTTCTCCGGTATTATTTGTATAGACATTAATAAACCATGCTGTTCCGAAGATATAACAAACCAGCAAGCCTGCAATCATGGAAATAACCAGCACAGCTTTTTTCCTTCCAAAGTACTTTGTAATAAGGCCTGCCACAAGTGCGGAAAATATAAAGCCCACAATATATCCGCCTGTGTTTCCCAGTAGAATACCTACTCCGCCTCTAAAGCCGGAAAAAACAGGCAGTCCTATTGTTCCAAGCAGAATATACAGCATAACCGCAAAGGTTCCCCGTTTTAATCCCAGTAAGCCTACCACAGCAAAAATAGCAAAGGTCTGCAAGGTTACCGGAACTGTCAGAGGTATGGAAATCCATGAGCAAATTACTATTAATACAGCTGCCATTGCTATCAGTATACTGTCTTTGGTTGTATTATTAACTCTCAAATTACTGTCCATTTTTAATACGCTCCGCTCCATAATATTTCTTTATATGTATTCTAATGGCATTGTAGACCAAAAAGAGCCTATTGTCAACCAAAATACAAATATTTGGTTGACAATAGGCTCTAATGTATTTAAAAATACTATTATCATTAGGCGGCTATTGAACTGATACCTCAAATCTACTTTTATATAATTCCATACTTCTTAATGGATCCAGTTCTGAATCGCTCTTCATATATTCTTCGAGGTCCTTGCTCATATCAGCGGCAACGACGAGATCCTTCAAGGCCATATCATATTTGTTCAGATGCACATAAAAGCATGCCCTGTTGTAATAGAGAAAAGAGGCCTGGGGAACAAGTCTGATACCTTTTGATATAACTTCAACAGCCTTCAAATAATCTTTTTCCTCCAGATAAATCAATGACAGGTTTAAATAAGTGTAGGAGTACCTGGGATCCTGCAATAGAGACTGGTCATAATATTCAATTGCTTTTTTTGGATAGCCCAGTTTGTTCATAATAACTCCTGCATTAAATAAAGCTTTGAAATGATTTGGCTCAAGCTCCAGTCCTTTTCTTATGGCAATTAAGGCTTTATCATACTGGCCTGTTTCTTCATAAACCGCCGCCAGATTGTTAAAAGCCCAGAAATGGTTTGGATCCAATTCAGCTGCTTTCTCATAGTATTCAGCTGCTTCCTGCTTTTTGCCGCCTTCATCATATGCATTAGCCATAAAGAAATACGCTTTTGAGTAGGACGGATCCAGTTCAATAGCCTTTCTATAAAGATCAATTGCCAGATCATATTCCTTGTTATCATCATAAATAATGGCCAGTCCGTAGTACGCCCTAGCCTCATGAGGATTTATCTCTATAGCTTTATTATATGACTGAACTGCTTCCTCCTGCCTTCCCAAAATATCCAGATTTATTGCTATATCCAGCAGGATCTCTATAAAGTCAAAACTTAAACCCTTTTTCAAATAGATATTAAGTGCCCTGTTATATAAACATAGTGAGAACTTTGGTATAATATTCACCGATGCTCCCGCTAAAAAATACAATAACTTAAATCTACATAGATACAAATTAATCACTGTCCCTAGCATGTATTAGTCCAAATTCTCCAGTATTATTCTATGTTCCACCAGTTCCATCAGTTTTATCCTTGCTCTCAGGGTCTTTCTTTCACTGTAAATATTTTCAAGTACTATTTCCTCTTCACCCGGAACAATCTTGTCAACAGAGTCCAGGATCAAAACTTCCTTACCAGTCTCATCCAAAAGATATACATTTGCCTCACACATGTTTACCTCCTATAATATTGCCTATCATACAGACAGCATCATCTATGTAATGGGGAAGGGGTTCTTCCTTCGTTCCGGCTATTAAAATATTGCATCTGTTCAAAGGGATAAGAACTTTTGCCGCATTACTTTCGCCAATAGCTTTAGCCATGGCCGGAGTAAGCTCTCCAAGCATGGAGTTGGCACAGACAATCCCTATGGAACCTATTATTGCATCAACCCTGGATACATTAAATACAATGGCATTCTCTCCAGAAGCACCTTCATTTGCTCCTGCCTTCAGCATAAGCGAAGCAGCCAGAGCATTGGTACCCAGCGCCAGTATGGCAATATCATTTCCAAAAGCAGTACGGAGCTTTTCAACTATAAGCTTTCCAATACCTCCACCCTGCCCGTCAACAACTGCAATTCTCATTTTAACCTCCATGTCCCCAATGTGCCGGGAAAATTACTCCATCGGGCACATAAACAGTGCTTTCTGACAAAATCTATCAAGCTGAAACCTTTTCACATTGTTAAACAGTATATATACAAATATACTTTCCGAATTAAAATTTCAGAAAATAAAAGCGAACTTTAAGATTATAAACTAAAAAGCCTTTAACTAAAAGACTAAAATATAAAAATTTCTCATACTGCCATAAAAGTTATTCATGATTTTTCTCACGATGTTTATCAAAACCACATACAGGACAGTTTTGAAGTGCCAGAGGTATCTCAAGACCGCACTCCTCCATCAGCTTTTCATTGCTCAATATATCCACGGTATTACCGTCTGCAACAATTTGGCCATTTTTAAGCACTATGGTGCGGGAACACATGTCCATAATCATATCAAGGTCATGGCTGGTTATTATCTTTGTATGGCTGAAGCCTTTAAGGATATTCATTATTTTCCGCCTTGCCTGTGGGTCCAGCGATGCCGTGGGTTCATCCATAATCAGAATATCCGGCTTCATTGATATAACTGCAGCTATGGCCGCCAGTTTCTTTTCTCCGCCTGACAGCTTATAGGGAGGTCTGTCCTTCAGATGGGCTATGCCAACTTCTTCAAGCGCTTCCATTACCCGTTTGTCAACTTCCTCCTGATCCAGCCTGTAATTTCTTGGACCAAAGGCCACATCGTCGTATACAGAAGTCATAAACAGCTGATCGTCGGGCTCCTGAAAAACCAAACCCACACTCCGTCTCACCTCGGCCAGAGTATTTTTATTAACCGGCAGGTCACCTACTCTGACAGCTCCTTTTTGAGGGAACTGAATACCTGTCAATACGGATAAAAGTGTAGATTTTCCTGCCCCATTGGCACCGACTACACCAACCGACTCACCATGCCCCAAAAGAAAGGATACACTATTCAAAGCCTGATGTCCGTCAGGGTATGCGAAACTCACATCTTTCAATTCAACTCTATGATGACTCATACATTTCCTTTCATAAAGATTACATACAGTAACCGTACCCTCTATTGACAATGTATAACACGCCTCACGCCGGCTATTTTGCCACTTTTCTTTGTTGTCGTCCTTGCCTTGCATCAGCAAGGCTGCGTCCATCCGCCTCGAAAACTGCCAAAATATCTCAGCGTGAGGTCGGAGATTTTTGAGCGAGAGAATTTGGCTTGCGGCAAGGCGAAGACGCGAAGTAAGGCTTTGTGCCTTACAAGTGGCTTCAACGCAGCTGCAGGGTAAATTCGCCGCTCAAAAACGTATTGTACATTGTTAACAGAGGGTAGTAGTTTTATACTAACTCAAATAAGCTTCCGAGTCCAGTCCCATGTGTAACTTGGAATTAACATGTTGTGTAATTTGAAATTGATATGGCTTTATGGAAGTAAATGTGGAAGAGAACTCAGAAGAGGCTGGAAATCAATAAAGGTATGTTATAAACTCTGGAGACTGCAATAAACAAAATCCATATTACCAGATAAACTACATCCCCGCTTTTTATTTTTTTTCCGATGAAGGTATTATATTTTCCCCGGTAGCCCTTCAGGACCATTGATTGATAAATGACCTGAGCCCTGTTATAAGTCCTGATAAGCAGCTGTCCTACCATGGAACCCCATACTTTTATATTTATCCCGCTCTGCTGAGGAGCTCTCATCTGGTAAGCCCTCATCAGCCTGCCTGCTTCATCCATTAGCACAAATATATATCTGTAGGTCAACAAAAATAAAAGCACAAAAACAGAAGGTACTTTTAGAAGACTCAAGGTTTTTGCGATATCATCTATACCGGTAGTTGCTATAAGCAGAAAACCTGCGGTCACCATCAGAGTACTTTTAATAACAAGCGATATAAAGGTAAGCCATCCGCCCGCCAAGGAAATCCCGCCTATTTGTACCGGATTCCTGTCCAATATGGGATTCAGTATTCCGGCAAATATGATAAAGGGCTCTATCATTAGAACCCTTTTAATAATTTTGCCTACCGGTATATCACATATAATTATCACAACGGTAGGATACAGAAAAAATGGCAGCAGACCGGATGTTTCATACCTGTTAAAGGATGCAAGCGTACAAATATAAATCAAAGTAAGCATCAGCTTAACCAGAGGATGAATATTATTTATGAGGTTTTTCTGTTTGGAAAGCTCATCCACATGCTTGAATTCAAGCACAGAGCCTATAATGTCTGCCATTTAAACTTCTCCATTTTATTAATTAAGCATTTATAATAATATCAGTTAATAAGTTTTCAGTTAATAAATCCTTGGTTATAAGTTATAAGTCATCGGTTTTTTAATCATCAGTTATATATTAATTAGTTATATATCAATAGTTATATATCAACTATTATAAATCAACAGTTATAAATTATCAGTAAATATTTACCGGCTGTCAGCCTGCTTGATTCTCCTCTTTTTGAAATAATTTATCAAAATCCCTATAAGCACAATAACTCCAAGAGTTATTCCCGAACCCACAATACCTGAAACTGCAGTTCCTGCCGCCTCACTATTATTCCCTGATTTAAAACCGTAATCCGGAAGAACTGCTGTTTTTTCCTGAGCCTTTTCCAAAGCATTGTGAATTTCAGTATCTCCCTTTAACTCCGCCCCGGCTACCTTGCCAATGGACCACTCAAGTCCATCGGGATTTGCAGAGGCAAAAAGTGATACAACACCACCCAAGGCCAAAGCTGCTATTAAAAAGCCAATAATTATACCCTTGTTACCTTTTTTACTGTCAGCTGCTTCCACATTTATTATATCCGGCTTTGCCTTCCATACAAAAGCTACCACTGCAGCTGTTACAATTCCTTCAACCAGACCTATTGCAAGATGTATTCCCTGCATTGTCAATACAAACTGTAAAAAAGGAAGCTCGGTTTTGCCTGACAGCTGGGTTTCCAGTACCACGCTGAAGGCTCCAAGCTGTAGCCCGATTACACTGGCAACAATACTTCCAAT
>JAQSXC010000074.1 GCA_029266335.1 Eubacterium sp. | reverse complement strand
TACGGCTTAGAGGAGAATGGATGCACCCCAATAGGCAGCATACCTGTAATGGAAGAATTCATTGGAGAAGGCGGAAGTCTGGAATGGCCTGAGGCAGTCGTGTGCAATACAAGGCACCTCCTTAAGGCAGGTGAAACGGTAGATGGCTATGAAACTGTTGGTGCGCTCAGATTTAATGACCGCAGGCTCAATCCGGGAGAGACTGCTGCTTATATCATTGCCATGTCAGTAACAGAAGACAGGGTTTCCGATAAGGCAGACATATTAGAGTACCTGGATGTTAAAAGCTTTGAAGCTCTGTTGGAGCAAAATATAAAACACTGGGAGGAAAAGCTGGACAAAATTAATTTCAGCAGCCAGGATAAGCAATTTGATGCCTGGATGAAATGGGTATCCCTGCAGCCAATCCTCAGAAGGATTTACGGATGCTCCTTTATGCCCCATCATGATTACGGCAAAGGAGGCCGCGGCTGGAGAGACCTTTGGCAGGACTGTCTGGCGCTGCTGCTGATGGAAACCGATACTGTCAGAACCCAGCTTCTTAATAATTTCGGTGGAGTGAGGCTGGATGGTACAAATGCTACTATTATCGGCAAAGGTCCCGGAGAATTTGTCGCCGACAGAAATAATATAAGCAGAGTATGGTCTGATCATGGAGTGTGGCCTTTCTTCACTACACTTCTTTATATCAATCAAAGCGGAGATGTGGATTTTCTGTTCGAACAGCAGAATTACTTTAAAGACAGGCTTGTAATGAGATCCGGAGAGATTGACAGGGAGTGGACACCTGACTATGGTAACAAGCAGAAATGTGAAAACGGTGAGATTTATTCCGGAACAATCCTTGAGCATATCTTGATTCAGAATCTGGCGGCCTTCTTTAATGCAGGTGAGCATAATAATATCCGTATGGAAAATGCAGATTGGAATGATGCCTTCGACATGGCCGCCCAAAAAGGTGAGACGGTTGCATTTACTTCCTTTTACGCAGGAAATCTTATTGAATTGAGCCGGTTTTTGCTCAAAATCAAGGAATTAAAGGGGATAGAGCAGTTGGAGGTCGCAGAGGAAATGGCTGTTCTTTTCGATACAATAGTTGATAGTGTTGATTATAACGCCTCAGTTCAAAGGAAAATTTCTGATTGTAGGAAAAATTCCTTACATCAGCTGCGTTTCAACGAGGCAAATGTCACTGCGGATGACCACTTGCTTCGTTATAATGACCCAAAAGCAAAAAATGAGCATCTGAAGCTATATTACAGTACATGCATACACAATATAAGCGGAAAAAAGGTTAAGCTGGATATTGTAAGGGTTTCAGAAGACCTGAGAAAAAAAGGTCAGTGGTTGTCAGAGCACATCGGCAAAAATGAATTGGTGCATTCCAAAGAAGGGCTGGAATGGTTCAATGGTTATTATGACAATGCCGGAGAACAGGTTGAGGGACAGAAGTCTTCGGGTGTAAGAATGACTTTAACCGGACAGGTATTCCCAATAATGATGGGAATTGCCTCAAAGGAGCAGATCGGTAATGCCGTAAAAGCAGTAAATCAATATCTATACGATAGCAAGCTTGGCAGTTACAGATTGAACAATAATTTCCATGAGTTGAAGCTTGATCTTGGAAGATGCTTTGGCTTTGCCTTCGGACATAAGGAAAATGGAGCTGTTTTCAGCCATATGGCTGTTATGTACTCTTTTGCATTGTATAGAAGGGGTTTTGTTTCTGAGGGTTATGAGGTTCTTAAATCTTTGTACAATATATGTACGGATTTTGATAAAGCCAGAATATACCCGGGTATCCCTGAGTATATAAACGAGAAGGGCAGGGGAATGTACCATTATCTCACAGGTTCGGCAAGCTGGCTTATGCTGTTGATGCTTACAGAGGTTTACGGTGTAAGAGGTAATACGGGAAATCTTTCTCTGCAGCCCAAACTGAGAAAGGAACAGTTTGATTCAGCCGGAACAGCAGCAGTGAATACAATATTTGCCGGCAGAGCAATTAAGCTGGTGTATACAAACAAGCTTTTGCTGGACTACGGTCAGTACTCAATAAAGAGTGTTTCAGTAAATGGAAGAACAGTGAAATTCAATGCTGAGGACAATGCTGCAATTATTGACAGAGAAAGCCTCCTGGCACTTGCACAGGATTGTACTAACAGTATTGAAGTCCAGCTGTCTTAGAGTTCTTAATTTTGCGAAGTTATATTATGTTCTGCTGGACTAAGTGCAAAACGCAAAAAGGGAGATTGACTTGAATGACTTTACCTGCATTGGTCCTGCAAGCAAACTATGAATTTATGGCCGCACGCCATGCGGCTCATGGAGGTTAATAATGAAACCCAACTATGTTTTTAATGAGAACAATGAATTTATTATAGAGAACTATGATAAGGCAAAAACCTTTGCAAGCTTTTTACCAGGAATTGCAGGGCTTGACGGTATTCCCATGTGGGCATTCTATGTAAATAGAGGCCAGGTAATGGGAAGCTTCGGCGTCAAGGACAGAAACGGTACGATTATGGAGTTTTTCCCCGCAAATACCATGTATCAGAATGTCGAACGCAAGGGCTTCAGAACTTTTATAAAATACAATAA
This sequence comes from Eubacterium sp., assembly GCA_029266335.1. Classification (GTDB taxonomy): domain Bacteria; phylum Bacillota; class Clostridia; order Acetivibrionales; family DSM-1351; genus Ruminiclostridium. The sequence continues at coordinate 29,357 of JAQSXC010000074.1, read as the reverse complement.
TGATGTTCATGAGATATTTTCATCAATTTCTCAGGATGACTATAAAAGAAGCCTTGTAATTGAGAAAAATGTTATAAGGATAATTGAAGAAAATAAGACTCTGGGATTAAAGGTAACAGTGACCTATTTCACAATGCCCGGAGAAAGCTATGCTGCCATTGTCAGGAAGGTAAGTGTTGAAAACCTTGACGGTGCGGTAAAGGAAATAGAAATTTTGGACGGACTGCCGCAGATATTTCCGGTTGGGGCTACAAATGCCAGCTATCAGGAAATGTCAAATCTTATGAAGGCCTGGTATGAGGTTTATAATACTGAAAACAGAATTGCCTACTACAAGGTTAGAGCTTCTACTGCCGATACAGTTGAAGTAAGTGAATATAAGGAGGGGAATTTTTATCTTTCCTTTTCCTCGGAAAGCAATGAACTTCTGACTCCAATCTATGACATGGAGGTTATTTTTGGATACAACAGCGGCTTTACCAGGGCTGATGGATGGGATTGTCCGGTAGAAGAGCTCCTGAAAAGAAAACAGATAGCGCAAAACAAGGTATCGGGCGGATTTTCCGGTGTCAGGACTTCTGTTTCAAATAAGAAATTTGAATTATATACTGTAATAGGGCATATTTCAAGTATAGCTTTGATTAATTCTAAAAAAAGCAGCTTTACAAAGGAGTTTATTGACGGGAAGGAAAAGTTGGCTATAGAACTTGTGGAGCAGCTGGTGGCCGATACATATACTAAAACCTCGGTGGGACTTTTTGACAGATACATTGATCAATGCCATCTGGATAATTTGCTCAGGGGTGGCTATCCTCTTGTATTCAAGGCCGGTGACAGGAATCATGTATATCATGTTTTTTCACGAAAACATGGTGATTTGGAGAGAGAGTACAATTTCTTCTCTCTTGAACCAGCCCTTTACTCGCAGGGAAACGGTAATTTCAGGGATGTAAGCCAGAACAGGAGAAATGATGTTCTCATAAAGCCGGAAGTTAAGGACTTTAATGTAAGACATTTTATGAATCTGATACAGGCTGATGGTTATAACCCGCTTTCAGTAAAAGGCTGCACCTTTACCTTTGATGAGAGCAAGTGGAATGTTGTTTCGGAGGAACTTGGCAGCCATCAGGCTGAGATACGGAAATTGCTTTCAGCCAGGTTTACTCCGGGTAAGCTGATTTCATTTATTGTGGAACATAATATACAAACAAAGCTATCAAAGGAAGCTTTTCTGGAATTCGTACTGTCTTATTCAAGACAGAATTTTGAAGCAGATTTCGGAGAGGGCTACTGGAGTGACCATTGGACATATAATATGGATCTTGTAGAAACGTATCTGACCATTTATCCGGATATGAGGGAAAGCTTTGTATTCGGAGAGAACGGCTACTGTTTCTATAAAAGTCCGGTTTTTGTACTGCCAAGATCCGATAAATATGTTTTGTCCAATGGAAAAGTCAGACAGTATGGTGCAATTTTGGAGGAAAAGGATTCCCATAATAAGCCTTCAGAAGACTGCTGGTTAAGAACAGGTAATGGTGAAGGTAATTTATATTATACAAACCTGTATGTCAAGTTATTTTCATTGGCATTGATTAAGTTTGTAAGCCTTGACCCCGAAGGTATGGGTATTGAAATCGAAGCAGGCAAGCCTGGGTGGAATGATGCATTGAATGGTCTGTCAGGGCTTTTCGGCTCAAGTATGTGTGAAACCGCAGAATTGCTCAGAATTGTAGATTTCATTGTTGACTGCAGCTCGAAGTACAACAAAACCGTATCACTTCCAGAGGAAATAAGTGACTTGTACAAAGCTTGTGAAGAGCTTCTGAATAAAAACTTATTCTCTGATTTAAATGATTTTAATTACTGGGATCAGACCGCAGCGGCAAAGGAATTTTACCGAAGCAGAATACGCCGGGGTATAAGCGGAAAAGAGTGTACACACCTTACCGGGGAAATATTGCATGTATTCAACAAAATGAAGCACAAGCTTCAAAAAGGTATTGATAAGTCATTAACCTATGGAAATGGCATATACCCCAGCTACTTTACATATAATGCTGCAAATTATGAACCCGTTGAAGAAAAAAGAAATCCTGTAAACGGATATCAGAATGTTATAATTACGGAATTTGAGTGTAAGCCAATGCCCCTGTTTCTTGAAGGTCCTGCCAGAATTATGAAGACCATGCAGGATGAGAGCAAGGCACAAGAATTGTACAATGCTGTCAGGGCAAGTGATATGTTTGACAAAAAGCTTCAGATGTATAGAACCTCAGTTTCCCTTGAGGGAACCAGCACTGAAATAGGCAGACTCAAGGCTTTTACTCCGGGTTGGCTTGAAAGGGAAGCAGTATTTTTACATATGGAATACAAGTATCTTTTGTCCATGCTGCAGGCCGGATTGTACCAACAGTTCCATAACGATATAAGGACGATGCTGGTTCCGTTTATGAAGCCTGAAGTATATGGAAGAAGTACTTTGGAGAATTCCTCCTTTATAGCCAGTTCGGTAAATCCCGATGAACAGGTGCATGGACGGGGTTTTGTCGCAAGAATGAGCGGATCAACAGCTGAAATGCTCAGTATATGGTTCCTCATGATGGCCGGAAAAGATATTTTCACATTCAATTACGGTGAACTGAGGCTGCAATTAAGACCTGTTCTGCCAGGCTGGCTGTTTAACGATGACGGAATTATAAGCTTTAAGCTTCTGGGAAGAATTATAGTCAATTATATTAACCCGGAACGCAAAAATACCTTTGGTGAAGAGTCTGTAAAACCTGTAAAATACGTTCTGACCGGCTATGAGAATCAGAGGGTGGAAATCAATGAAGACTTTGTTAAGGGACAGTTTGCTGAAGATATAAGGAATTGCAAAATAAAGAGCATAGACATATACCTTGCTTGATAAAATACCGGGGAAAATATATCTCTGAGCGTGTTATGTTAACGCTTGAAACTGGTATATTATGGGTATATAATGACTGTAGAATGCTGCTGATGACAGGAAGGATTAAATAATAAGTTATTTTCAACCGAGAAAGCTATTATTTAAGCATTCCTTATCATAAAATTTTATTCTGGAGGGAATCACATTGGCTAAAGCATTATTGGTTGATGATGAAAAGTATATCAGAAATGGAATAAGAGCTATCATATCCAGGTCCGATTCCATTTTTAACGAAATCGACGAATGTGTAAATGGAATCGAGGCTCTGGAAAAGTTATCGGAAAACAGATATGATCTGGTGATAACAGACCTCATTATGCCTCAAATTGATGGTATCGAACTGGTAGCGAGGATCGATGGCATGGATTTCAAGCCATATACTGTTGTTCTGAGTGGATACGATGATTTCAAATATGCCCAGAAAGCAATCAAATATGGTGTTAAGGCGTACCTGCTGAAGCCTGTAGACAGAAATGAACTTCTAAATATTGTCAAGAAGGCTGAAGAGGAATATCTGAAGAAGCAGAACTCCGAGGCAAGTCTTCATAATATGGAGAGTTCGGAATTTTTCTCCAGCCAGTTAAAGCTTATGCTGCTAAGTGACTATTCAACCAGACAGGAGGCAGAAAAACTGTTCCATGCCTGTAATATGGATTTGACCAATAATAAATACAGGGTTGTTTCGGTTAATTCCTGTGAAGTATATGCATATGAGGATAAGCTGGAAAATAATATGTCCCTTGTACATAATATAATGCAATATTTAAATAACTCCGGGACGTATGGATTATCCTTTATGGATAATAAGAACAATCTGGTTTTAATATTAAATGTAAAAACAAACGTAAATGAGTTGATGGATACTATAAACAAAATGTATGGAACCAGGTGTACAGCCGGTATAGGCGGTGCATTTCAAGATGTTGCTGAAATGCGTATCTCCTATGGTCAGTCCGATTATGCATTAAAGTATAAACTTATAGCCTCTGACAAAACAGTAATTAACTATGGTGATATAACTGAACCTGACCATAATTATGTCATGCCTGTCAGGTTGATAAAAAATCTGGCAGGAATGTTGGACACTGAACGGAAAGATGATTTATGTAAAGTAATTAATCAGATTTTTGAAGAAAGCAACATCCGCAAATATCATCTGGAATATCTTGAAAAGCTTTCAACCTGTGTAAGAACTGAAATAATTGGATATCTTTCAGAGTACATTCCTCATAAAATTGAGTTTATAAAAGAGCAGGAGGAAGGCTTTAAAAGTATATTTGAATTTTACAATCTGAGTGATTATTTGAGATATCTGAAAAAGTTTGTTTTGAATATTAATGAAGTTTTATTGCGGTTTAAGAATAATTTCAATACTGACAAAACAATTGAAATGGCTCTCAAGTATGTACAGGAAAACTACCGCAATGATTTGACCATGGCTGAAGTTGCAAATCATATAAGCCTTAACTACTCCTATTTTTCCATTCTGTTTAAAGAAAAAATAGGTATGAATTTTGTTGATTATTTAAGAATGATACGAATAGAGAAGGCTAAAGAATTGCTGCAAAACTCAATATACAAAATTTATGAAGTATCTGAAATGGTAGGTTACAACAACACCAAGCACTTTACCACAACCTTCAGGGCGCTCACCGGCATATCTCCAAAGGAGTATAGAGAAAAGCTTTATATAAACTAGCTGTTAACCGGGGGTGAGCGAGCAATGAGAGCCAAAAAATTACTTTTGTCTTTGATAGGATTTTTCAGCAGCTTGAGGCTTGCCCACAAGCTTATGATTATTTATTCCGCTATACTTGGGATAACCATAATCATATTTGCAAGTCAGCTTATAAATGTTGCCAATAATTCCACCGAACTGGATTTGATAAATGATTCCATGGAACTTTTAAAGGAAACAAAATACAGCATTGAGAGGGAGATTGATACCTGCTACAGGACAATCAATGCCATTTCCAGTGATTATGACACAATGTCCTATATCAAGAGCTGGGACAAAAATGATCAGAGCGGTATTTTTGATTTCAACTTGGATTTGACAAAAAAGGTTCTTCTTATAAGGAATCTGAGTCCGGATGTTTACCAATTCAGAATATATGTAAGCAATCCGAATTTTCCTGAGATAGGATCATTTATTTACAGTGGTTCCAGGCTTGAGAACAAAAATGAAATATTGGACGAATATGCTAAAAGCCCCAATGGCTTTTGGAAGTTTGATCATCCCGAAGTCAGCTATAACCCAGGAACCATTGAAAGAAAAAATGTGGTCTCTCTTTTTGTACCGTTAAAATACTCCAACTATAAGGAGTTGGGTATTATTGAGACAACGATGTATACTGATACTTTTTTCAGGCATATGTTTTCACAGTCTGAAAAGCAGAACCTGATAGCCTTTGTTGTTGATAACAGAGGCAATATCATATACGATAAAAAAAGTGCATTTACCCAAAAGTATAATTTGGACAAGACGGGACTGAAAGAATTGTTCAAAGGCTATGACTTAAAAGAGAATAATAAATTAATCCATATAAACAAAAATAAAATATCAATGAATCTTATTTATGATTATATTGAAAATCTTGACTGTACTATTTGCTATGTTGTTACAAATGAAAGCATAACAAGCAATATCCGGAACAGCAGAAATCTTATTATAGCCGAAAGCCTTTTGGCTATGCTGTTTCTTTGTGTTTTAATTTATATCTTTACCAACATTCTTTTAGTCAAAATGAAGCAAATAATTGCATCAATGAGAAAGGTTGAAGCAGGAAAGCTTGACGTCAGAGTTAATGTAGATGGTCAGGATGAAATGAGTGAATTGGCATTTCATTTCAACAGGATGCTGTCCAAGATAGAAGATCTGATTTCTGAAGTTGTTAAGAAGCAGGAAGCCAAGAAAAATGCAGAGATACATGCACTTTTTACCCAGATCAACTCTCATTTTATAATCAACACTTTGCAGAATATCAGTATGATGGCAGAAATTGATTGCAACTATACCGTGGCTGATGCCATAAATTCGCTGGGTAAGCTCCTGCGCTACAGCATGAAATGGACAAAGGAATTTGTCCGGCTTAAAGAGGAACTGGACTACATCGGCAATTATATTATTTTAATGAATATCAGGTATGATTATGAAATAAAGTTGAATATTCAAGTGTCTCAGGAACTAATGGATGTTGAGATTTTAAAGATGATGCTTCAACCTGCTGTTGAAAATGCAATATACTATGGAATCGAGCCTCTTGGAAGCAATGGTGAGATTACCATCAAGGGTTATATGACTGAGGAATACTCTATAATCGAAATAATAGACAACGGCAACGGTATGGATTCCGAGAGCCTTGGCAAAGTTCAGCAGGCCTTATTATCCGGCGTGACAGCTGACGGAAAATTGGAGAAAAAGGGGAACGGCATAGGTCTAAGGAATGTTAATGAGAGAATCAAGCTGTGTTATGGGAATAACTACGGTATTGAAATTACAAGCGAAAAGGGCTCCTTTACCAAATTGTCGGTTAAACTTCCCCCAAACTCCATAAATTAATTTTTATATTGTATGGCATATATTAACAAACAACACTTTAAAAAGGTATGCCTTTTTTGTATAAAACAACTAAAAAAAACGAACCAAATCTAAAACCGCTTACCTGTTTATATTCTCTGCATTAAATTATAATAAAATTACAAACTTATTGTTTGCCACACGAGTTACAGTACAAATCATTCTAAAGAATCTCAAAAACTTTGAGGAAGGTGTGTGTTAATTTGTCTAATTTGCCTATCACTGAAAAAAATACCCGGATAAATAGGAAAACAGGATTTGTTGGTTTATTATCCCGTATTTGGGCGCAAAGAGATTTACAGGCTATGGCAATTCCCGGCGTAGTATGGATGATAATTTTTAATTTCATTCCCATGTATTTTATTATAATATCCTTTCAAAGGTATAATGTTGCAAAAGGTATCCTGGGTTCCAAATGGGTCGGCCTTGATAATTTTATCGAATTCTTCCGGGATGAACGGTTTTGGTTGGTTATGAAGGATACCTTCGGCCTGAATATTTTAAGACTATTAATAGGGTTTCCGATTCCAATCATTTTTGCATTATTATTAAATGAACTGGTTTCGAACAAATTCAAGCGTATTGTACAGACTATATCATATCTTCCGCACTTCCTGTCATGGATTATCGTAGGTGGTATAATGTACAACTGGTTATCAGATACAGGTATGATAACAAACCTTCTGGTCCAGATGGGAATTCTGAAGGAGCCAATACACCTGATAGGTGGAGCACCACAGTATTTTTGGGGAATACTTATAACCTCGGAAACCTGGAAGGAAATCGGTTGGAACGCAATTATATACATAGCGGCCATTTCAAGTATTGATCCCAGTTTGTTTGAGGCAGCAGTTATTGATGGTGCCGGAAGATTCAGAAAAATCTGGAATGTTATTCTTCCTTCGATTAAAGGTACAGTAGCTGTACTGCTTGTATTAAATATTGGAAATCTCCTTGGTTCCAACTTTGAGCAGCTGTTCATATTCTATAAGCCGGTTTTATATGATGTAATTGACGTTATAGATATTTATGCATACCGAATTGGTATAGAAAACGGCAGGTTGTCTTATGCAACAGCAGTAGGCTTATTCAGATCAATATTTGCATTTATCCTTCTTTATACTGCAAATAAGGCTTCAAAGAAACTTACAGACACATCTTTGGTCTAATGGGGGTAATTCAATATGATGAAGATAAAAAAGAGTGTTGGATCTACGGTATTCGATACTATAAACATAGTAATAATGCTTGCAATTTGCTTCGCGGCTTTATATCCGATCTGGTATGTACTTATCCATTCTTTAAACAATGGATTTGATTCTGCCCAGGGAGGATTATACTGGTGGCCCCGTGAGTTTACCTGGGATAATTACAAGGAAGTTTTCAGAAATAGTGAAATTATTACGGCTTTTCTTATAACAATAGCAAGAACCGTTATTGCCACAGCTGCCCACGTGTTCTTTACAGCAATGGTAGCTTATGCCTTCCTGAACAGGGAACTGATAGGAAGAAAAGTCTTTATGACAATGGGTCTTATAACAATGTTCTTCTCGGGCGGTCTTATACCAACCTTTATAGTTATCAAGACATTGGGAATGTTTGATAAGTTTATTGTTTACATTTTCCCTGTTATGTTCAGCTTCTTTGACCTGATAATATTTCAGGCCTTCTTCAGAACAATACCTGAAGCGCTGGAAGAGTCGGCAAAAATGGACGGTGCAAATCACTTTACAATTTTCCTGAAAATTACGCTTCCATTATCCAAGGCTGTTATAGCAACTATTTTACTCTTCAATGGTGTTTTTAACTGGAATGATTACTTCATGGGGATCATCTATACTAATAATCAGGATCTGCACCCTATACAAACTTATCTGTATAAAATAATTATGACTTCCGACTCCTCCAAGACATCATTGATGGCAGGCTCGGTCAGCATGACCAATTTTACATCAACCTCTCTTCAGATGGCGACAATGATTATTACTACAATCCCAATAGTATGTATATATCCTTTCCTTCAAAAGCACTTTGTTAAGGGTATGCTTATAGGCTCAGTCAAGGAGTAGCCTGCTAAAAAATTTAATTCGATATCAATACTTGGGCCACAGCTCGGGTGTTATATAAAAACATATAAGGAACAGTTTAATAATATTTGACTGTCCCTAAACCAAATTAACAGGAGGGAAATCTATGAAAAGGATTAAAATTGCTAAGGTTCTGTGCCTTATAATGGCATTGACTATGGCAGTTACAGTACTGGCTGCTTGTGGAAGTAACGACACAGCCAGCAGCAGTAGCTCAGCAGCGCCGGCTTCCGGCTCAGCGGCAGCAGTGTCATCAACAGCTGCAGAAAGCACAACTGCAGCAGCTGAAGAGCCAGGCTGGAAAAAGGATACTTCACCGCTTAAGCTGGATTGGTACATTAATGAAACCTGGTTCAGCAATCCTGAAGGTAATCTTGCACATACTTTGATTAAGGATCAGACTGGTATTGATATTAACTTTATTGTACCTGTAGGAGATGCAGGACAGAAGTTGAACACAATGATAGCTTCCAATTCATTGCCTGACATGGTGACGCTTGGATGGTATGCACAGCAGGTACCACAGTTATCTGTTGACACATATACATATCCATTGAATGAACTTGCAGACAAATATGACCCATATTTCTGGAAGGTTGCAGCTCCTGATATCGTTAACTGGTATAAGGATAAAGATGGAAAGCTATTCGGATATCCATGTAACGGCAATACTCCGGAAGATAACACAAAATACAATGTTATCTCAAACAGATCATTCCTGGTTAGAAAAGATATATATGAAGCAATCGGCAAGCCTGACATGAGAACTCCAGAAGGATTCCTCAATGCTTTAAAGGCAGCCAAGGAAAAGTTCCCTAAAGTTGACAACGGTCAGCCATTGTTACCTTTCGCAGGCGCACAGTTTTTCGGAACCGGTAACAATACATTTGAAGATATGCTTCTTGAATATCTTGCTGTTCCAAGAGAAATAGACGGAAAATTCTATGATGTAAAATGCGGAAATCCAAGCCCGGACTACATCAACTGGCTCAAAACCTTCAGAAAAGCTCATGAAATGGGCATGATGCCAACAGATGTATTTGTTGATGACAGAACCAAAATTGAAGAAAAAATCCAACAGGGCAGATATTTCGCACTGTTCTATCAGTGGAAAGATGCTATGATTCCACTTGGACAATTATATACTAACAAGCCAAATGAAATCTATATTTCAGTTGACGGACCTGCAAACAGCAAGCTTGATCCTCCATTGCTCAGCACAACCGGTTACTCAGGTTGGGAGCTCACGATGATCACAAAGAACTGTAAGAATCCAGACAGAGCTATCAAGTTTATGTCCTGGGGTATGAGTGAAGATGGACAGAAAGCTCTTTACCTTGGTAAAGAAGGCGAAACTTATGACATGGTTGACAATAAGCCTGTTATCAAGCCTGAAATCAACAAGATGAAGAACTCCGATATGGCTACCTTCAAGCAGAAGTACAATACCTATGGTGAAATCTGGATGTTCAATTCATCTATGATGAACCTGTGGGAACCGGATCCGGGCCAACCTTTCAACCAGTATCGTGAATGGGCAAAAGGAAAGAGCTCTCACTATGGAGTATATGACAACAACAGACCGGTTGCAGACAGTGACGAAGGAGAAATCCTTGCTAAAGCTGAAAACAAATGGGGAGAAATTCTTCCTAAGTTGTTGATGGCTAAGTCTGATGCTGATTTCGATAAGATTTGGAAGGATTATGAAGACTATAAAACTTCTATAGACTACCAGAAGGCTCTTGATTATCAGAGATCAAAAGTTGCTGAAAACAAAGCAAAAATAGCCAAGTAAGATTTGCACTAAGGAATATTTCCCCCTAAACCTCAAATTTAGGGGGTTTTTTTCTTAAACCTTTCTCAATAATTGTTGCTCAATTTCTTGTAAAACTACCAAAAAGAAATTAAATTTTAATTTTCAATGGGAAATACCTGAAAAATTGGAGGGAAATAAGATGTTAAGAAGAACTATCTCAATATTGTTAATAGTTACAATGCTGTTGACAGGTATGGTTCAAGGAGTTTTTGCCACAGCGCAGCCTACAGCTCCCCGGTATTCTGATGTATCACAAAACTACTGGGCGGCCGATGACATCGTAAAATGGACAGATAACGGTCTTTTAAAAGGTAAACCCGATGGAAGCTTCAAACCTGATAATAAACTTTCAAGAGCCGAATTTTGCTCGATATTGAACAAAATCTTCGGTTATTCGCAGGAAAGCAATGAGAAATTTAATGATATCAAAACAAACTCCTGGTACGCTTCTGTTGCTTCAAAAGCAAGAGCTGCAGGATATATTGACAACTGGGCAGGAAATGAATTTAAAGGTAATGCTGCCATAACAAGAGAAGAAGTTGCAGCAGCCATCTTCCATGCATTTAAATTATCCAGGACTGATACCGTTGAATATTTAAACAAATATTCAGATCTCAAGGGGTATAAGGGTAACTATGCTGATGAAATTGCTTCAGTAATAGCCAATGGTTATTTAACCGGACATGCAGATAAAACATTCAGACCCGGGAAAGGTATAAGCCGCGCTGAAATCACCAAGGTGCTGAGCAGTACGATTGCCGGATTTTACAATACCCCCGGCACCTACAGCGGAATAGAGTTAAAAGGAAATGTAATAATTAATACACCGGGAGTAATTCTGAAGGATATTAAAATAACCGGGAATATTTATCTGGCAGAAGGTGTCGGATCAGGGGATGTAACTCTTGAAAATGTCACTGTTACAGGAAATGCCTATATAAGCGGCGGCGGAAAAATAAGCATAAATGGCAAGCTGGTTCAGCAGGGAGCAATTGGACCAATTATTCCTTCAACAGGTTCTGCACCTGTGGGCAATTCGGGTGCTGCGTCAGCAGGTAGTGGTGGAAGCAGTTCATCAGGGAATAATACACCAAATACTCCTCAAAAGGTTGCTGCACCGGTATTCAGTGTGCCGGAAGGTACTTATGCAAAAGTGCAGAATGTTGAGATTACTTGCGTTACAGCAGGTGCATCCATAAGATATACAACGGATGGAACAATACCAAATGTAAATTCTGCGTTCTACACATCGGCAATAAAAGTTGAAACAACCACTACGCTCAAAGCTATTGCAATAAAGTCCGGAATGACAGACTCAGCTGTTGTTTCTGCAACTTATACCATAAATCCTTCTCAAAGTGAATGGAAAATGGTATGGGCTGACGAGTTTGACGGAACAGCTCTTGATGAAACAAAATGGTGGACTGAAAACAGTGGAGGCGGTTTCGGAAATAGTGAAGAGCAGTTTTACAGACCTGATAATGCAGCTGTAAAAGACGGCAAGCTGATCATAACCCCAAAAATGGAAGACTACACAAAGGAAGGGGACAGCTACAAGAACCCTTATAATTATACCTCGGCAAAGCTGTTCTCAAAAGCGGCCTGGAAATACGGTAAGTTTGAAGCAAAAATCAAATTGCCTGTAGGAGAGGGCTTCTGGCCGGCCTTCTGGATGATGCCTAATGACGGTGCATACGGCAAAAACGGCGGCAGAGGTCAATATGGTAATTGGCCCGGCTCGGGTGAAATAGACATCATGGAAGCCAAGGGCAGATTGCCGGATGAGGCCTCGGGAGCTCTTCATTACGGCCCGCCGCATGAGTTCCAAAGCAAGGGCTATACTTTCCCTGCGGGACAGACCATTGATCAATTTCATACCTATGCCGTAGAATGGGAGCCTGGTGAAATCAGATGGTATATTGACGGAAAGCTGTACAATACAATAGACAACTGGCATAACAAAGGGGAAGACGGAGAAAAATATTCCTTCCCCGCACCCTTTGACAAGGAATTCTATCTTATGTTGAATCTTGCCATAGGAGGGAACTTTGACGGAGGTAAAAAACCTGATGCTTCCTTGTTCCCGGCACAGATGGAAGTTGATTATGTAAGAGTATATGAGCTTACAGGCAGACCATACAAGACCCCCGCTGAACCCAATATGAATGCTGAACCCTTGCCTGACGGAGCAAGACAGCCGGATGCTACAGGCAACCTTGTTAAGGACATGAATTTTGAACAGGGAATCAAGGATAATGCGGAGGGTGTGGATGCTGATTTCGGTGAGGTTTGGAATTTTATACACAATGCTCAGTTTGGTGGAGCTGCAAATGTGTCGGTTGATACAATCGACGGAAAAAACTATGCCAGGGTGGATGTGACCAACAAGGGCAGTCAGCCTTATTCAATCCAACTTGAGCAGCATACTACCCTTGGTAAAGCCAGATGGTACCAATTTTCATTTGATGCAAAGGCAGACAAGGAAAAAACCATTGAAACAAAGTTGGGAGGAGGACCGACACGAGGCTGGAGTGCATACTCCGAAGGCTATGCTCCCAAGCTGACAACAGAAATGAAGAAATTCAGCTACAAATTCCAAATGTCCAGGGATTCGGATGTAAGGGCTCGCATAGAGTTTAACTGTGCCACTGATACCGGTTCGGTCTGGATAGGAAATGTGAGAGTTGAGGAAATTGCTGCCCCTGTAGTTGACTATAATGGGCCAAAGGAACCTTTGGAAATGAGCGGAAACCATATTTATAATGGTGCATTTGACAAATATAAAATTGACAGAATGACTTACTGGAACGTTACAAATTCGAGTGCGCTCTCTGAGGTGAAGGTCCCTGAGGATACTCGTGAGCTGACTGCAAATATCGCCAATGGCGGAGCTGACTCCTGTGCAATTACTGTGGATCAGAAGGGTGTTCAGCTTATTAAGGACCGCGACTACAAGCTTACATTTAAAGCAAGGGCCGATGCAGACAGAACAATAAAGATAAAGCTTGCAAGCAATGACGGCAAGACTGCTTATATGGAGCAGGAAATTAATCTGACCACAGCTATGCAAGAGCTTGAACAGACCTTCAAGATGGCAGGTGAAACCGACAAGGGATCGCAGTTGGTGTTCTTGTTGGGCGGAAATGATGCCGATGTTTATATTGACGATGTGTCACTTATATGCACAACAGTTGAAGTAGACCCCGAGTTTAACCCATATCCTTTACAGAATGGTGATTTCAGCAATGGTACCTATTCTCCGTGGCAAATGTTTTTTGTCGGAGGTGCTTCAGATTTATCTGTTGAAAACGGAGAAGCTAAAATAACAACTAAGGTACTCGGCTCTGATCCTTGGAGTATCATGTTTGCACAGAACAACTTGAAATTATCAAAGGGCGTTGAATATGTAATGAAGTTTGATGCACGTTCGACTATAGCAAGAGATGTGGGTGTCATTCTTGAAGCCAATGATGGTCAGTATTCTCGAAGATTTGATAAGGTCGTATCCTTAACCGATAAATCAGAAACGTTTGAATTTAGCTTTAAGGCGCCATATAAGGAGGAACTCAACTTTAAATTCCTTATGGGAGGATTAAAGGGTGCTGCTCCATCCGACATTTTCATAGACAATGTGGTACTTCAGGCGAAGGATGTTTCTGTAAAACAACCTCCCGCTCTTGAACCTGATACAACAGATAACATGCTTGGAAATGCTGTCGAACTCACATTTGCTGACAAGGCTGAATGGAGAGTAGCCTTTACGGCAATAAAGGTTGAGGGTACAACCTTGACAGCAGGACAGTATAAACTGGAAAGCGGCAAGCTGACCATAAATGCAGATGTATTTACTGCCGCTAAGAGTTATAAGATTGTCATTCAGGCAGCTGGCTATGCCGATGCTACTGTTGCGCAGGATGTTCGCGGCAAGGATGGCAATTTGGTGAAAAACGGTAATTTCGCTAATGGGAAAGAGAATTGGGAAATATGGACTGGTGATGGAGGAAACGGAACTTTCGGTGTTGTAGATGGGGCGGCTAAAATTGACGTATCAAATTTAGGGCCGAATAATTGGTCTATCCAATTTAACCAAGCCGGTATACAGGTTGAAAAAGGAAAGACATATGAGTTGAGTTTCAAGGCAAAATCAACAAAGAGCAGACCTGTTCAGGTTGAGTTTTATCAGGGCGGTGAGATTACGAAATTCGATTTCACCAATGAAATGACTGCATACAAATATGCTCTTGCGGTACCCGAAACCGACAAAACAATAAAGCTGAACTTCCTCATAGGAAAGGTTGCCGGCATAGACGCAAACATAGGAGAGCATACCATCTGCATTGACGATGTAGTGATTAAAGAGTTGACTCCAAATGACGGCAACCTGGTGAAGAATGGTGATTTTGTAAATGGAGCAGAGGACTGGGGATTCTGGACCGGTGAAGGCGGTGCAGGAACGTGTAGCGGAGAAAACGGTGAAATGAAAATAGCTTTGAGTGCTGTTGGAAATGCATCATATGCAGTACAGGCATTTCAGGAAGGTCTGAAATTCCAAAATGGTAAGACATATAGGCTGATGTTCAAGGCAAAGGCTGATGCAGCAAGAAAAATAAATGTCAACATAGGTAAAGCATTAACTGCTTCTCCCTGGTTTGTAGCATACATGCCTATGCAAACCTGCGGTTTGACAACCACCATGCAGGATTTCAGCTATGATTTCAAAATGACAGAAGCCAGCTACGAAAACGGAAAGCTTGTATTCGAGGCAGGAAAAGTGGCAGACACTGATGCTGCGACGAATATCTGCATTGACGATGTAATAGTTAAAGAGGTAGAGGTTGCACCGTTGACACCTCCAACCCTGACAGCCGATCCGGTAGAAAAGGTTGCAGGTAATATTGACGTGGTAATAACCTTTACAGACAATGAAGCGTGGCGGAATGCAATAAAGACTGTGAAGATTGACGGCACGGCATTGGCAGCTGACAAATACAGCTTTGCTTCCGGTAAACTGACCATTGACAAGAGCAGCTTTACAGCTGATTTCCCTGATGTAAAGGATTATACCATCCTTGTTGAGGCGGAAAGCTATAAGCAAACGCAGGTGATTCAAAAGTTAAAATCAAACAAGGTTTGGATAGAAGTTGGGCAAAACCTGTTAATAGACGGAACCTTCGATATCACGACCACAATCGATAATACATCACCAGGCGCCGTATGGAAAGTCCACAACCAGGGCGATTATGAGCAATGGGCAGGAAAAGCGGATTTCGTAGTAACGAGCGGAGCGATAGAAGCCACTGTCAACCAGGTAGGTTGGGATTGGTGGCAGATTCAACTATACCAGGATCCTGTCAACAATGTACAGACGGGTACCTACAAAATAGCGTTCGATATGAGCTCTGAAATAGAAAGGCCGATATATGTCGAGCTTACAGGTTCAAGCGCTCCGAAAAGGACATTTACAGTGGGAAGTTCAACTCAAACATATGAGGCCATAGTTGATATAACAGCCCCGGGGAATTTCAAGTTCATGTTTGGACTGGGAAGAGCAGGTACTGATCCTGAGTTGACCATACCCTACAAGATTACCATAGACAATGTGAAGCTTATCAAGGTGCAGCAACAGTAAAGTATAACGAGACAAAGGCCACCCATCTTCATTGTGCAATAAGGATATTTTCTAAACCGTGGTGAAGTGAGGGCTATGTAACGGCAGACAGTGATATTCGCTGTCTGCCGATTGCTTTTTATGCGAGCTCTCTTGTTGCAGAGTATATGTTTTGTTCTATTTTACCGGCAAAGATGGAAGTAGACTATGCAAGCGTGTATGAACCTAGAGGAAGACCTTGCAAGACTCCGGCTGAACCGGGTATAGCTAAAGAACCGTTGCCCAATAATGGGCAGGCGATTACGGTTTTCAGCCAATAAGGACATAGTGCTGCAATATCAACAGCTTGAAATACAGTGCCATTTTCTGTATAATATTTAAAATATAACCTTGGAGATTGTTGAATGGATTATTTAACTGTAAAGGAAGCCTGGCAAAAAGTGCTGCAGAAATGATATAAATTAGCTATAGGTTATAGCCTGATCATATAACCCGAAAAGAGGTGCCGGATGAACATTGCTAAAATCACAGTAAGTGCTATTCTTTTTGTTACCATTATATGTGGAGTGGTGCTGCTGGTATATGTTGTCCGGCGTCGCAGACTGTTGAGCACCCGATACTTTTTCCCGCTCATTATTTCGGCCATAGTATATTCTTTCGGCTATCTGTGCGCCGTTAACTCTGATACTGTGGAGCAGGCAGAATTCTGGAGCTATATCCAGTACCTTGCCATCCCGGTCCAGCCCTACATATGGCTGATGATGACGCTGGAATATGTGGAGGCTGATAAAAAACTTCAGCGTCTTGCCAGTATTGTGGGGTTATATCATCCGATTATTTATGCACTTATCTTTTATACCAATCCGCTGCATCACCAGTACATATCCACCGCTAAGTTTGTCAGTAACGGCTACTTTATGGTAAGAGTGACGGAAAAGGAAATTCTTTTTTGGGTGATGGTCCTGTCAGGTACAATGATCTGTACCGCATGTGTGATTGCATACATATATGCATTTCTGGCATCAGCCAAAGAACACCGCATAGGAATTGTCACCATGGCCCTTACACTTTTGCCTCCGTGGCTTGCGGTTTATTTTACGGCTTCTCCGATCAACACGCTCCGGTTGGATTATCTGCCAGTGGCAGCTGTTTTTTCGGCACTCTTATATGTAATGGGAGTGTTCAGATTTCGTATGTTTCAATTTATCCCCATAGCTTATGAGAAGGTATTCCGCAAATCTGCAGAAGGAATTCTCCTGGCTGATATGACAGGCCATATCATTGATGCGAACAACGCCATAGCAGAGATGTATCCTGAGCTCTCCCGCTTATCCGGCAGTCTGATACTGTCACCATTTCTGGAAAGCCATCCCGAGCTGAAGGAACTTTCGACCAACTCTGCCGGTATTCTTTATGAATGGGACGATAGCGGTACGGTAAAGCATTACCGTGCACAGCTTACAAGCATTGATGCCGAAAACGGAAAGCGTATGGGACAAATTCTCTCGATTAACGACGTAACACTGCTTGTAGAGTACCAAAGGCGTTTGGAAACTGCCGCCATGGCAGCACGTGCAGAAGCGGAAACCAGTGAACTTTCCTTTTTGCAGGCCCAGATCAAACCACATTTTCTTAATAACACACTTAGCGTCATCGCCTCTATGATCACGAGAAGCCCGGACGAAGCAAAAGCGCTGATTGCCGAACTGGGGGAGCACCTGTCCAACTGCTACTATTTTGACAGTGCTTCACCCATGGTTATGCTGGAAAAGGAACTGGAAAGTGTCGGTACCTATGTTGCAATAGAAAAGGCAAGATTCCGGGAACGGCTGAATTATCATTTGCTTTGTGACGACATTCCCCAGATATCCCTTCCAAGGCTGGTGCTCCAGCCGCTGGTGGAGAACGCAATACGGCACGGTATACTCAAAAAAGCTGGAGTGGGAAATGTCTGGCTTACCATAAGAGAAGAAGAAAAAGGCGTCCGATTTGAGGTTAAAGACGATGGAGTGGGAATGAAGGCCGAAACCATGGAGAAACTACTCTATGATGGTGACAGCACACATAGCATCGGCCTGTCCAACATCCACAAACGGTTGCAAAAGCATTACGGCACCGAACTTCAGATAGTAAGCCGGCTGGGGACCGGAACACAGGTCTCCTTCCATATTCCCCGAAACATAACCCCGGAGAGGAGGAATAAAACATGATAAAAACCATCGTATTAGATGATGAATGGTATAATCTGGAGGAGGTTTGTGCACTGGTTGAAAAAACCGGCTTTATGAAGATTGAAGGAAAATACATGAACCCTCTCAAGGCACTGGAGGAAGTAGCTTCCCTCCACCCGCAAGTGGCTTTTATTGATATCGAGATGCCCGAACTGGACGGACTGACCTTTGCGGAGCGCCTTCTTGAAATCAATCCGGGGGTAATGGTTGCCTTTATCACCAGTTGGAACCAATATGCAGTGCAGGCCTTTGAACTTAATGCACTTGACTATGTGATGAAGCCTATTAAGGAGGAACGGTTTCAAAAGCTGGTGGAAAAAATCCGTACAGAAATCAGTCGGAACGAGCGTAGTTCCTATGCGGAGCGTGTTCTGTCCCTGTATGAAAAACAGGATGATTTCACGTCAGAACAGCCCTCGATCCACCTGACCGAACGGGAAACACAGGTACTAACCCTGCTTTCACAAGGGCTGACCCAGCGTGAAATTGCCGAGCGGCTTTATCTTTCTGTCTCAAGCATCAAGAAGCATCTGGAGAGTATATATACCAAGTTTTGCGTCAACAACAAGATCAGCGCGGTACAAAAGGCCAGAGAAGCAAAGATTTTGTAAAAAATTAGCCGTTTGGCCAATACTGCTTTATAAAAAAATCCCTATACTTTATTGTATAGGGATTTTTTTATGCGCAAAGGAGAGTGTTTCATGACAGCTATTGTTCAAAGTGCTGTTCCAGGAGAGGATTATACTCTTTCAGTTACCCTGTCCAACAGGAACAGGATAAATATCAATATGCTCCCATACTTTGACAGTATACAGTTTTTGCCACTGAAGGACAGAGAAGTATGGAAGACCCTGAAAGTACAGGACGGCTGCCTGAGCTGGCAAGGTGACGTGCAGCTTTCCGTTTCGGCGTTGCTTTACCTGTTTCGGGAGGAAACAAAGTCGGTGCAAATTACCGAAGCAGATGCTGGAGACGATTGGCGGCTGTTTTTACGGCTTAAGAGCGGCAGCAGCCTTTACTTGGATATGGAGCCGCTGCTGGAATATTCCGTATTTGCTCCTATGGTGCAAAAAAAGCTTTGGAAATCCCTGAGGGTAAAAGAGCATTCTTTGTTATGGGAGGATGAAAGCCTCCGGCTGGAGCTGCCAATCGAAACAATACTGAAATACTTTGCTTAAAACAATATCTATAAGGAGGATTGTGCAACATGATATAAACAATAAACCAATACAATAATGTAAATACCAATATTATAACGCATGGGTTCAGATAAAATTTTTCGGTTGTAGAAAAATTTTATTACTTCTGTGCGTTTCAACGAGGCGGGAGTAATCCGCTCACCGCCTTAAAACCGAAATGGTACCCGCCACCTGTTGAGGTGGGGGACACCTATAACTACATTATAAAGGAGAGATGAACGATGGACGAATACATAGGAACAATTGTAGCGTGGGCACCGGATTTTGCACCACAGGGATGGATGCTCTGCAATGGACAACTGCTGGAAATCAGAAACTATCAGGCACTTTATGCTTTGCTTGGAACCAGGTACGGCGGGAATGGGACGACAACCTTTGCACTGCCAAATCTATGCGGAAGGGTAGCAATAGGAGCCGGAAAAAGCTCGGAAGGTACCATTTACCCAATTGGACAGACCGGAGGAAGCGAAGCGGTTACATTGACGGAAAATCAGCTTCCTGCTCACACCCACCCCATTCCCGCAAACAGCAACCCGGGAAGTACGGGAACGCCGGCTGCAAAAACATGTCTTGCAAAAGTGGTGGATGCGGATGAAAACCAGATTCCCGTCTATACAACTGCAGTGGCAAACACATCAATGGCTCCAACAGGCAGCAATACGGGTGGTAAACCCCATACAAATTTACAGCCATATACAGTATTAAACTATATTATTTGCGTAGAGGGGATATTCCCTCCACGTCCATAATGATATAGTTTTATATCTTTCGGGTGGTAACCCACAAAGGAGGATAAAAAGAAATGAGCAATCCAGTTCAGAAAATATTATCTCTTATATTGGCTTTTGCCATAACATTTGGAATGACACCTATAACCGTGATTGCGGCAGAGGGAGAAGAAGTACCACAGGACAGCGGTACTCCACCAACCATGTCCATGGGCATTAGCAATATTTCAGACAGTGGCGCGACGCTGGAGTTCACCTCTGATCAAGACGGAGAAGTATATTATCTGCTTCAGGGAGCATCGGAGGAGAAACCTGCTGATGCAGATGCCATTAAAACCGGCGAAGCGGTAACCGTAACCGCAAACACAGTCGTAACTGCCGCTGCCATAAGTCTTGCCCCAAACACGGCATATGCCATATACGGTGTTGCTGAAAGCGGAGGGCAGATCTCGGAGATAGTATCAGAGGTCTTTACTACAAAGGGATCACAGTCCCCACCGGCTCTTTCCGGCGCAAACGCACAGCTTGCGGCACCCTCAATGATGGTCTCGGCAATGTCGGGTTTAGAGGATACCACCTGGTATGATAAGGACCCGAATGCGCCTGCTTTTATGATCGCCACTGCCGACCAGCTTGCAGGGATGGCACTGCTTGTGAATGACGAGATGAACCCCGTGAGTTTTGAAGGGAAAACAATTGTTTTGCAAAATAGTATCAGCCTGTCTGACTATGCAAACGGCACAGGCTGGACGCCCATTGGTATTTCAGGTAAATACTTTAAAGGCACCTTTGACGGTGCCGGGAATACGATTACAGGTCTGGTAATCAATAATGATACCGACAACTATAATGGCCTATTTGGTTATATTGACTCGGGTACGGTACAAAATGTAAGGTTGGAGAACATCTCCATAAATGCAGCAAGTCTGGCAGGAGGTATAGCTGGCGAAGTAGTAGGTACAGGCTCCATATCAAACTGCTATGCCAGCGGAACAATCACCGGTCAAAGCAATTTGGGGGGGATCGCAGGCAGGGGAATTGACATTGGAAACTGTGCCAGCTCCGTGACCGTATCAGGTACTGGTGGCAACATCGGAGGTATTGCGGGCACGGCTAAAGGAACCGTACAAAACTGCTATGCTACCGGCATGATAACTGCGGGAACAGTCACCAATAACAGGGCAGGCGGTATAGCGGGCTATGTAAATGGCGGAGTTATTAATAATTGTGCGGCGCTGAATTATTCTGTGTCCGGTAACACCGCCACTGCCGGGCGGATTGCCGGAGGAGGTACCGCCAGCTTTCAAAAAAACTATGCCTGGGATGGGATGCCGGTAAATGCCGCCACGATTTCAGACGGTGAAGCCGACAATAAAAACGGAGCATCAAAATCCGGAGGCGAGTGGAGAACCGCTGCCACATGGAGTGACAGTACAGGTCTGAATTGGAGTAACCTCATATGGACAATTGTGGACAACCTGATGCCGCAGCAAAAGATATTCGGCGGTCGCGCTATGACTGACATTATTCCTTTTTATATCCCGTCCACACCGGCAGCACCCACCAACGTGACGGCTGTCGCCGGAGATGGCCAGGCAACTATAAGCTTCACTACTCCGTCAGGTACGGTAACAGGCTACACGGTAACCTCGGCTCCCGGCGGAATAACAGCAGCAGGTACCTCAAGCCCTATCACCGTAATCGGGCTGACCAATGGAACGGCATATACTTTTACGGTAAAAGCCTCCAATGCGCAAGGGGAAGGCTCAGCTTCGGCGGCATCGTCTGCAGTAATCCCTAAAGGGTCACAAGCCGCCCCAGCCGCGCCGACAATGCTTTCCAGAACGGCAGTCAGTATCACGCTGAATGATATTGCAGGTGCAGAGTACAGCAGTAACGGAACCGACTGGCAGGATGGAACTGCTTTTAACAGCCTTACTCCCAACACGGGCTATGTCTTTTATGCCCGCCTGAAGGATACAACTGACAAAAATGTGTCACCTTCAAGCCCTGCAAGTGCCGTCATAACTACCGACAAGGCAGCTCTTGCAGGCTCGGTTTCACTCACTGGTCTGCCTGCTTTCGGGCAAGTGCTGACGGCGGAAACAACATCGCTGACCACAAACCCGGTAGGCACGGCAATAGGGACACTGTCCTGCCAGTGGACGAGGGACGGCGTTGACATTACCGGTGCAACTGGAAGCGCCTATACCCTTACTGCTGCTGATGTGGGAAAGGTCATAAACGTAAAGGTTACATCAGCGAATTGCACCGGTTCAATTTCCTCAACAAACATAACTACGGTTGGCAAGGCGGCACAAGCAGCACCTGCCGCACCGGCAATGGCTTCCTCAACTGCAACGGGTATTACATTAGTTGAAATTACAGGCGCAGAGTACAGGCTGGAAAGCGGCATCTGGCAGGATGAAGCCGGCTTTGCAGGTCTTACTCCCAATACAAACTATACCTTCTATGCAAGGTTGAAAGAAACAAATACGCACCAGGCGTCACCGTCCAGCACCGGAAGTACCATTACAACTCTGAAGCTGCCGCAGCTGGCACCCGCCGCGCCAACGATTCTTTCCAGGACTGCATCCAGCATCACACTGGATACAATAATTGGTGCAGAATACAGCAAGAATGGTACAGACTGGCAGGATGGAACAACTTTTACCGGTCTTATCCCAAACACAGGCTATATCTTTTATGCAAGATTAAAGGGAACGGCTGTTTACGAAGTTTCTCCGGTCAGCTCTGCAAGTGCTATTATAACCACTGACAGGGCAGCTCTTGCAGGCACAGTTACACTCGTTGGAGTGCCTGTTTTCGGGCAGGAGCTGACGGCGGTGACGTCGTCGCTGGCTACAGTTCCCGCTGGCGTGGCAATGGGAACGCTATCCTATCAGTGGTCTCGGAACGGCACTGATATTGCGGGAGCAGCGGTAAGCACATACACGATTTCGGCAGAAGATATCGGCACTGTAATCAGCGTTACTGTAACAGCGGAAAACTGTACCGGCGGGGTAACCTCGGCAAACAGTCCCGCAATTCTGAAAGCTCCGGCTCCGCCCCCGGCCATTACAGTTATCAATAAAACAGCCACAGCAGTTAAATTAAAAGCCGTTTTTCCACCCACACCTCATGGGCTGAAGTTCTTCTGCAAAACGGATAATAGTCTGCCGTCCACCGGAGACGCAGGATGGCAGGATTCAGATCTGTTTGAGGGACTATTGCCAAACACTGCTTATTACTTCTTCGCCTACCTTACCGAAACAAGCACTATGTTATCTTCACCTGTGAGCCCCGGCATTCCGGCCACTACCGATAAAGCGCCGCTTACCGGTACAGTGTCCATTGCCGGTGAGGAGAAATTTGGCAAAACACTCAACGCAACCGTTTCAGGTGTAACAGGCACATTTGTCTATACATGGCTCAGAAGCGGCATAGGCACTGCTGTTCAGACAGGTTACTCTGATAAGTACCTGTTGACGCAGGCCGATATAGGAAAAACCATTACAGTGGAGGTGACGGAGGCTAACCACAGTAACTTTATCACAGCTGCCACGGGGATGATCACAAAGGCCGACGGACCTGCGGCTCCCACAAGCGGAGTGGCCGATGATACGGCCAATACCTTCGGGTTTACTGTGGTTCCCGGTTATAACGATGTTGCGCTTTATGAATACAGTAGAGACGGAGGAGCAAGCTGGACTGATATGACCGGAAATCCGGTTCATGTCGGAGATGTTGATATTGCTGCAGGTGATTTACAGATTAGATTGAAAGCAACGGATACCCATTTTAACGGAGCGGTTCTTGCAAGCAGCACTTCTTTTACGCCTGATTTAACCGGACGTGTGTCCATCAGCGGAGCCGCAATCTTCGGAGAAAACCTGACTGCTTCCGCTGAAGGAACTCAGAGCGGTGCAAGCCTTGTCTTTTTATGGTACAGAAACGGGGACAGTACGTCCATTCACACAGGCAGCACCTATAAGACAACACAGGCTGATATAGGAAGGTTCCTCCGGGTGGAGGCCACTGCCCCGGGATTTGGAGGCAAACTGACAAGCCCGGAGACCACTGCTGTTTCAAAAGCTATTCAGGCACCGCCAGCTCTGGCATATACGCGCAGCGGCGACTATGCTACAACCGGTGTAACAGTGACTGTTACCAGTCCGGCAAGCGGAGCGACTTACTCCTTTGACGGTTCAACATATAGTACGGCCAACAGCCATACCTTTGCACAGGGAATAACAGGCGCAGCAATTTATGCAAAGCTGGATGAAAGCCCGACTCACCTGCAGTCTGGCCCGGCGAGCCTGCAGCTTGATTTCACAAAGCAGAATCAAGCTGCACCGGTAGTTGCACTTTCAGCAACAGCGGGTGAAACTGCCATTACACTTCATATCCTGGCAAGTGGCGGAAAAAGCGGAAACTATGCATATAAAATCGGTATAGGAAGTTTTATTGATTTACCGGCAGATGGAAAGGTTGCGCTGACAATCCCCGGTGAATCAATTGTGGTGCTGGTCCACGATAAGGGCGACGCATATTACAACCAAAGTCCGGATGCGGCACAAACCACTGATCTGCCGAAATTTTCAAATTCTGCAACGGTTGCGGTATCGGCAGCTAATTTTATCAAGACACAAACAAGCATTACCATGTCTGCAGCACCCATCTCAAGCAACGGTGGTAAGATGGAATACAGTTTTGACGGCAGCACGTATGTAGAGCTTGATACAAAGAATCTGCCAAGCTTCACAGGACTTTCGGCAGGCTCAAGCCATACTATAGCCCTTCGGGTGAAGGGGGATGCACAGCATGAAGCAGGTACGTCCGCAAGTATTACTGTGCAGACTGCTTCTTCAAGCGGCAACCCGGGGGGTGGAAATTCTAATGGTGGAAATTCAGGCGGGAGTAGCTCGAACAGTAACAGCCCAGGCAGCGGTTCATCAAACACGGTCAGAACACCAACCGAAAAGCAGCCCGAGCAGCCGGTAACCGGTATAATTGAAGTTGTATCCACCGTAGATAAAAAGGGTCACCCGGCGGCGACCCTTCAGCAAAAAGCTGTAGCCGATACCATTGCAAAAGCTTTGGCTGATGCCAAGATTCAGAATAGATCTGCAAATGGTATTGGTATAGCAGTACATTTGAAAACTCCGGCAAATGCAAAATCATTTGGCATCGTGCTGACACAGCCTGCCCTGAAAAGTCTGACCGATTCCAAAGTGCAGCTTTTCGAAGTGGACGGAGCAATTGCTGCCTTAAGTCTGAATCTGGAAGCACTTATGGAAATCCGGAAGCAAAGCACCGACGATGTGACCATCCTGGTAAAACCCGTACAGAACCTTTCGGAAGGAGCAAAAGTCCTCATAGGAAATCGTCCGGTCTACGAGATTACTTTTACCTATGTGGATAAAAACGGAAAAACCCGGCTTATCACAAACCTTGGTAATGGCGTCGTCACATTGAGCTTGCCGTATGCACCTGGTCAAAACGAGGCCATCGGGTGTCTGTACGGTGTCTACGTGGACAGCAGCGGAAAACCAAGCCGTATTGCAGGCTCTGCTTATGACTCTAATACCGGCAGCCTGATTTTCACCACCAACCACTTTTCGGTGTATGGTGTGGGATATACGGCGCAAAGTGTAAAATTTACCGATATATCTAAACATTGGGCCAAGGAGAGTATCGACTATATGGTAGGCCGTGGACTGCTTTCAGGGATCTCAGACACTGCCTTTGCGCCGGATAACGCCATGACACGCGGAATGCTGGTAGCGGCTCTGGGCAGGCTGGCCGGAATTGACGTAAATTCCTATAAGACCGGCAGCTTTACTGATGTAAAAGCCGGCAGTACTTTCCAGCCTTACATCGAATGGGCTTATAAGAAAGACATCGTGGATGGAGCCGGTAATAACCTGTTTGCTCCTGACAGGGCTGTAACCCGTGAGGAAATTGCAGTCATCATCGCCAATTATGCTAAAGCCACCGGATATACATTGCCTGTTAACCGTGAGGCAGTGTTCTTTGCGGATAACAGCAGCATCGGCAGCAGCTACCGGGCGGCAGTAAAGGCAATGCAGCAGGCCGGCATTATGATGGGCGGCAACGGCAATAATTTCAATCCCGGAGTAAACGCTACCCGGGCGGAAGTTTCAGCTATGCTGCACCGCTACATCAAGCTGACCATCGACCGCGCCACTGCTCAGGGCTGGGTACAGAATGATGCCGGACAGTACCTTTATTACCAGGACGGTAAGGCTCTCAGCGGCTGGCAGACCATCAGCAGCAAGGCATACAAAAAACAATATTACTTTGACGTGAACACCGTTATGGTGTGCGGCAAATGGTTGAAAATAGAAGGCAAGTGGTATTATTTCCATGCCGACGGCTCACTTGCTGTCAGTACCACCATCAATGGCTATGAGGTGGATGAAAACGGAGTGAGGAAAGAAAAATAAGATATTTTAAAACAGAAGCAAGCCAGCAGACTGAAAACCTGCTGGCTTGCTCAATATATTTCAAAATCATCATTATTAAATAATTTTCAATGTTTTTAAAATCTATTATTCTGCCTCAGGTAATCATTTCATAGATTGATTAACTTTTTCTGCATATTACTTTTTTTTAGAGGGATTATAAATATATCAGTAAAACAAAGTAATTGCCAATACTTTGAAAGCGCACATGGCCAATTAACCTCCTTTATTCGCCTTTTAGCTGTATGGGAGTGAACAAATTTCATAACAATTTTGCGGCCGTTATCGGCTCACGGAGGTTAATATGAGATATTATAAAGTGTCAAAGGATAAACCTGATGTAAAAACCGTTGTGTATATGAAAAATCCCGAAGAAGTGCTCACACCCTACCCTGAATTTGTTCCATCCTATTGGGAGTGGATTCTTCCACAGGAGCAGGTTAAAATCGCAAATCGTTTGAATGAGATCACCAAACCTCATAACAGGGAAACTGATATTCATTAATTATTTTAGATATTATAATCTCTGGTTCAATAGAAATAGGATCAAAAAAAGGATTGCAAACACTTAGAAAATGTAATATACTTTAGTTAAGGTCAAAGATAGTCAAAATCAGTAATTTGTTAATGGGAATGATTCCTACCTATATGTCTGGCGTGTAAACATATCTGTATCAGAAGAGTATCAAACTCACACAGATGATAAAGCCTCGGGGGGAGGTATTCGATTGATTTATCTCTCTTCGATCGATACGGAACCGGCACGCAGCACTCCGGGGCGTAATTGAATAATTGGAGGTGATGCAGTGGCAAGCTTAAGTGATATTATTGAAACCTTTATTAAACAAATGATTGCTGATACAAATGGATCAATAGAAATACAAAGAAATGAACTGGCAAACCAGTTTAATTGTGTTCCTTCCCAGATAAATTACGTAATATCAACCAGGTTTACGACAGACAGAGGTTATTACGTGGAAAGCAGAAGAGGCGGCGGTGGTCATGTAAGAATTAAAAGAATAAATATTACAAGACCCGGAAATTATCTGATGCACATAGTATCCTCCATGGGTACCAGTATTTCGCAGCAATCAGCCGAAGTATTTATTAAAAATTTTATTGATTATGATGTAATAAGTGAACGGGAAGGCTATATTATGAAGGCTGCAGTCAGCGATAAGATAATTGGATCAGTACCAATGCCTGATAGAGATATCCTTCGTGCAATGCTTCTCAAAAACATGATAATGAGTTTACTAGTCTGAAGTGTCGAGGTGATTTTATGCTTTGCCAGAATTGTCAGCAAAAAGCTGCAAATGTGCATTTTACACAAATAATGAATAATAACAAAGTAGATATATACTTATGTGAGCAATGTGCGAACCAGCTAAGCCATGCAGAATTTGTTTCTCCTTTCGGCTTCAACGATCTTATAAATGGCTTGTTTGGTACTCATATCAAGCAAGAAGCATCTGTGGCACTAAAATGTAAAAACTGCGGAATGGAATACGAAGAGTTTCTTAAGAGCTCAAGAGTAGGTTGTGCACAATGTTACCAGGCGTTTCAGGAAAAGCTTGATCCCATTATAAAGAGGCTTCATGGAAATGCTGAGCATCATGGAAAGGTACCGGTAAGAGTGAGTAGCAATGTCAGTATTCCCGATGAAATAGAAAAGCTTAAAAAGCATTTGAATGAATCAATCAGGAAAGAGGAATATGAAGAAGCTGCCAGAATCCGAGACAGAATAAAGGCTTTGGAGGTGGGAGAATGAACGGAATACCTGTAGAAAAAGGTCCTGAACTTGATGTTGCAGTTTCCAGCAGAGTCAGACTTGCCAGAAATTTTGCCGATATCCCCTTCTCAGCCAAGATGACTCCAAAGCATCAGACAATACTTATGAAAAGAATGCAGGGCATGATAGCCGACTATACAAATTACGGAAAGCTTATGTTTGCAGATATGACATCCATGCACTCCGTGGACAGAGTATCGCTGATGGAAAGGCATCTTATAAGTCCTGATTTGGCTGAATCAAAGGGAAACAGCGGGGCTTTCATAAATGAACATGAAAATGTCAGCATAATGGTAAATGAAGAAGACCATATCAGAATTCAGGCCATTTTTTCGGGAATAATGCTTGAAAAGGCTTATAAGGTATGTGATGA
Organism: Eubacterium sp.; assembly: GCA_029266335.1. Classification (GTDB taxonomy): domain Bacteria; phylum Bacillota; class Clostridia; order Acetivibrionales; family DSM-1351; genus Ruminiclostridium. The sequence goes on along the minus strand of JAQSXC010000074.1, from coordinate 502 downwards.
AATAGATTCAATCATAGCTGAGAAAGCCGACTATGCTTTTGATGACAAATACGGATACCTTACCAGTTGCCCTACAAATATTGGTTCAGGAATGAGAGCGTCTGTAATGCTACATTTGCCTGCGTTGGTAATGACAGGCTACTTGAAATCCATCCTGGAAAGCTGCACCAAGCTGGGAGTTACCGTTAGAGGAATATATGGAGAAAACAGCGACGCTGTCGGCGATATGTTTCAGGTTTCAAACCAGATAACCCTCGGACGTAAGGATGATGAGACAATTGCAGCAATAGATGCAATTTGCAAGCAAATAATCGACAGAGAAAAAGCCTTGAGATTTCAGCTGTATAAACAAAACTTATATAAATTTGAAGACAGGATTTTCAGATCATACGGTCTTTTGGAAAATGCCAGAATTCTTTCCGGTCAGGAAAGTTTTAAATTGTTATCAGATGTTAGACTTGGCGTAAGTATGGGAATAATTAAAGATATTGGTATTTTGACC
>JAQSXC010000291.1 GCA_029266335.1 Eubacterium sp. | reverse complement strand
AGTTATATTCAGATTTAACTCTACATCAATTTTTATCAATTAATCCTATTTCTGAATTAGCTTCTCCAAACATAAGTCCTTTCAATTTTTCGAGATCTATAACTTTATGGAAGGAGGTACTCAATTTGTATTCTCCGGCAGCATTGTTGAATCCTTCTTCTCCAGGACCACCGGATACGGATACAACTGTTCCGTCTTTATATTTTACACCTGTAAAAAATAATGGTTTTAGGAATTCTAATTTTTCCAAGTCAACCTTTTCTGCTTTTTCCATAGATTTTATATCTTTTCCGTCAAAGTAGATTGTCATTGACAAAGGCGTAATCTCAAGCCGTTTCACTAATACATCATAGCCGGATAAATTATATTTTTTGTTTATATCAAAGTATTCTGTTGAGTCCTTATATGACATTTTCCAGCTAAGTGTCCAAGCCCCTTCCAAAATAGTATACATATCAAGTTTCCCTGCGTCAGCCTGTAGATTCTTAAAGTGGAGAGTGAAGTCCTTCTCGTTGAAATCTATACTTTTTTTAATCCAGATTTCATATAATCTTTTATTTGTTATTTCAGGTTCCTGAATAACATCCATAAACCCGTGACCTGTGCTGTAAGAATAATCCTTTTGACCGGAGACATCAAACTGCCACTCCTCGAATAAATTGGTATCGGTTAATTTTATATCTTTTGGTGCGATAACTTCCAGCAGAGCATAAAAGTAGTTCTTATCCTGTAAGGTTTGCACCAGACTAATAGTAAGACCATTATTGCTTACCGAAGATTTGGCCTGTTCTGTTACTCCTTTTTCAATCAAGATATTCTGCTGACTTTTATCAGCACCGAATATTTCTGCTAATTTCTCATTCCATTGAAAATACCCTGCGGCCATTACTGTTATACTTCCAAGGGTTAATACAGCCGCTAACACAATTGCTGCAAAGCCTTTTCTTGATAATCTTCTATTCTTTAGAACAGAAATTTCTGCCAATGTATTTTCCACCCTGTTGTGAAATCCTTTAGGAACAACAGGAAATTCTTTCTTCCAATCCTTTTTATTCATAGTAATTTATACCTCCTCCAGCCATTTTCTTAAATTAGCTCTTGCTCTTGAAAGTCTGCTTTTTACAGTGCCCTCTTGCATTTTCAATATATTTGCTGTTTCCGCGACACTGAAGCCTTCAATATAGTACAGGATTATTAAGGTTCTCAGATCTTCCTCCAGCCTCATAATACACAAATACAACTCTGAATAATTTTCAGGTGCAGCTGCCGCTTCAGGATTTATGTATTCTTCATAGGAAACATTTTTCTTACGAAAACGTCCGATTTTATAACATTCATTAATTAAAATCCTAACCAGCCATGTCTTGAATAATGCTTCTTTTTTTAAAGAGTCCAATTTATGGTAAGCTTTAAGAATTGCCTCCTGTACTGCATCCTCACAGTCTTTATCATTTTGCAGAATTGATTTGGATACTCGATATAGTGTTGCTTCGGACTTCCTAACCTCTTCTGTAAATGTATTTATATCCATTGTTTTATATTTTCTCCCTTCCGACTACTTTCAGCTGAATTACGTCATTCACTTATTAGATTAAAATATAGTCAGTTCGGTTCTGAACAAATTAAATATTTATGGTAAGTGTATCATAAATAAAAAATCAAATGCGGAGGTGTAAATAAACAAAAACACCGGATGTAAGCCTATAAGGTATGTTGTTGACCTGTGCAAATATGAATCCACTATTTTTTTGAATAAAAAAGATCGAAATTTGTAAAAAAGCTGTTTGACAGTATCTTTATTTGGTTAAATATTATCAATCAAATGTTTTTTATATACCATGAAAAGGGGACAGGCCATATGACCATAAAAACAAAACTTAGCATAATATTTTCAACGTTTTCAATACTTATCATTGCAGTTGTAGGGATTAACTTCTTAACTTACAAATCAATGGACAGTGATGCAAACTTTGTAAATCAGGCGGGCAGATTGAGAGCTAATAGCTTCAGAATGGCATATTTATCTTCACATATTGTTTTGAATAATGAAACGGGTACGGAGGACAACAAGCTGTTGCTTGAAAGAGTTCAGTATTTTGATAATCTACTGATGTCACTTCAAAAAGGAGATGCAGAAACTGGCCTGAAGGCACCAAAGGCAGAAGAGATTAGCGTGCAGTTACAGGATATCCAAAACAAATGGAATCTCATGTTCAAGCCTGTCTATATAAGTATTGCGGAAAATCCTGAAAAGGAGTTGTTAAAATCTGTTGATGAAAATATAACCGAGTATGTACAGCAGATAGATGGAATGGTTACCAGGTATTCTGAAATTGCCCAGGGTAAGGTAGTGATGGCGAAGACTTTAAGCGGTGTATTTTTAGGTATATCTCTGATTTTGGCAGTGTTCTCGTTCATAGTTATAAGAAGAGGGATCATTCAACCAATCAAAATGATTTCAAAGGATTTGAAAGACATTTCATCAGGAAATGGAGACCTGACAAAAGTTATACAATTGAATAATAATGATGAAATCGGTATTCTGACCGACTATTTTAATAAATTTATTGCAAGTATCAAGGATATTGTAGTTCTTATCTCAAAATCTTCAGTCACATTGACAACATCAATTGATGCCATATCCGGAACCAGTGATGAGCTGGCAAAATCCACTGAAATGATTGCCGGTGCAGTATCGGATGTATCCGCAGGCAGTGTTGAGCAATCGGAAATGGTGAAGACCATGACTGGTCTTGTCAACGACATGAGCAGCGATATCCGTCAGGTAATAAACAATGCGGTGAGACTGCTGGAGGAGTCCGGTATGTCCAGTAAAACAGCCGGAGAGGGGAATGCTGCTATCCAAAGACATGTGAAAGAGCTTGAGGCAGTGGTAGGCAGCACAAAAAAAGTATCGGATACTGTAAATCACTTGGAAAAATACTCTTTTGACATACGGGATATACTTGAGATTATAAATAATATTTCACAGCAAACCAATCTACTTGCGCTGAATGCATCCATAGAAGCAGCAAGAGCTGGGGAAGCAGGGCGAGGTTTCGCGGTGGTAGCTGAAGAAATCCGGAAGCTTGCAGAGGAGACTGCAAAATCTACTGTAAGAATTGTTGATATTGTTCAAAACATTTCTGGGCAGACATCAGAGGTAAAGAAACATATGGATGAAATGGTAGAAACCATTGATATCCAGGCAAAGAGCATGAATGATGTAAAGGTCAAACTGAATGAAATTTCAGAAAAATCCAATATTACATATGAGTGTGCAAAAGATATTCAAAGCATTAACAGTAAAATTTATACTAATTTCACTGTAATTAACGAATCAGCCAACAGGATATCTCTTGTTGTCGAAAAAAATTCCGAAAATACCCAGGAGGTCGCTGCTGCAGTACAGGAACAGACAGCTTCATTCCAGGAAGTGGCAGCAAATATGAGTATGCTTATTGAGCTTTCAAAACAGCTTAATGAAGTGGTGGCAAGCTTCAGGACATAGTTTTGATGGGAAGAATATGTCTATTGGATGTACGCGGTTGTTAAATATGTATAAAATGAAAAAAGCAATAAGTACCGGCAAAACCTGTAAAACTGAAGTAAGTGCAAATTAAAAGGAATGAGCCCGGTTGAATTCCGAACTCATTCCCAAGTTGCTGCTTAATTCATGTCCAACCTTTGGGGTGCACTTCATAGATACCATCCTTTTTATTTGGATGCCATGACGGCTTCTCCTGGAGTTCACACAAAATCTGTAGTTAAAAATATTGGATAATCAATCAATTCAATATAACTCTATGAAAGTAAAAGGGGTGTCCTCCCTAATGCTAAGGAAGGAGGAGGCTGAGCTGTTAACCTGTATTCTGGAGGTGGAGTACGGGATTGATGAACTTGCGAAACAGATTTTGGATAATGAGTTGAGTTAAGCATTTGTTTAATGAAATTAATATTGACAAAGTTTATTCATACAATTAGACTATATGTAATAACTTTACAAAGTTCACAATGACAGTGAAGAGGAAGAGTAGCTTACATCACCTCCAGAGAGAAAGC
>JAQSXC010000290.1 GCA_029266335.1 Eubacterium sp. | reverse complement strand
AAGCCTGAGGTTGACGGCAATATAATAAGCTTTAATATTAAAGACCCGGGTCAGTATAGCATAGAATACAATAACGATGTGAGAAATACTGTGTTTTTATTTGCAAATCCGTTGGAAACAGATGCTCCGGACAAAAATGACAAAAACGTTTTATACTTGGGACCCGGTGTTTGGGATATGGGAACCCTGACTCTGGAGGAAAATCAAACACTTTATATAGCCGGAGGAGCTGTAGTATACGGAAATGCCTACTCAAACGGGACAAAAAATATTTCGGTTAAGGGAAGGGGAATAATCGACGGAAGCAATTATTCAGGCTGGTTGACCCCGGGTTCTACAGCAAAGGTGCCTGTCAATTTTGAACATGTTGAAAATCCAGAGGTAGAAGGCGTCATACTGATGAATCCAAATGCCTGGACTTTAAACTGCCTGAGCTGTACAGACGGAAAGATAGATAATGTTAAAATAATCTCTTCCAGGCAGAATGGTGACGGTATTACTCTTCAATCCTGTAATGATTTCAATATCTCCAATTCCTTTGTAAGGTCCTGGGATGACAGTATTGTAGTTAAAAACTATGAAGGCAACTCAAACAACATAAATTTTTCCAACATGCTGATATGGACTGACCTGGCTCAATCCTGTGAAATAGGCTATGAAACAAATAAAGGAAACAGGCCCGATTCGGTTATCAGCAATATATACTACGACAAAATAACAGTACTTCACAACTTCCATAAGCCTGTTATCAGCATTCATAACTCTGATAATGCCACTGTACAGGATGTAAAGTACAATAACATAGTAGTTGAAGATGCATCCATGGGACAGGGAGATGCAGGTGCAAACAGGCAGCTGATTGATTTTACAATAATGCAAAGCGGATGGAGTACAACAACTGACCGGGGACAAATAAAAAACATTTCCCTGAATAACATAAAAGTCCTGGGAGGAAAATCTACCAGTTCCAGAATGGTCGGTTTCGACAGTAATCATAAAATTGAAAATGTAACAATAAGCGGGTTGGAAATATTGGGTGAAAAAGTAACTTCTTCCAGAGGTGCGGGGTTTCTTCTGAATAAATATGTATCAGGTTTGGAGTTAAAATAAACTGTGGGAGGCTAATATGAAAAATCGAAAGCTTATGGGAATTCTTCAAATTCTTATTATACTGTCACTGGGGATAGCAGCAATAACATATGTACTTGACGACGGAACCGGAAAAACTGTTGAGTATGATAAAGGGCAGCAAAACGGCCCAATTGAAAAAACTGAAGCCCAGACAGATGATGGAAAGATAACAATCGTAACATCTCCCGGTAAGGTAAAAGCTGAAACACCTGTATTTGCAAATGAGTCAACTCCAGGAATTGAAGATTTGGGCCAGAATCTGGCTTTGAATAAAACTGTTTCAGATAATGGCTTCAATGATGTCTATGAAGCAAAAAATGTGACGGATGGCATACCTCAGACTTATTGGGAAGGCAAACCTGCCGCTTATCCAAATATTATTACCGTTGATCTGGGTACCTCCAAAAGTATTTCAAAAGTCCGAGTCAGATTGAATCCTGAAGTAGTATGGAGTAAAAGAACTCAAAATTTTTCGGTACTGAGCAGCGCCGACGGGAAAGTCTTTAAGGAAGCAGCTGTTGCCGGGGATTACGATTTTGACCCGAAAACCGGGAATATGGTATTGGTGATTTTGGATAAAGCTGTTGAAACACAATATGTTCAGTTACAATTCACCAAAAATACCGGTGCAAGTGCAGCTCAAATATCTGAGTTTGAGGTCTATTGATCAGGCATCTGATATTGATTTTGTTCAATGGAATCAAAATAGTTTTATTAGGAGGGATAGCTTGAGTATGAAAAACATTTTCGGAAGGTTTGGGATTTTCAAGCTGGTTGTATGCATTTTAATATCAATAATAATTAATATAATTCCGTTTACTTTTTTAGCTGCTGCAGCAGCCGATTCAAAAGAGGTAGTTCTTTTTGATGATTTTAACCGGGAGGAGCTGGGAGTAACTGGTGACGGAGGGGCATACAACGCACCCAATTCGGCTGGTATTGCAATATACTGGATTCAGATGGCTAATACTAAAGCTCAGATAGAAAATAATGCACTGAAAATCAGTATGGATAAAAACGGATGGTATGGAGAAGGTGTAGCTTTTAAAGACCCCCAATACAAGTATATTATTATGAAGGTTAAGGGGGAAAAGGGCGGAGAGGAAAAGCTGCTGTCCATCAATCCTGATGCAAAAGGCTCAAAGAAATTTTTTGAGTTAAAAGGCCCTGAGGGAAAACCTGTTCCTAAAGTTACCAAAGAGTATCAGACTATGGTAATTGATATAAAACAGTCAGGTCTGGATTTACCCAATGGCTTTGAGGCCATTCATTTTAATAATGCTGCTCCATTGACCGTATACATAGATGAAATATACCTTTCAAAAACAGGTGTTCCTGTGGAATTGAAAGAATATTTTGCAGTCGCTGAACAACCGGTTTCGAATGCCGGGGCTTCAACAGCAAGTGGATCAAATGCCAAAGGATCAACTGCCGGTGTATCAACAGTCAGTGGTTCGACAACCAGTGTATTAACAGCCGGTGATTCAGCTTCCGGTGCTGCAACGGGTGACGCTTCTGCTGCCGTTACTTCGGCTGCAGGTACGGTGACAGGTAATACTGCCGTGAACAATTCAAATTCAGGTGCAGCAGGCAGTAAAGTTATCCGCATTTCCATAATTATAGCCATAATGGCTGTATTGATTGCAGGAGTGGTATACAATTCCTTTATAAGAAAGAGCGATGCCTGCTAGCAATAAAAGTCTCCAATTCAAAATCTTTTAAAATGTGCGGATATATCTGCATACATATTATCTGTATCTCAAAAATTACCTGAACTCATGAAATCATGTATGATATAATTATGGAAAAATAAAAATAAGGTTATTATAGAAAAGTCTAAACATAAAAGGAGCAGGAGTATAGCCATGATTTTCAGAGAGGTCAGGCCTGAGGAAATATTATTACTGTTTGAAGAAGGCTATAAGGAATGGAGCAAAAACAGGACCTTTGAACAATACTACATTGATAACGGCAAGGAAGACAGTTATGGAACAAGGTACGTTATCGAGATGGACGGGGAGATAGTCAGCTCGACGATTGTTTTGATGCTTAAGCCTTTCAACGGTAGGAAAGTATATGGTTTCGGTTCTGTCTTAACTCCCAAAAGGTATGCAGGTAACGGATATGCAACTGAATTGCTGAATAACTGTATAAAGCTGATTCGGAAAGATGCTGCCATATTCCTGTTTTCTGATATAAATCCTGTGTTTTATGAAAAATTCGGATTCAGGATATTGCCTCCTCAGCTTCAAAAAAAGGAAAAGAGTGTTTGTATGGTATATTGTTCCGGAGAAATCTGGGAGGAGCTTTTAACAAGCTCAAAAGACAAGCTTCCCGATTACTTTTGAGTAAGCCGGGTGCTTATGAATTATACAGACGGCTTACATAAAAAAGAAAGCAGGGGAGCTATATGTCACAGGTATTTTTAATTTCAGATATGCATTTCGGGCATCCAAATATAATAAAATATGAAAACCGTCCTTTTACCGACGTTGATGAAATGGATGCTACAATAACAGATAATTGGAATAAGACTGTGGGCAAATGGGATAAAGTTTTTATTCTTGGAGATGTATCGTTTTACAACAAGGAAAAAACCAAAGCAATAGTCCAAAGGTTGAATGGGGATAAAACCCTGATTTTGGGCAATCATGATAAGGACAGAGCTTCAGCCTGGTGGAGGGAAACGGGTTTTGATGAAGTATACAGGTATCCAATTCTTTACAATGACTTCTATATCTTATCTCATGAGCCTGTATATCTCAATGAAAACATGCCTTACGTCAACATACACGGGCATACTCATCATCTAGTGTGGAATGTATCGGTTACACCCCCATTTGTCTGGAAAAGGTTAAAGAACAGTTTATATAAATACTTTATGTTGACCGGTGGGTAAAGTTTTGAGATGCGCTAAAATGGAGCAAAAGGCTGCAAGTGAACACCGTGTTCATTTGCAGCCTTTTATGCATTTGACGGATTAAATGAAATTACTGAATGAAAATAATATATGAAACCTGCAAATGAGGGATAAATATGCTTGAGCTGACTATGTATAACGTAATGAAACACTATGGAGAGAACTTCATATTAAATAACGCAGGTGCTTATGAAGGTGATCGGCTTGGATCATTTGGAGCTCAATCAGCCATACCCCAGAAGAGAAGAATTGAACCAAAAGCTGGATAGCCTTCTGGAGGAGTGGGTAAGAATAACGGG
>JAQSXC010000289.1 GCA_029266335.1 Eubacterium sp. | reverse complement strand
TTGAAAAATGCCATGATCTTTTCAAAGTATAAGATCAACATAGTTTTAGGAACAACTGGATTTTCTCAATATGATCTGAAAAAGATATTTGTTTTAGCCAGAAAGTACAAAAATGGAATAGTGTATGCTCCGAATATAACTTTGGGAGTTAATGTACTGATGCTGCTTACCAATCTTTCAGCAAGTCTTTTGAATAACTATGATTTTCAGATCACCGAGGTACATCATAAAAACAAGCTGGATTCTCCTTCTGGAACAGCAAAGAAAATAGCATTTGAAGTGCAGGGTGGCTTAAAAAATACAGGGGTACAAATATCGGCAGCCGACATTCCCATTAACTCTGTCAGAGCAGGTGGGGTTATTGGAAAGCATGAAGTTATGATAGTGGGAGAAGAGGATAAGATAGAAATAACCCATGAGTCTTTTTCCAGGAAAGCCTTTGCACAGGGAGCCTTGAAGGCTGCCAAATTCATACACAAAAAATCAGGTTATTTCGAAATGAGAGATGTACTTGACCTTGATAAAGTACTTAAGACTTATATTGAAAATAATGACAGATCAAGAAAAAGAAGTACCGGATATAAAGAAAAAGTGGGGTTGATGTAATCTCGAAATGAGAAGTTCTATGGTCAGTATGTAAAAGACTATTAAAAAAACGGGGTATCCTTATTGTCTAGGATGCCCCATTTTCTTGGTCATTTTGATAATAAACTTTATCATGTTATAAAATAGCAGTATAAACTCAATAGCTATAAGGATTGTAACAATGATTACAAGATCTCTGTTTTCTTCAAAAATTGTTTTTATTTTAGACTTATAATCCTGTGGTGCTACAATTTCCTGGTCAGGATAAAGGTCTACATCTATTTCTGTTCCATCCTTAAGAATATATTTTAGAACTCCGGCCACCGTATCTGTTTTGACAGGTAAAGTCAGTTTTTCATTTTTGGTGAAGCTGATATTTTTTATATAACTTTCACCTACTGGGTAGGTATAATAAACGTCTATTTTGCTTATAAGGTTAACATCAATATCTTCTACAGCAATCGTTCTCAAGGGTGTATCCTTTGAAACAAGGATACCGTTATAAAAGTTGAGAAATCCATAATCAAACAATTGTGCAGTTTGTGTCAATGCACTTTTTTCATCTTTATCAAAGACCACCGCAACTAGTCTTCTTCCATCTCTGGTGGCAGTTGTGACTGACGTTACTCCCTGTTTCGGATTAACACCCAGCTTACCGCCATCCACACCATTATAACTCCAGAAAAGTTTGTTCTGATTGGTAAGAATGGAGGAATCTTTTCCATTTATCCAGGCGATACCCCTTGAGCCGAATATTGAATTGAAAACCGGGTTTGAGATGGCAGCTTTTACTAATTTGGCAATATCCCTGACAGAGGTGTACTGACTTTCATCATAAAGTCCTGTAGGATTAACAAAGTAGGTATCATTGAGCATGAGTTTTTTTGCAGTCTCATTCATGTAGCCGACAAATTTGGAAACATCACCGTCTCCAACATATTCAGCCAGCGCAATAGCTGCATCATTACCCTGGGAAAGCATTACACCATACAGCAGATCTTCAACAGTATAAAGATTTCCCACTACAAGATTCAGTGAGGAACCATTTATTCCGGCAGCATTCTTACTGATGGTAACTTTGGCATTCAGCTGGGTTTTGTCTATTGTTATCAGAGCAGTCATCAGCTTGCACATGATTGAGGGAGACAGGACCTTATCAGCGTCCTTTTCAAACAAAACCTGTCCTCTCATTGTGTCCATTAAAATTGCGGAATCTGCTGTCAGTTCTTCATCCGGAGACCAAGCGAAAACCGGAATACTATTTATCATAATAATAAAAACCATTAAAATCAATCCAAGTTTTTTAAACAAATTATTCATTTAAACTCCTGAGCCTCGTGTATTAAAAAGTTTTTCATATGTAAAAAGCTTCTAATTATAATGATAGATTATTAACTATTTTTTCACAAGGTAGAAATTATTATTAAATTATTAAAATACCATTACAATAATTTGTCAGATTGTACTAGTATGTATATAAAAATTAGTTAATTACCATAATACTCTTAAAAAAGTAAAATATTATACAGATAGAGGGATTAAACATTGGGATTCTTAAATTTTCTAATCTTTAAGGAAAATAGTAAAAAAGAAGAATTTATACTGAAGGAAAATAAAATCTCTGATTGCGAAATAGCGCTTAATTCAGCCTCTATGGACATTTTTGGAAAGGATGAGCTTGAGGAGGAATTTACTGACTGTACTGTCAGTGACGAGATATTAAAAAAGAAGATATCCGGTGATCTTGAATTTAATATGAAAGTAATGAAGAAAACCTATAAAATACCTAAAAACAGTGATTTGGTCAATAGAGAATTTAATCTTACTGTTAATGACAAGGTATTGAAGGGCTATATAATCTTTATCGATGGGATGACTGACAGGGTTTCAATCAGCAATAATGTCCTTCAACCCCTTATGCTGCTTTCAAACCTTGATATCAAAGAGCATATAGCTGATATTGGTGATTTTATTTATAACAGGCTGCTTCCCTTCAATCAGATAAAAAAGGTTGATAATTACAAGGAACTGATTGGTAATATTAATTTCGGAGGCTGTGCCATATTTATAGATGGTCTGGAATATGCTTTTGCAGCTGACGTGAAGTCGTGGGAACACAGGGGGGTAGCACCTCCAAGATCTGAAACGGTTATCCGCGGTCCACAGGAGGCCTTTAACGAACAAATTAGAGCCAATACGGCACTTATAAGGAAAATACTTAAGGACAAAGATCTTATAGTGGAGAGCATTGCCATTGGTAAACGCAGTAATACTCCATGTGCTGTTATGTATATTAAAGATATAGCAAATGATTCTCTGGTTCGGGAGGTGTTAAAAAGGGTTAAAAGTATAAAGGTTGATTACATTTTTGACTCCGGTGAACTTGAACAGCTAATAGAAGACAATACCTTTTTAGCAGCACCACAGATAATTGCTACCGAAAGACCGGACAGAGTGGCTATGATGCTGGCCCAGGGAAATATTGCCGTCGCATTGGATGGTAGCCCTTATGTTCTGGTAATGCCGGCTACCATAACGGAATTTCTCCACACTACCGAAGATACCAATATCAGGTATCCATATGTCAATTTCATCAGGATAATCCGGATAATTGGTGTTGTTATTGCTTTACTCTTACCTGGGCTTTATATAGCGGTTACAAATTTTCATCAGGAGATGATACCTACAAATCTATTATTTGCAATTGAAGCTTCAAGAGAAAATGTTCCATTTCCATCTGTAATAGAAATACTCCTGATGGAGTTCTCTTTTGAACTTATCAGAGAAGCGGGAATAAGAGTGCCCGGTGCCATCGGATCTACCATTGGCATAGTGGGAGGTCTTATTTTGGGACAGGCCGCTGTTTCTGCAAACCTGGTAAGTCCAATTATGATTATCATTGTAGCTATAACAGCCCTCGGTTCTTTCGCGGTTCCAAGCTTCTCCATGTCCTTCTCCATAAGACTGATGAGGTTTGCATACATTCTTCTGGGTGCAATTTCAGGATTCCTGGGCATAGCGCTGGGACTGACTGTGAATGCCTTGATGCTGGCCTCCTCAAAATCTTTCGGAGTACCTTTCCTTGCACCCTTCGGACCCATAACTCAAGGCAAAGATTCTGACAAATTGTCCAGGAAGCCTATATGGAAACAGGAGAAGCGGCCGGATTATCTGAATACCAAGGATATTAAAAGCCAGCCCAGGATAAGCAGAAGCTGGACAGTTAAAACTAACAGGTCAGAAGGTGAAGAAGATGAAGAATAAAATAACCTTTGGGTCATGGGAAGCCATAACAGTATTAATTAATTTAATTTTTGTTCAGATTCTTCTGTCTTATCCAAAGGATATGGCAAACTATGGAGGAAGTGCCGGTTGGATGATTCCGGTAATATCCACCATAGTGATATTGGTTTATTTCTCAATTATGGCCGCCTTATATAAAGATATAGGCAGCATGGACTTATTGGATATCAGCGAAAAAACCGGCGGAA
>JAQSXC010000073.1 GCA_029266335.1 Eubacterium sp. | reverse complement strand
ATTATCCTTATTTATAAATAATTCTGCTTAATTCAGTTTTTTCATGACATTTGTCTTATCTAAAACTGCTATGAAAATATAGGCTATAACTGCGCTTACACCACCCTGGATCAGGTTACCCGGCAGTTCTGCCACAATCGCTGCTACTGCCAAACTTTTATCTATAAGCCTGATAACTGTTAACTCAAAAAATAAATATCCCGCCGCCATTACTATTGCTCCAACAATCAAGGCAATTGTTCTTCGGATAACTGATGGTATTGCTTCTTCCTTTTTATTAGCAATAACCCCTACAATATATCCCTCTATACCTTTCACTATAAAGGTAAATGGAGCAAAAAGAACATAACCGCCCAATAAATCCGCCAATGCAGAGCCCAATGCTCCTGCAGCAAATCCGGAACTTCTCCCCAGCAGAATTGCTGCAATCATTATTACAGAATCTCCAATATTGAAATAACCTTGTGCAATAGGGCTCGGAATGTGCAAAAAAGGCAAATATGTTATAAGAAAAACCAATGCCAGCATTAAAGCGGTTAAAACAATCTTTTTGGTAGAAATCTTCATTTATAAACCTCTATTCGATAAATTAGAATTTATTCTTCTTCAATTCTAATATTATTTGCAATTGCAATCAATGAATTCTTTTTTTCAAGCCCGGATATTTTCTCTTTTATATCCTTTTCACTTAAAACAGGTGTAATGAAAGCAACCTCATTACCCTGGATTTTAGAACCCAGATCAATAAACTCAGTTTCTCCAAACAAGGCTTTAATATCTGCTTTTGCTTCAGTTGGCTTATCTGTAACAACTCTCACCAGAAATTTTGCAGGACTCTCATCTATAGCAATCACATTATTTTCACTGTTTCTGACCCATACACTCCTGGTTCCGAAATCAGGATGCTTTGCAATATCAATAACGTCAGCAACTACAGCACTGGCTGTCGGGAGCTTGCCGGCACCTCTGCCGTAAAACATAGCGTCACCTATTGCATCACCCTTAACCACTATAGCATTAAAAACATCCTCAACATTTGAAAGCGGATGCTCCTTTGATATTATTGCGGGACTTACACGGGCAAATATTTTGTCTCCCAGTTTCCTGCTGATTGCTATGAGTTTAATCACTCCGTTCATTGCATCGGCGTATTTCATATCAGCAGCAGTTACCTTTGTAATTCCTTCTGTATATATATTTGAATAGTCTACAAATTCGTTAAATGCTATTGAAGAAAGTATGGCAAGCTTTCTGCATGCATCATGTCCCTCAACGTCAGCCGTAGGATTCTGTTCTGCATATCCGTTTTGCTGAGCTTCCTTCAATGCATCCTCAAAGCTCTTTCCTTCCTTTTTCATCTGCGTAAATATATAATTGGTTGTACCGTTCAAAATACCGGTAATTCCGTTGATTTCATTTGCAGCAAGACACTGGTTGAGCGGACGTATTATGGGTATTCCGCCTCCGACACTGGCTTCAAACAAATAACTCACACCTTTTTCCTGAGCCAGTTGTAAAAGTTCAGGGCCCTGGGAAGCTACCAGCTCCTTGTTTGAGGTTACTACACTTTTTCCGGCTTCCAGAGCTCTTCTGGTAAACTGGGCAGCAATAGTAGCTCCTCCAATTGTTTCAACTACTATATCCACACTTTTATCATTAAATACATCATCTGCATTCTTAGTGAGGACATCACTGTCAGGTCCTTCCGGAAAGTCTCTTATATCCAATATCCATTTGACCTTGATTTCAGTACCAGCCCTCTGTTTTATACTTTCACTATTTTTTCTGATAACTTCTGCAACACCTGAACCAACTACACCATAACCTAAAATAGCTACATTTATCATTTTAACCTCCATGTCCCCAATGTGCCAAATAAATTGTCCCATATATGAATGTCAACAATGTTGACAAGCAATTCCCACACTGGCAAAAAAATTAGTATAAATATTTATTTGATACACTACCTTGCTAATATTTCACTTTTTCTGACACCTTCGATCTTACTGATCTCACCCATCATGTTCTGAATATCCTCTTTCATTTCAAGGGTTTCAATTGAAATAGTCACATCAGCCAGTCCATTGATGGGAATATTCTGATTGATGGTCAGAATATTAGCATTTGCGGCAGCAATTTTATTTATAATACTTGAAAGTATTCCGGAAAAATCTTCTACTACAAAAAAGAGTGTTATTACCTTTCCCCTTGAAGTTTCATAGAATGGAAAAACGTAATCCTTATATTTATAAAAAGCACTTCTGCTTATTCCCACTTCTTTTACAGCATCATTTACGGTTTTTATCTTGCCCAAGCTCAGGATTTTCTTTACCTCTATTACTTTCGCGAAAACCTCCGGCAATATAACAGAGTCAACGAGAAAAAAAACTGATTCCTGTTTCATTAAATCCTCCTGTCCACCCAATGCGTACAATTGTTTTTCCTTGGAGTAATATTAGCATAATTTTTATTTTTTTGCAACCAAAAAAGGAGTATTAATCCTAATTAAGATTAATACTCCTCCATATTACAGAAATACTATATTTTAAGCGCTTCCCTAACCTTGTCTATCATAGCCAGCGGCTCACATATTTCCTTATGAAGAACAGATTTTTTATCAAGTTCTTTCAAAGGCGCCGGAATTGTAAGTCCGGATTTTTCCGACAGCACCGACAGAAGTTCAAATTCTGTTTTTCCTGCGACTGCTTCTTCTCCGGCTATGGCCTTTACAACACTTTCATTGAACTTGAAAGGACTTGCAGTTGAAACAATAACAGCCTTTGTAACATCACTGGTCGATATGACATATTTGTCATATACATCCACTGCGACAGCTGTATGAGTATCAAGTACATATCCTGTTTCCGAATAAACGCTTTCAATTGTCTTCAAGGTATCTGTATCATTTGAGTATCCTGCCCAGAATACATTTTGTATTTTCTTTTTAGTATCCTGATCTACTGAATATACTCCTTCATTTTTTAGCTTGTTCATCCAGTTGGAGACCATTTCCGAGTCACTGTCAGTAACCAGATACAAAAGTCTTTCAAGGTTGCTGGAAATAAGTATATCCATTGAAGGGGACAAGGTTTTCTTAAACTCTCTGTTTCTGTCGTAAACTCCTGTGTTGATGAAATCGGTCAATACGTTATTGTCATTGGAAGCACAAATCAGCTTGTTTACAGGCAATCCCATCTGCATGGCATAATATGCTGCAAGAATATTCCCAAAATTACCTGTAGGTACAACAAAGTTAATCTTTTCTCCGATCTCTATCTCCTTATTCTTAAGCATATCTGCATAAGCTGAAAAATAATAAACAATTTGAGGCACCAGCCTTCCCCAGTTAATGGAGTTTGCCGATGAGAATTTATAGCCGTTGTCATGCATTAGTGCTGAAACATCTTCATCACTGAAAATTCTTTTTACTCCGTTTTGTGCATCATCAAAATTTCCCTTTACAGCTATTGAATAAACATTGCTTCCTTCCTGCGTAACCATCTGCATTCTCTGAACCTGGCTTACCCCTTCACTTGGGAAGAATACAATAATTTTAGTTCCATCAACATCCTTGAAGCCTTCAAGGGCAGCCTTACCTGTATCTCCTGAAGTTGCCACAAGAATAACAATTTCTTCCTTTTCTCCAGTTTTCTTTAACGCTTTCACCAGAAAATGCGGGAGAATCTGAAGGGCCATATCTTTAAAAGCACTTGTAGGGCCGTGCCAAAGCTCTAAAACATTAACTGAATCATAAAGCTTATGCAAAGGTGCAATTGCATCTGTTTCAAATTTCTCAGCTGTATATGCCTGGTTCACACAATCTGACAATTCACTCAATGTATAATCATCCAGATAGCCTTCCAATATACTTAGAGCACGCTCCTGATATGTCATTTCACTCATTTTGAGTATTTGTTCCTTATCGAAACGTATTGCTTTTTCAGGAACAAACAAACCTCCGTCAGCTGCAAGGCCTCTTTTTATTGCTTCAGCTGAACTAACATTAGAACAATTCCCTCTAGTGCTTCTATATAACATTTTTACCTCCTGCCAGGTGAACCCTTCGAGCTACGGTTCAAACTTCTATAAGTAATTAGTAATTATTCTTATTTCATTAAACCTAATAATATAATAAATGCTTAAAAAATGCAAATAGCAAAGACCGTAGAAATTATTATATTCTTACAGCTTAAACTGTGATAACAGATAATGCAGTTTTTCCGCACTATTTTGGGAATTTTCCGCCTGATTTGTAACCAATTCGGTCATTTCCACTATTTCAGAGGTTTTCTGCGCAATGTTTGTTGTACCCTCTGCTCCTTCATTGGAAGCTCTTGTTACCTCGCTAATCGCTTTACTGATCTCCTGTATAGAAGCCAGCAGTTCTTGAGAGGTTGCACTGAAATCACTTACAAGATCATTAATCATTCCTGCATCCTTACTGTATTGTTCACCGGTATCAACCATTTTTATATAATCCGGAACTACATGGTTTTCAATAAAGTCCAAAACTTCTCCCGAGCTTGTCTTCAAGTTTTCAACAGCCTCTATTACTGTTTTTGTGACAGCCTGTATTCTTACTACAGTATCCTTTGAATCATCGGCAAGTTTTCTTATTTCATCAGCTACAACTGCAAAACCTTTTCCTGCTTCACCTGCACGGGCAGCCTCAATAGCTGCATTTAATGCCAGCAGATTAGTCTGTGAAGTTATCTGCAGAATTCCATCTGCCAGTAAGCCGATTTCTGCTACTGCTTTTGATTGTTCCATGGCATTTCTTAATTTCTCATCAACAGATATGCGAATATCATGGGCAGCCATTTGTGACTGCCTTGCAGTAGCCTTTAATTCTTCAGCTCTTTCGCTTATTTCCGAAGCGGTTCTGGTACCTTCCTGGGCTTTGTATGCTATATCACCTACGGCAGTTTCCATCTCACTTGTGGAGGCGGTCATCTCCTCAGATGATGCAGCTGTTTCCTCCATTCCTGCTGCAAGCTCTTCTGTAGTGGCTGAAACGTCTTCAACTCTGGAATTCAGTTTCTCTATATTATCAACAATCTGATTAACATCGTTCTCAACATTTTTTGCAACATCTGCAACTCCATGGAAGGACTTTCTTATACTCTCGGTAAATGAGTTGAAGGCCTCAGCCATTTGAGATATTTCATCCCTGGATCTGGATTTAAATTTTATGGTAAGATCATTAGTCCTGCCTGCAGCTTCCATAGCTGTCTTAAACTCGTTGATAGGCTTTATTATGGTATGCACAACAAATAAAGCCAGTGCTGCCACAATTAATAAGGTAATCAATGCTATCAGCAGGAAATTGTTTCTCAGTTCCACAATATCGTTATATGCTTTATTACTGTCCACTTCCAATGCAAATATCCAGTTTGTACTCGGTATCTTTTTATATTCTATAATTTTATTTACACCATTGTAAGTGTAGTCAACATGACCTTCTTCTCCTGTTAATTTACCGGCCAGATCCTTGTATTCAACATTATCCTTAAAATTTGTATTTACCAGCTGCTTTTCCGGGTGAGCCAGTATTATGCCCGAAGTATCAACAAGCAAACCATGTCCCATACCCTCTAAATTCAGATTGTTCACCATATCCGTTATAGTGTCCAGCAGAATATCTTCTGAAATAACACCGTACAAATTCCCTGACTTGTCTTTTAAAGGAAATGCAATTGAAATTGCATATTTTTCTGTAACCTTATCCAGGTATGGTTCTGAATAGTATAATACCGGATTCTCCTTTACACCTTTATACCAGGAACGTTCTCTCGGGTCATAATCCTTATCCGGGACCCAACCGGATCCATCTATAAATGAGCCGTCTTCAAAGCCTATGTATATGTCTGAGATGCTTTTTGCATTTGTTTCAGCTTTCAATGCCAAAAGGTGCTCAGCTGTCAGCTCTTCCTTTGTTTCGGCTCCGTTAATTACAAGACCGATGGTCTCAACAACCTTTGCTTTTTCAATTATCCATCCGTTTAATTTATCTACTACTCCCGAAGCAGTTACAGACAGCTTATCATCAATATTCTGCTCTGCCTGATTACTAATAAATGAGTATCCCAATATTGCTATGGGTACAAGGGAAATAAGCGCTACTACTATAAATAAAGCAACGAGTTTAGTTTTAAGTTTCATTAGCAAACCCCCATTATTCAGCAATATTTTATCGCCATTGACAAAATAATAGCATTTTCTACATTAACTTGCTAAATTAAATATACTATCCAGTTATTTTTTTGTCAATGTCTTACTTTACACCGGGAATGCCTCGTTTTCCAATATAAAATCAATTTTTACCTGTTCTTTTTACAGGTTCTAAATATAATTATTATCTCCAGCCTCTATTACGCTTGTGCATATTAATAAGAAGCTTCTGAACTGCTGTTTTTCCCTGTTCATATAAAAACTGCATGTTCTCGGGATTAAGATCAAAATCCAGAAAAGATATGGAGCCTGTATTAATATGTGCTATATTATCTATGTTATAGGAATTCTTAGGAACCCCTGTGTCATGAGAATTTGCCAGCAGCTTCTTCAGCATACTTTCAGCTGTCTGCAATTCCTTGGGATCCTTTCCTTCCAGTTTAAGTCCAATAATATTTTGCTGATTACTATCAATAAGCCATACCGGAAAATTATCCAGAACCCCTCCGTCAATAATATAGTGCTGCTTTAATACACTACCTTCCTTTTTCATCAATACACAGGGCTCAAAGACAAACGGTACACTGGTACTCATTCTGACAGCTTTTGCCACCTCCAGTTTATCAGGATCAATATTGTACTGTGCAATATCATCCGGTAACACTATAACTCTCCCCCTATTGGCATCAACAGCAGTCATCCTGACTCTATAACCTCTGGGATTAACCTTGTCGGCAATGCCACCTCTGAAATCACTGAATGTATGAATACCTTTATTGGCCAAAAGCTGAGCTACCCACTTTTCAAGAAGATCACCATCAAAAAAGGCATTTTGCTGGCTGAAGGCTATAAGGTTGCTTAAAAAATTCCCCCTGATCCCTTTAAAGTCATCCTTATGTCTCTTTATATGCTGTAGTTCAGGGTAATCCTGTCTGTAAAGAAACTCTTCTATATCACTGTCATTGATAGCATTCCTTTCCTTCATCAGGCTTCTTAGCTTTTTATTAAGTGAGGCATCCAGATACTCCCCGCTTCTAAGCTTCAAAATACTAAAATCAAATTCTTTCAGAATCCTTATCAGTTCCCGTGAGGTATAGCCTGCTCCAATCAAAGCTCCTATAAGTGCTCCTGCAGATACTCCTCCTATATTCCCAAATTTTCTGTATCTTTTCTCCAGCTCTTCATATGCCCCTACAAAGGCTATGCCCTTTATTCCGCCACCGCTAAGTACAAGATTTAATGCATTGTTATTAACATTCATTACGTATTCCCCAAATACTAAAACTATCTAATGTATATATATTATCGTTTTGAAATATTTAGTATATTGAACAACCCTGGAGTTCAATTCAAAGTTAATTTTTAATTAAATGCTCAAAAAGTGTTTTCAAATTTTACAGCTCATGGTAGAATTTTATGTAATCTTGTTTATAACCTGCTTAACAAGCATGTCTTAAAGCAGTTATCAAATTTTAACAATAATACATATATAAAAAAATACATATACAAAATAAGATGAGGTGCTAAATGGATATATTCTTACTGATTGGTGTCGTTGTAGGATTCTTGGCTGTTGTTGTCGGAATGATTGTAAAAGGTGCTGATGTTTTTGTTCTGTTAAACCCTGCTGCTGCAATAATTATTTTAATAGGAACAACAGCTGCGGTTATGAATTCCTTTCCCAAAAAGGAGTTTTTGAAAATACCAAAAATAGCGTCGGTTTTATTCAGAGACCGAAAAAGTGAAAACCCTGCAGAAATTATTGAAAAAATTGCCGACCTTTCCCAAACAGCAAGAAAGGACGGTCTTCTGTCTCTGGAATCGGTTATGCAGAACATAGACAACAAGTTTATGAAAAAAGGACTTGGAATGGTAATCGATGGAATAGAACAGGAGTACATAACAGAAGTTTTAAACAGTGAAATTGACAGTATGGAAGAAAGACACAGGGCAGGTGCAAGTGTTTTTTCAACTGCCGGCGGTGCCGCTCCGACACTTGGAGTTTTAGGTGCCGTTATCGGTCTGATAGGCGCGCTGGGAAACCTGAATGACACTGAGAAGCTCGGTCATATGATAGCTGCCGCCTTTGTTGCCACCCTATACGGTATATTTTTCGGCTACGTCATATGCCATCCCTTTTCTTCAAGATTAAAAAGAAAATCCCATGAGGAAATAAATACAATGAAAATTATTCTCGAAGGAGTTTTATCAATTCAAGCCGGAGAAAATCCCAAAAGCATTATTTTGAAATTGTCAGGAATGCTGGATCCAAAAGAAAGAGCCAGACTTGAGCAGAAGACTGAGAATCCCGCTAAAGCTGAATAGAATTTATATCTGAGTCGTACATCGGCTTATGGAGGCTATTACATATGTCTAAGAAAAAAGTGCATCACGAGGAACATGTTGATGAAACCTGGCTGATTCCTTACGCAGATATGCTCACTTTACTGCTTGCTCTGTTCATAGTAATGTTTGCAATGAGTAAATTGGATAATGAAAAAATGGAAAAGGTCAGCGAGCAGTTTAATATTATTTTTTCCGGAGGATCGGGAGTTCTCGATAAAAACGGGACTTCACTCATTCCAATGGATAATCTTCCAACCCTGAATGAGCAGGAAGAAGATAAAATGACTGAAATAAAGCAGAGTATTGAAGAAGAAATTAAATCCAGTGGCTATTCCGATAAAATTAGTGTAACTTTAGGTGAAAAAGGACTTGGTATATCTATCCAGGATGTGGTACTATTCAACTCGGGAAAAGCCGATGTACTGGGTAATGTACATCCAATGCTGCTGCATATTTCTGAAATGCTTAAAGGATTGGATAATGATATCAAAGTTGTCGGGCACACTGACAATGTTCCCATAAAAACTTCACAGTTTCGTTCAAATTGGGATTTAAGTGCCATGAGAGCCATTAATGTAATGAATTTCTTTATTGATAACGGAGGTTTGGATCCTGCAAGATTTTCCTTTGAAGGTTATGGACAGTATTCTCCAAAGTACGATAATTCAACCGATGAAGGAAAAGCAAAGAACCGAAGGGTTGAAATAATCCTGATTCGTAAATACCCGCTGGATGCAAATGAAAGTGATAAAGCTGACACCAATTAAATGGTTGTCAGCTTTTTATATATTTAATGTTTGTCTATTATAGGCACTCTATTGAATGGAGCTTAGTCTGCTTTTGGCATATTTAACATATGAAGATTTGGGATACTGCTCAATAAGCTTTTGATATGCTTCTGCAGCTTTTTGGTTATCCCCTTCTTCAACATAACTTTTTCCGAGAACATATAAAGCTTTGTCTCCAAAACTCCATTTGTCCCCAAGTTTAAATACTTTCTCCAATTTTTCAATAGCTTCAGAATATTTACCGCTGCTAAAAAGTGTGTTTCCCTGGGTAGCCAGTGCAGATGCAGCTTTTTGATAAGCATCACCCTTTAAAGCATCGTATTTCTTTTTTTGATCACTGTTAAGCTCTTTAACAGGAATTGCTTTTAATTTGTCTGCAGCTTCTTCATATTTTTTTTGATTATAAAGTGAAGATATTTGGGAAAGATCTGATGACAGCTGGTACTGCTTTAATTTCAGATTGGCAGCATCCAGCTGTTCCTGCAGCTCTTTGTTTTGTGCAAGAACTTTATCCAAATTATCATTGACTGATGCATTTGCAATGGGTTCATCTTCAGTTTTAACTTCTCTGGGTTCCTTTATTGTGATAACGAAGAAAATTATAGCTGCCACCAGACAAATCACACTAAATATATTGAATGCTAATGTAATCTGAGGCTTTTTAAATATATTTCCCAGCTTTTTAAATAACAGATATTCTGCCTGAACTTCCTCATCCTTGAATGCTTCTTTCCTGGAGGGCTCTTTTTGCGGCTCAGCTGTTTTTTGCTTCTTTGAGATAATCTTCCCCTGCCTTGCAGCTTTTCTGGAAGCTCCGCTGTCACCGTCGGTAATATAGTTCAGATAGTCTGCAGCTTTTAATACATTATTTTCACTTTGAACAACTTTGCCAAAAAGTGCTTCAGCCTTATCAAGCTGCTTAGTGTATGCGTAGCATAATCCCAAAAGGTTGACCGCCTCATAAAAATCAGGATTAATTGCCACCACCCTTTTTAATTCTATGATTGCTATATCTTCGCTGCCGGTTTTAAGGTATTCTATTGCCTTGTTATATGCTTTAACGGAATCAATAATTTTTTCTGATACTTTATTATCCTGAGAAAATTTTTCAATGTCTATAGGTGTAAAACTTCTGATCTCCTGACTCAGATCCATGAACATCGGCTCCCTTCAAAGTACTAGAATACTTCTGGTATACACTCTCATCTCTTGGTAAAACAATATCTGGAATAACTTCAATTCCATACCTTAAATAAATCCCTGATCTGCCCAATCATATACAGCGACCCAAATGCGCAAATCATGCTATTGGGACCGATATTTTCCAAGGCAAGCCTTAAGCCATTTTCTAAAGTAATTCCATCCTTAACACAGTTTGAATATTTAGCCAGTTTGGCAGCCAGTTCACCGGAGGGGATTGCTCTTGGATTGTCAGGAGTAACGGTAATGATAAGTTTAGCCTTATCTGCAAGCATATCCATTATATGCTCATAATCCTTATCTCCCAGAAATCCTACAATAAATACCTTTTCCATGTTTCCAAAATATCTGTCAAGCGAAGCATTGAGTGCCTGCCCGCCCTCCAGGTTATGCGCTCCGTCAATTAAAACCACAGGATCGGTATTTATTATTTCCAGTCTACCCGGCCAGATTGTATCGGCAATGCCATTTCTAATATTAGTATTAGCAATTTTATAGCCTTTATTTATTAAAACTTCACAGGCATTTATAGCAACTGCAGCATTCCGCAGTTGATGGTCACCCAATAATTTGATTTTTAAACCCGCATAATCTCTATAATCAAATATTTGTCCTTCAAGGCCAAACTTTTTAAGAGCTAAGGAATCCAGCTCTACAATATGCATACTGCTGTTCATGTCCCTGCAAACATCTTTAAAGACCTGTTCGGCTTCCGGTACTTGAGGGTAAAGAACAGTGGGACAATTTTTCTTGATGATACCTGCCTTTTGATAGGCAATTTCGGCCAGTGTTCCACCTAATCTGTCAGTATGATCCAGACTTATCGTTGTTATAACAGCAACTTCCGGACATTCAATAACATTGGTCGAGTCATAACGTCCTCCAAGACCAACCTCTAAAACAACGATATCACATTTCTGTCTATAGTAGTATTCAAGAGCTACAGCCGTAATAATTTCAAACTCTGTGGGATGAGCAAATCCCATTTCCAGCATCATATGGATTTTGGATTTTACAAATGTAATTATATCGGCAAGTTCTTGAGCGTCTATTTCTTTATTGTCTACTTTTATTCTCTCGGTAAATCTTTGTATATAAGGTGATGTGAATATACCGGTTCTATATCCTGAATCCATAAGAATATGGCTGATAAAAGCAGTTGTAGATCCCTTTCCGTTTGTTCCGGCTATATGGACAAACTTCATTTTTTTATGTGGATTTCCCATAAAATCCATCAGTTTGGTAATACTGTCCAAACCTAGTTTACTTCCGAATTTAAGGGTACCATGTATGTATTCCATAGCTTCTTCGTAGTTCATGGTATTACGTTCCTCCAATTGAGACGTACAAATTAACAATATCAGTTTTTTCCAATACAGTCAATTACTAATATGCAAACATTGGTCAACCCTTATTAATAAGTTGATCAATATCATTTTTTGACAGATGTACTGTTTTTATTCCCATAGTAGCCAGCATAATATGATCAAAGATAACCATTCTGCAAATTTCAAGCTTTTCTTCTTCTGACAATTCGACAAAGGCTGAAAGATTATTTTCTGTTTCTTCAAGTGGCAGATAGTAGCGGACTCCTGATTTGGGTATGAGCTTTCTGATTTCAGGATCACCCCATATTTCCTTTGGGATCAGGGCACATATTTCAAAACCTTCTACTTTTTTACTTTCAAGAGTTATAGACAAGATCTTTCGACTGGCATCATTAAATACCTTTTTATTTCTGTGTTCAATTCCTAAATGCTGCAAGCCTTCTGTAAACTGCTCCGCGAGATTTTTTTTATCATAATGCTCCATATTCAAAAGTGAGCTGTTAAGTTCTATAAACATATCCGTTCCGGCCTTTAATGCCGAAATTATTTCATAGCTCACCTCAGAGTTATCCATTTTTTTACCTGAGTAAGCTATTGAAAAGCTTGATATTCCACTCTCATTTTTACTTGTTATATCCGTCAATTTGGACTTGACACGATTATCCATTTGCATGCCCCTTTTCTTTAAATGCATCGCTGTTTTTGATGATTACATTATATACTTTCAGCCTTAAATTGTGAATAGACTGAACTTTTTATACACAACTCATTATAATTAAGTCGATTTTTGCCACTTGTTTGAGTTGGCTTTTCTAAAAAAATAAACAGCCGGCTCATAAGAATTACGCTTGTCTCATGAGCCAGCCGTTAATTATCTGTTTTATAGTCTTATTTATTATTTTGCCAGTCTGGCTTCAAGCTGCTGCTTCTGTTCTTCATATCCCGGTTTTCCCAGCAATGCAAACATATTTTTCTTATATGCTTCTACCCCGGGCTGATCAAATGGATTAACTGCGAGCAGATAACCACTGATACCGCATGCCTTTTCGAAGAAGTATACCATGTTGCCGAAATAGTATTCATTAAGTTCCGGTACATTAATAACAAAATTAGGAACTCCTCCATCCGTATGGGCAAGCAGGGTTCCTTCAAAAGCCTTATTGTTAACGAAATCCATATCTTTGCCGGCAAGGAAATTCAGGCCGTCTATGTTATCCTTGTCTTCCTTGATAGTAATACTCTTTTTAGCCTTCCCAACATGAATTACAGTTTCAAAAAGATTTCTCAGGCCGTCCTGAATATACTGACCCATTGAGTGCAAATCGGTAGTAAAGTCAACACCGGCAGGGAATATTCCCTTTTGATCCTTTCCTTCACTTTCTCCGTAAAGCTGCTTCCACCATTCAGTAAAGAAGTGAAGTGATGGTTCATAATTAACCATTATTTCAATAGTCTTGTTTTTATTATACAGAGCATTTCTTGCCGCAGCATACCTGTAGCAGTCATTATTCTTGAAATCCACATCCTTGTAAAGCTTGCAGGCATCTGCAGCACCCTGCATGATTTTGTCGATATCGGCTCCGCACACTGCTATAGGTAAAAGACCTACTGCTGTTAAAACTGAGAACCTGCCTCCGACATCATCAGGGATAACAAAGGATTCATAGCCTTCTTCATCAGCAAGCTTCTTCAGTGCTCCTCTTGCCTTGTCAGTTGTAGCATAAATCCTTTTTTGAGCTTCCTGCTTTCCATACTTGTTTTCCATATATTCCTTGAAAATTCTGAAAGCAACGGCCGGTTCAGTAGTTGTACC
This sequence comes from Eubacterium sp., assembly GCA_029266335.1. Classification (GTDB taxonomy): domain Bacteria; phylum Bacillota; class Clostridia; order Acetivibrionales; family DSM-1351; genus Ruminiclostridium. Next base: position 5,310 of record JAQSXC010000073.1, on the reverse strand, counting down.
CGATTTTGATATTACGTTAACAGAGACTTCCTTTCCTTCGATTAATTCAAGTAAATCTGTTACGTAGGTTGAACTGATATTGTTACCAACGAAATAAATTTCAGGTGTTTTTCGCTTGCTTTTTGGCAGCATGTTGTAGAAAGAGTGTGAAAGCATTTCTATTGCGGCTCTTGCTCCAAGATAAGATCCTCCGATACCTATTACCACCAGAACATCGGAATCTGACTTGATTTTCTCTGCTGACTTCTTGATTCTTGCAAACTCTTCCTTATCATAATTCAAAGGCAGATCAACCCATCCCAGGAACTCGTTTCCAGGGCCGGTTTTGTTATGCAGCATTTCATGAGCCTGTTTTACATATCCTTCAAAATAATTGATTTCATAATCACTCAAAAAACTTGCTGCTTTTGAACTGTCAAATGTGATTCTTTCCATAAAATTACCCTCCCGTATTGCAACTCCATAATTTTTGCTTCTTCTGGTATTTCTACCTTGGAAAAAATTTTTCCTTTCTAGTATACCACTCGGTTTTTCTAAATAAAAGTTTAAATTTCCATTTTTTTATAAAGCTTTTAAATGATTCATTCTAAGATGCTCTTTGGATTATCTACAATATAATATATATGTTTTTTTAAAAGTATCATAAACCATTAAATGTAATATTTACCGGGATTCAAAACCTCTTTTTTTTACAAAATAGTATTAAGGCATGATCAAGTAAAAAAACTCCGTTTTAAGGCGAGATATTTTTCGTAAATACAAGGCTAAGGAAGGAGCAATAATTGCTTTATTGCAACGAAGTACTGCGAAGCAGTGCTTTCCAACAACGATGTATTGGCGGAAAACAGCCGTCTTAAAAAGGGGAAGTTATTAGTTGATCCTGCCTAAGGAACAATTATAGTTATAAATAGTTGTTCCATTTAATGAACATCCATAAATTTATTTTAACCAAAAAAGGAGATTTATCATGTCAAGACCAAAGACACCACTTGTTGCAGATAGTAGAGATGCACTGAACAAATTCAAGATGGAATGTGCTGCTGAGATCGGCAGAACTCAATTCACAAAAGAAAACAACGACCATTATAAAGGTGATTTGACATCCAAGCAGAATGGCTCGGAAGGCGGTCCTATAGGCGGACAGATGACCAAAAGAATGGTTGAATTTTACGAAAATAGTGTTAAAAACAAGTAAGCAGTTCTGCTATTAACTGGGCTGCTCACATAAAAAAATATCAGTGAGATAAATTCTCAACTGATATTTTTTTATTATTTCTTAATTATAATAATTATCTTAAAGAATAACCAACGCTGCCCATATAATCGATCAAACTCTGTGCAAAGGCATTTATGTCTTCACTTGACAGTGTCTTTTCTGCTGAACCTATTACAAACCTGAAGGTCATGCTCTTTTTTCCCTCCGGAAGGCCTTTGCCTGTATAAAGAGTAACAAAATCAAAGCTATTGAGCAGTTCAGATTTAAATGCACTTATATCCTCTTTAACCTTATCAAAAGTAACTTCGTTATCAACCAGGAAACTGTAATCCAGAGTAACCTCAGGGAACTTTGATGGCTCCCTGTATTTTATAACCTCTTTATCTATAGCCTGCAGAACATCCCTGTTTATTTCAAGAATCGCTATATTCAACTTCTTGGCAATATTCTTTTTTATGGTAGGATGAACTACACTCAGGTAACCCATAAGAGTTCCATTTGCGCTTATATCTACTGATTTCATAGGATGAACCCAGTTATACCCATTAGTACATGCCGAAAAATCAACATTTGCATTTTTAAGAGTTTTTACCGTAAAAGTAATTATGCCCTTTAAGTCATAGAAGAGTTCATCTTCGCTCTTTATTTTGCTGGCAGCCAGTATACAAATGTTTTTATGCTGCTCGCATTTATCCTTTGCAGAAGGAGCAGTAAATACATTTCCGATTTCAAACAGCATAAAATCGTCATAGGATTTTTCATTCTTTTCAGCAAAAGCCAGCATTCCGGGTACCATGCTGTCTCTAAGGGTATTGGCATCCTGTGCCTGCGGGTTCAGTACCTTTACCCGGCCATTTGTTTCCAGGCCCATTTTGCTGTTAAAGGTATTGTCATACCAGATATAGCTGTTTACTTCACTTGCACCGAATCTTTCGGAAAGCAGCTCCTTAATCTTGTGGTCAGTGAGTCTTTCCTCATTGTATTGGAGCGGCTTCAAAGGTATATCCAGCGTTTGGGGCTGAATGTTGTCATAACCGTATATTCTTGTAATTTCTTCTATAATATCAACCTTCATGGTTATATCTTTTGTAGCTCTGAAGGTAGGTACCTTTATATTGAAGGTATCTCCTTCCACATCAACCTTGAATTCCAGAGATCTGAGGATATCAACCATTCTGTCACGCGTCAGAGTGTTTCCGATATATCTGTCTATATATGGCTTTGTGATGGTAATATCAATAGGTTCAAGTTTAGTGCAGTAAACATCTGTCAAACCGGATGCAAACCGGATATCGGGCTGCATATCCTTCAATAGTTTTACAAACCTCTGTATTGCCGTAACAGTCATGTTAGGGTCAATCATCTTTTCATAGCGGGCGCTGGCCTCGGTACGAAGACCTATTTTAGTAGAACTCTTTCTTGTAGAGGAGCCTTCAAAGTTTGCTGACTCCAGTAATATTGATGTCGTATCTTCCAAAACTTCCGAGTTTTCTCCACCCATTATACCTGCTATTGCAACCGGTTTTTCCTTGTTGCAGATCAGTAAAACATCTTCAGGCAGTTTTCTTTCCGTTCCATCAAGGGTTTTAAACATTGTGGGTTCTTTGGTTGATCTTACAACTATTCCGCTCTCCACCTGCCTGCTGTCAAAGGCATGCATGGGCTGGCCCATTTCAAGCATCAGATAGTTTGTCAGATCAACAAGCGGAGATATTGGTCTCATTCCGCAGTAGAACAGTCTGACCTTCATATTCATAGAAGTTTCCAGCTTCTTTACTCCGTCAACCTTCAGTCCGGAATATCTGAAACATTTTTCTGAGTCCTCTACTGAAATATCAAGCTCTGGCATATTCTCAGAACCCTTAAGATCATCCAGTTTCATTGGCTTCAGTTCTCTGCCGTATATAGCGGCAATTTCACGTGCGATTCCATAATGTCCCCACAAGTCAGGTCTGTTTGTGAGTGATTTATTATCAATTTCGATAATAACATCTTCTATATCTATAATTGACTTTATATCTGTTCCGGGTGCATAATCCCCTTCAAGTACCAGAAGTCCGCTGTGGTCATCGGTGATTCCAAGTTCCTTTGCAGAGCAAAGCATTCCGAAACTTTCAACCCCAACCAGTTTTACCTTGCCCAGTTCTGGCATATTTTTAACCGAACCGCCTATTTTCGCTAGCGGAACCAGAATTCCCTCAGTAACATTGGGTGCTCCGCAAACTATTTGAAGTATGCCGTCACCTGAATCAACCTGAGTTATTTTAAGCTTCTTTGACTCAGGATGCGGGACAACGCTTAACACCTTGGCAACTACTACATTTTGAATATCCTGTCCTACAAATTCAACCTCTTCCACTTCAGCAGCTGACATGGTAAATCTGTACCACAGCTCTTTTATATCAATACCGTCCAAATCAACGTAATCTTTTAACCAATTTAGTGATATCTTCAACTTGCTTCCCTCCTATCTTACTGAAAATTGTTCCATAGCTCTCAAATCACCTGAATTAAGAACACGGATATCACTTATTCCATATTTCATCATTGCAAGTCTGGTCAGACCCAAACCAAATGCAAAACCGGTGTATTCTTCAGGGTCTATACCGCCATAGCGTAGTACGTTGGGGTGTACCATCCCGCAAGGGAGAAGTTCTATCCAGCCTGAATGTTTACAGGTCGGGCAGCCTTTTCCGCCGCAAATCATACAATTTAAATCCAACTCAAAGCCAGGTTCAACGAATGGGAAAAAGCCCGGTCTGAGTCTGATTTTAACATCTCTGTTAAACACCTCGGACAACAATAATTTCATTACATATATAAGGTTTGCGATGGATACGTTTTTATCTATCATCATTCCTTCCAACTGGAAAAAGGTATTTTCATGAGATGCATCGGTACTCTCGTTTCTGAAGCATCTGCCGGGTGCTATTACCTTTAAAGGAGCTCCGTATTTCTGCATAGCTCTCACCTGACAGGGTGAAGTATGTGTTCTGAGCAGAGAACCGTTTTCAAGCCAGTAGGTATCCTGCATATCTCTTGCCGGGTGGTGCTTTGGTATATTTAAAGCTTCAAAATTAAAAAACTCTTCTTCAGCTTCAGGACCGTCAACTATATTAAAGCCCATTCCTGTAAATATCTTCTCGATTTCCTTCTGAACAATTGTGACAGGATGCAGTGAACCAACCTTAAACTGGGTTCCCGGCAATGAAATGTCAAAGCTTGAACCGCTGCTCAGGGACTTCTTAACATCATTTGCGCTAAGTTCCTTGAACTTTGCCTCCAAAAACTCGGTTAATTCATTCTTTAACTCATTGGCCTCCTGACCAAATTGTTTTCTTTCTTCAATAGCCATGTTTTTGAGATCCTTGAGCATTTCAGTCAATTCACCCTTCTTACCCAGTAGTTTTACTCTGAGTTCTTCAACCTCTGCACTGCTTCCGGCTTCTTTTATTTTGCCAAGTGCAGCATCTCTTAAAATACTGATTTTTTCGATCACGTCTATTCTCTCCTTTCATATATTCATTCGAACAGACAAAGGCGGCAAACCCGCTTTCGTCTGAGCAGTATACTATTACAGGTATTCTGTGCCTTTTTCCTGCCAAAATATATTTTTACTTAAATACCGGGTCCGGGAAAATTTGCTTTCGCATAAATAAAGCCTCCATCCCAGAAAAGGGACGAAGGCATTCTCCGCGGTACCACCCAGATTTTTTGGATATGCAGATTTCTGCTTACACATTGCATGAAACAAATTTGCTACACATTATTTTACAACACATAACAAACCCGGAAATACAGCAGCTCTCCAAACTCTTTACAATATAACGGTTTACACCGGCAGCTCCTACATGGATAAAACTGTCCAGTAAATCTAATGGGCACAGTCAATCTGATTAAGGGTTCAGAGCCACAGCTACGGAGGGAACTTCGGCAAGCAGTTTGTTAAAGGCACTTTCAGCCGGTGATGCCTTCTCTCTGAAACAGCTTATCTCGCTTACTTTTCTCCATCATTGCATTTCATAAATATTATCTTATGGTCATATCTGTTAGCTATTATAACAGTATAGGTTGAAATATTCAAGGATGAGTTT
>JAQSXC010000288.1 GCA_029266335.1 Eubacterium sp. | reverse complement strand
GCTAAACTTGTAAATGACTTTTTAGCCGGAACTACAAAGTTTGCAGACCATCCGACACTAATGAATTATTTTAACTTTATTGACCTGACAGTAAAATATGGAACTCCAAAACCGCTGGAAAATGATTTTAATGCTCAGATCGGTACTTTTGCAAATGGAAAGGCAGCAATGATAACAGGTCAGGGACAATGGGTTGAATCAGGTGTTACAAAAATAACTCCCGATTTTGATTTTGGGGTAATGCTGTACCCTGTAAGTGAGGATGCCGGTAAGGCAAATGTATGTGCGGGTTCAGCACAATGCTTAAGAGTTAATAAAGATTCAAAGGTATTGACAGATGCAAAAAATCTTCTTAACTGGTTATATACATCAGATTATGGGAAGAATTGGTTTGGTGGAGTTGCTAAAGTTATAGGACCTGTCAAGGATATTTCATCACCTGATATGAAGCTGCCAAAGGCATTTGCTGAATTAACAAAGTCCACACCATCTTCCGGAGCTCCTGTTAACTATTCTCTTGACAGCTTCCATCAAAAGTTTGGTGAAATAATGCAGTCATACATAGGACAATCGAAAACCAAAGAACAGGCTATAGACGAAATACAAAAAGCATGGGTAAAATTAGGAGCAGCAAAATAAGTATTACAAGCCTGTTCTGTTAAGGAATATATGCATGTTTTCAGTGAGTTGGACGAAAACAAATTGTATAGCGCCTTTGTTCAATACATCTAGGGGGAATATACTCTCTAGATGTATTTTTCGGTTAGTCTCAAGTTGAATTTAAGTAAAGGACGGATTAAGTTATGAATAAAAAATGGTGGAAAGAAGCAATTGTGTATCAGATTTATACCAGAAGCTTCTATGATTCAAATGCTGATGGAATTGGCGATTTGAAAGGTATCCTTCAAAAGCTGGATTATTTAAAACACCTTGGGATTGATGTTATATGGCTTTGCCCGGTATATGAATCTCCAAATGATGATAACGGGTATGATATTTCAAATTATTATGGAGTTATGAGTGAATTTGGAACAATCGAGGATTTGGAAACTTTATTTTCTGAGGTACACAAAAGAGATATGAAAATCATTATGGATTTGGTAATAAATCATACCTCTGATGAGCACAAATGGTTTGTTGAATCGCGAGCAGATATCAACAGTGATAAACGGGATTACTATATATGGAGAAAAGCTAAAGACGGAAGTGAGCCAAACAACTGGAAATCTTATTTCGGAGGTCCGGCATGGGAATATGACAGGAATACGGATGAATATTACCTTCATTTGTTTTCAAAGAAGCAGCCGGATTTAAATTGGTCAAATCCGGAAGTAAAAGAAGAAATATTTAAAATGATGGTTTGGTGGCTTGATAAAGGAATAGACGGGTTCAGGATGGATGTCATTAATTTGCTTAGCAAGCCTGAAGGGTTAGGTGATTCTGAAAGGGCTGTTACACCGGCTGACAGATTTGTTTTTGACGAGGATCTGTATGCCAATCAGCCGGGAATTCATGAAATTCTTCAGGAGATGAACAAAAATGTACTAAGCAGGTATGATTGCATGACGGTTGGAGAAACGGTAAATGTTACAGTGGATACAGGTCTTTTATATACTGAGGAGTCAAGAAATGAATTGGATATGATATTCCAGTTTGAATTAATGGGAATTGATACAGGTAAAGGGGGAAAGTGGGATGTTATTGACTGGAAATTAACTGATTTTGTAAGCATATTGTCAAAATGGCAGAAAGAGTTGCACGGTAAAGGCTGGAACAGCCTGTTCCTGAATAACCACGACAATCCCAGGGCGGTGTCCCGCTTCGGAGATGATGGGCTTTATAGAGAAAAATCTGCTAAAATGCTGGCCACTTTAACACATACCCTTGAAGGTACTCCATACATTTACCAGGGTGAGGAAATAGGTATGACAAATGTAGCATTCCAATCTATTGATGACTACAGGGATATAGAAACCTTGAACTTTTATAAAGAGAAAGTTTTTGAGGGCAATATGGATGAAAAGGAGATTATGCAGCTGATTCACAAACGGGGAAGGGATAACGCCCGTACCCCTATGCAGTGGGATAGCAGCAGAAATGCCGGATTTACTTCAGTTACTCCTTGGATAAAAGTCAATTCCAACTATAAATTTATTAACGTAGAAAGCAATATAAAGGATGAGAATTCGATTTTAAATTTTTACAGGAAGCTTATAAAACTAAGAAAGGAAAATCCGGTACTTATTTATGGCGAGTACATTCCGTTACTTGAAAATAGCACCGGAACAATCTCATATATCAGAAAACTGGAAGACGACTGCGTAATGATAATAATGAATTTCTCCAATGAATCATCACAATTTGATATAAATAGTATCCCCGAACATCAGGAAGAGGAATTACTTTTATCAAATTATGCTTCATGTGATTTTAACATATCTGAAGCTTTCGTATTGATGCCTTATGAAGCCAGAGTCTATAGACTTCATTAATGGCAGGTAACGCTACAATTGAATTAATGTCTTAAAAAGGAAAACTACATTTTTACCTTTGAGTGTCTACAAAATTACATTAATTTTTGTAGCAAATAAATGTAACATAATACTTACACATAATACAATCGAAATATCGGACTACATTGTTGCACAGACAATGGTAAACCAAAGTATCAAATCGAATTGTCAAAGGAGGAAATATCTATGTTAAAAAAGAAAGGTGTTATTAAGCTGCTAGCGGCAGTATTGGCTGCATGTATCCTTAGTTTAAGCCTTCCAACAACGTCAATGGCTGCATATTCTTTTAATGAGTCTGACGTAGAGAGATGTATGACCGCTTTTTTAAATGCATATTATAACAGCGGTGATATTAGAGGCGGCTACCATTTCTGGGAAAATTCTTATGACCGTCAATTACTTACAGAGTACTATAATGCGACTGGAAAGAATAAGGATAAAATCAGTGAGACATTTTACTCGTTTGAGGCAACCCACTCTGTGGACCGTTTTGGAAATCCAAAATGCTGGATAATAAATGATGGTGACTGGAATGATGACTACTCATGGATGTCTCAGTTTACCATGTCTGCTTATGCCGCTACAGGTGACCAGTACATGCTTGATCAGGCAAAGTGGCACTTCAACTTTTTTTATTCAAATAATGTAGACAACACCTGGGGCGGTGGAATGTGGCGTGAACGTGGTGTAAGGGATCAGAAGGATGTACCTACAAATGGCTGGGCCATTGTTGCTGCCCAGCTTGCAAAGTACTATCCTAATGAAAAAGTTCACAACAACCTGACAAATACCGATAGGACCTACAAAGAAATAGCTCAGGATATATATAGCTGGATAAAGACCAGTTTCATGCGTCCGGATGGAGGTATTGAGAACTCTATAACCACAGAGGGGCGTTATTGGGATAATAACTTCTATACATATAACGCAGGAATATTCATTGAACTTGCATCAAATCTATATGACCTGACTAAAGATAACAGCTATATAGCAGATGCCTGCAAGGCTGCCGATTTCGCAAAAGTACACTTTACTACAGGAGTCGACCAGATAGTAGTGTATGAGGATGATGTTGGCGGCGCCGGACTTTACAGGCCGGATACTCTCGGCGGCTTTGAACACGTATTCAGAGGGATCCTGATGCGTGGAATATACAAGCTCATCACACTTGGCGGACAGACTCAGTATATTGATTGGTTAACTAAAAATGCCCAGGCTGCTTATAACAACAGAAGTGGAAATGACCTCACAGCACCTAATTGGGATACACCATATGATGGCTCTACTGTAAGACCTACAGCAAATGCCACGGGTCTTACGCTTATGTGCTATAGCTTATTGGTATCACAACCCGGATACTTATCAGGAAAAGTGGAAGCAGAAAGCGGTGTTAAATATGGCTCTGCATTAAAACAACCAGACTCAGCTGCGTCAGGCGGATATATGGCGGGAAGTATAGATCACGCAGCAACTGAAACTACCTCAGCATCTGCAATTGAGTTTAAGAACTGTGTTGCAGCACAGAAATTAGCAGTAGATTACTGCTCAGGACTGGACAATCCGAAGCT
>JAQSXC010000287.1 GCA_029266335.1 Eubacterium sp. | reverse complement strand
TAATAAATTTGGAAGTACCATAGAAAGTAAAACTTCTAGTCCAAACCCTGCAAATGTATATAATCCTAGAGCCAGAAAATCGCTTGCTGTAATTTTTTTTATTCCCATAAGTTTATCTCCAATTGTTAATTTTTACCATTTTTCCTCGTCATCAACACCACAATCTCCACATGGCACGATAAGATAAGTGGAATGTGGAACTCCACCCAAATATATCGATAATTCATTTTCAGAATCCAATCTCTGTTGAAATAATAAAAACTCTTTTGTTAGCCCACCAAACAAATTCATGCCCATCAAAAAATAAAAAAGACCTTTTTCTTGTGATTTCTTCTACGCCTGAATATATCTTACTATAATTAGTTTAAAATTGACAGTAATATATAAAAATGTTGAAACTTTTTAATATTTTAAACCTAATATCAACCCGAAAATGGAAGTAAATTAAACATAATTAGACTGTTTATTTTCGATTCTAAATAGTAAATTCAAAAAAAATAGTTATAGGAATTTATCTGATCTAAATTCCTATAACTATTGAAATATTCAGTTCTATTTAAATATATGCTTTTTATGAAGTTTTTTACTTACAGTCGTGACGGTATTAATTCCCAAAAGTCAATTTATTAATTACAACCCACACAAAAGGTCTCACCCACACTTGCTATATCCGCAGTTTCTGCAGATAACACAGCCTCCTTCATGCTCAACTGTCCTGCCGCACTCAGGGCAAGCGCCTCCCAGGCTTTCTTCCTCAATTCCAAGCTCAGGGTTTGAGCACACTTCTCGCATTGTACATACATGACAGTTGTCGGCGCAGGCAGTTTCATTGCTCTCAGAAGCATTAGGCCTAGAAACAACACTGTATTCCTGAGTCATAAAGTCATTGTTCATATTGTCGTCCTTACCGCTTTGAATTTTTGCAACCTTTTCAATAAGTCTGCCAATAGCATCAGGACACGATAATACCTTGAGACCTTTCTGGCGGATGGTCGACGGACATCTTATTCCCTTCAGCTGTTCAACAATTGATTTAACATCCATCCCTGAGCGCAGAGCTACAGAAACCAAACGGCTTGTAGCTTCAGACTGGGAGGGACATCCTCCTGCCCGTCCTGTATTTGTAAACACTTCACAAATTCCGTTTTCATCATAATTAACAGTTATATATAAGTTTCCGCATCCAATTCTGACCTTTTCAGTAAAACCGGTAGTTATATCCGGTCTTGGTCTTGGTTCAATACCTGATATTCTCTTTGATATATCATTACAGGAATCGCAGTATACATTCTCTTCAGCTGCTACCGGTTGATTATCCTCTTTACCCTGCACCTTGCCAATATTGAGTACCTGCATGTCACGGCTTCCATCTCTGTAAATAGTTACGCCCTTACATTGTGTCTTATATGCTAATGAGAAAACCTCTCTGACGTCATCTGTTGTCGCATCATGACTCAGATTAACGGTTTTCGACACTGCATTATCAGTATGCCTTTGAAAAGCAGCCTGCATTTTTACATGCCATTCCGGCAATACATCATGAGCTGTTACAAAAATGTCACGGACCTCCTTTGGAATTTCCTCCATATTCTTTATAGTACCGGACTTTGCAATTTTCTTCATCAGCTCGTCTGAATAAAAGTTTCCTTTTACAGCCGCATCTTTAAATACCGGGTTAACCTCAACAAGTTCATTATTATCCATAACATTTCTGATATATGATATGGCAAATATAGGTTCAATCCCGCTTGAAACTCCTGCAATAAGACTTAAAGTACCAGTTGGAGCAATTGTCGTAGTTGTTGCGTTTCTCAGCTTAATTCCCTTCTTTGCATAAATGCTGTCTTCATAATAAGGGAATACACCTTTCTGTTCAGCAAGTTCCTGGGATGCCAGCTGTGCATTTTTTTGAATAAATTCCATAACCTTGTCGGCCATATCAATAGCTCGCTGTGAATTATACGGTATTCCCAGGGCACACAGCATATCAGCCCATCCCATAATACCCAGTCCAATTTTTCTGGTACCCCTGGTCATCTGATCAATCTCTGGCAAAGGATATTTATTTACTTCTATTACATTATCCAAAAAATGCACAGCTTTTTTAACAGTAGTACTCAGCTTGTCAAAATCCAAAGAATTTTTTTCTGCGTTAAGCATGTTATATAAATTTATTGAACCAAGGTTACATGCCTCAAATGGAAGTAAAGGCTGTTCACCACAAGGGTTTGTGCTTTCAATTTCACCCAGACGCGGTGTTACATTGTCTCTGTTAAGCCTGTCAAGGAAAATGATTCCCGGTTCACCGTTTTTCCAGGCCATTTCAACTATAACATCAAAAACTTTTTTTGCATTTAGCTTTCCAACAGGCTTTTTAGTCTTAGGATCAATAAGCTCATATTCGAGGTTATATTCAACTGCCTTCATGAAGTCCTCAGTAATTCCAACACTCAAATTAAAATTTGTAATCTCGGAGTTATCTTTCTTGCATGAAATAAATTCCATAATATCGGGATGATCAACTCTAAGAATACCCATATTGGCACCCCGGCGGGTCCCACCCTGTTTAACCGCTTCGGTAGCAGCGTTGAAAACCTTCATAAAGCTTATCGGGCCGCTGGCTACACCACCTGTTGAATTTACAGCCGATCCCTTTGGACGGAGTCTGGAAAAACTAAATCCTGTACCTCCACCGCTTTTATGTATTAAAGCAGCATTCTTAATGGCCTCAAATATTCCTTCCATTGTATCTTCAACCGGTAAAACAAAACATGCACTTAGCTGCCCCAAAGGTCTTCCTGCATTCATCAGAGTTGGTGAATTCGGTAAAAACTCCAGGTCGGTCATCATTTCAAAAAAATCCTGCTCTATTTTGTTAAGTCCTGCCTTATCGGTATAATTTTCATCAGCAGCCGCAATAGCTTTTGCCACTCGCCTGAACATTCCTTCTACATCTTCTGCAAGGATACCAGCCTCGTTTTTTTCCAAATACCTTCTTTCAAGTACTGTTATAGCATTTTCGGAAAGTTTCATTCATTATCCCCTTTCAATAACTATATTTAGTATTTATCTTAAGTGCCGATACTATATATTGTATCACCACTTTAATTTGTTTTCAATAATTTACTATTTCTTTTTATATAGTAAATAAGGCCTATCCGTAAATAATCGAAATATAAAAAACAGGATAGCTTATTTTTAGCTATCCTGCCGTAAATTATAGATATCATTTAAGTCAAAAACATTACTATAAAATAAAATTACTTTTCCGGACCAAAATAGGATTCCTGATATTTGTTACTTGGATCCCACAAAATCCATTCTTCATAACCTGCATCATATACTGCTTTAATCTGCTCTTTAACCTGTTGCGGACCATAGGTCTGATAATATCCGTTTGGCAGGTATTTTGCTGTAAACGCCTGAAGATAAGGTCTAACCTTTGCATTATAGCCTTGAGTTTCTGCTATCTTTGTCTTTGTTGCCAACAGAGCATTGTACATAACCTTATAAGGTTCCAAATCAGGCTTTGTAAATACAATACCATTAATTTTCTGACCTACTCCGTTTGCCATTATACCTTTTTTAGCATTATTTGCATAATGTGAAGGATATATCATCGGGCTTATACAGTAAATACTCTTTCCAACCTCAGTAATTCTCTGTCCAATGCTCTCACCATCAGGCTTACTCTCAACAATAATTGCAAATACGTCTGCAGATACCGGCACACCTAAACCCTCATGGATTTCTTTGTTGGCTTTGGAAAGGAATCCATTTATTGCAACAGCTTTTTCAGGAACATTTGTTCCAAAGTTAAAATCACCTTTCCTGCCTGTTGGGAATCTTACGTAGTCGAACTGGATCTCGTCAAAACCTTTGGAAACTGCTTCTTTTGCTATTGCTATGTTGTAGTTCCAGGCTTCTTCATTATAAGGATTAGCCCATGGTGTTTTACCATTCTCCAACCAGAGGGAACCCTTTGAATTTTTAATTGCCAAATCAGCCCTGTTTTTCGCCAGCGTTGGATCCTTAAAGGTTACTATTCGTCCAATAACGTAAACCCCATTTTCATGAAACTTTTTAATAAG
>JAQSXC010000072.1 GCA_029266335.1 Eubacterium sp. | reverse complement strand
CCTGTCATAGACATTTGCCGGCCATCCATAGGGCTCACCTGCTTTGTTGAGCTTTCTTCTGCTGCCGGCTACAGTAATAAGGTAAAGCTTCTGCAGCTCTACAACAGCACTGTCAACTTTTCCTCCGCCTTTTTTACCAACACCCATTTCATGTCTTATATCACTGGTATTGAGCAGAGATTTCATTTCAAATAATTTCCACAGTTCCATCACCGCCGGACTAACCCGCCCTTGTTCCCATATGTACTCCATAGCCTCTTGAGGATGGTAAAAAGAATAAAAGTATGGAAACAAATGAGCAGCCACAAACCCTTTATATCCTCCAAGAATACAGCCAAAGGCATAGTTGTTTCATTAACAACAGAGGGCAATCCTGTAAGTACATTGGATAAAGCCATAAATCCCAGTTGGTTAACTCTATTTATAAATTCGTTGTAATTTTTTATTAACACCATTATGATTTACCTCTTTCCATCGGTGTACCAATTTGCTTATCAGTTCTCCACTGTGGCGGTACAGTATCATCCCCCCAGTATTCGGTTAATAATACTATCTTACCATGTGAGAATTCAAAAAAAGAAACTCCATGCACTGAAACCTCTTGATCTTTGAGCTTTACTTTTACAACCGAGACAACCGAACTGTCAGTTGCCTCCATGCGTTGAAGTTCAATCCTCCAATCCCCCGGGTACTCACTATTTAATCTTACAAACTCCTGCACAGTAAATTTTTCATTAGTATTAACCCAGTTAATCTCAGCCTCTTCATTAAAATAAGTGTATAAGTTTTCCCAAGTCTGCGTGTCCATGTCATTCCAAAAGGCTGCTACCTTTTCTTTATTATTTGACCCCATTCCTACCTCCATTAAAATATCTAATATCATAACTATATCCGGCAGAAGCTATTATTTACAAGAGCATCCTTTTGTCCACTTTTTACACTGCTCAATTCTCTTTCCATCATCTCCATGTACTTTGTCATAGGCAAACTGATTTAACATTGAACACGGGAAATTATCACATTCACCACACTGCTGCAGGTTGTTATTTTCGCAGCAGATCTTCACGTCGCACTGTCCCCAGGCCGGTGTGGCAATATTTACACAACCGGTACAGTTGAATTCTTCCCTGTATAGCGTGATTAAACAATAACTTCCCAATTTTAAAATGGAGTTTTATTATTTAATCATGCCTAAGTAAGCAATAAAAGTGGCTTCTGACATTATTTTTTTGCCGTCTCCCACTTTCTGAGGTTATATTAACACATCGAACCGGACAACTATATGTCATGTTCATATGAAGATAATATTTTTTTTGCTGAATTAATAATTCTTTCTTTTATTTCCACCGGTTCAATAACCTGTACTTTATCTCCGAATGACAAAAGCCATCTGATCATATGCTCCTTATTGGTAAATCCGACAGACAGCTTTAATCTGTTCTGATGGGTTATTTCATAGCAGTTAGGTCCGTATTCTTCCACCAAAAGGTATTGGACCTCCCTGTCAAATAGTGCTGTAAGCCTTATTTCGTCCTGAAAATAATCATCAAGATTTATTTCTGCGGGTTTTATGTCTCTGGGCTCAAAAAAGTCCCCGGTAATATTCTGTTCCCATAACCTGTTAAGTTTAAATAGTCTAAAATCCTTCTTATTTGTACAATAACCGTAAACGTACCATGAAGACCATTTATATGTGACCATGTAAGGTTCGATTACCCGCCTGGAAACACCTTTGTCGGAATAATAATCAAAGCTGACCAGCTTTCTCTGCTTAATAGCAGTCTTTAAAAGCTTAATTTTATCAGATAAACTATCTCTGTAGTGTGATGCGAGATCTATTTGAACCCTCTCTTCGGGTTCACCGTGAACCTGTCTTGGAGAAAGCTTTGAAATGAGCAGGCCTATACCGGTGGTATCAGAGACACTGCCTATACTTTTCAAACCGGTTATGATATTTTGAAGCTCCTCCACTGATATAACTGTTTTGTCAAGCTTATAACCCTGGGCAATGGAAATTCCTCCATCACCACCCTGATATGTAATTATGGGAATACCTGCTTTGCAAATATCCTCAACATCTCTTTGAATAGTCCTTCTGGACACTTCAAATTTATCGGCCAGTTCCGGAGCGGTAACCTTATTCCGTTGAAGGAGAATTGTAACAATACCCAGCAGCCTGTCTATTTTCATACGATAATTATATCCTTCTCTCCGCCTGTAATACAGCTACCGCCATGTGCTCCGACTATATAAGTGTCCTCGACTCCCACCATTCCAACTCCTGCTATGCCTTTCTTGGGTTCAAGGGCTATGACCATGTTTTCCTGCAAAGGACTGTTAAATCCCTTTGCGACAGCAGGAAGTTCGTCTATATGCAGTCCTATTCCATGACCCAGGAACTTAACCTTTCTATTTCCGAAGCCCAAAAAGTTCCGGAGAAATTCTTCATCTATCTCAGACATAACAGTTTCATATATTCTGGCAGGAATATTCCCCGGCTTCAGAAGTTCAGCAGTCCTCTTTTGAATCTCAATACACTTGCGGTGTATCTTTACTATTTCATCAGAGGGAGTTCCGCCAAACATATAAACCTGTGTTCTGTCACTATGGTATCCATTCATCCCGAATCCGATATCCACAAATACCAGATCACCCTTTTTAAGCAGCCTGTCTCTGCTTCCAAATATAGGAACTGCGGCACTCATTCCCCTCATTCCTCCCGGGCCGTCAAAATTGGTAGGATATAGTGAGTTTTCCCCAAAGCCGATTTGTCCTGCAATCATTTCAGTCTGATACCTGAAAAAGCGTGAAACACCATGGAAACCTATTTTCAGCATTTGTTCATATAGTTCGGCAGTAAAGTCAAGTTCAGACATTCCTTCCCGTAGAAGCCCGGGAACAATTTCGTCAAAAAGCTTGCTGTGCATCTTTCCAGATTCCTTCATCCAAAAAAGCTCATAAGGACTCTTTATTGCTCTTATTCCAAAAACTATATTTTCTATGCTATACATTTGATTTATTGAGAAATATTTTTTTAGTCTGTCAAGAATCCCAATGGTAAGGAGCTCAGTCTCAACCAGAAGGTTTCCCAATTCCTGCCCGGCCACTGCAGAAGCATCTCTGTAGCTTTCCATAGGATAAATACATGAAAGCGGCGATTCAAGTTCTGCCCTTTCAAAACTTCTTCTGGCAAAATACATTGTATCTCCGTCTTTTTTAATAATCAGGATTCCTTCCTGCATTGTTCCTGTAAAATAGTATTGATTTACACGACTTAAAATTACTGCAGTATCCCAATCAGGGTAATTTTTATCAGCCGCTTCTCTTAAATTTTGTATTCTTTGTTCCAGTTCCTGTTTAGTTGCCTGTATATTCATTATGTATGCCATGCTCCTCTAATTTTATCAGCTCAGTCAAAAGTGTCTGTGCAGCCTTTTTATAATATTAGCATAATAAGATATTATCAGGCAAAATAATTTATTGCTTTACTTTTATAAAGTCTTCTATATTCTTCACCCGATTTATGAGTAATAAATATCTGAAAACTCTATATTTATGCGTTCAATCCTTTTCTGAGTTTCAACCTCTTCATATCGTATGACCTCTTCCGGATTGTCAACTGTCACCACAGGAAGTTCAATAATAAATTCACTTCCCTTACCAAATTCGCTGACAGCTGTCAGACTGCCCCCATGCATTTCCACAAAGGACTTTGCCATAGCCAAACCTATTCCGCTGCCCTCATGATTTCTTGTAAGAGTTTGTTCAACCTGGACGAAGCGCTCAAAAATCAGTTTTTGTTTTTCTTTAGGAATTCCAACCCCCGTATCCTTTACAGATATAATAATGTAATCGCCCTTATCCTGAACTTTCACAAAAATACTTCCGCCCGCATCGGTAAATTTTATGGCATTGGAAATGAGATTTAACATTATTCTTTCAATTTTATCAACATCGCAGGCAATATACTTTTCATCAACATTCTTTTCAAAAAACAGGTTTATGCCTTTATTTTCAGTAAATTCCTCAATAGATAACGTTATATCTTCAACTATTTGAACTATATTATTATTGCTTGCATGTTTTTCAAGAAAACCCACATCTATTTTAGTAGAGTCAATCAGATTATTTACCAGCCTCATCAATCTGTAGCAATTCTGCTTCATTGTTTTCAAGTGTTTAAAGAGATTACCCTTCTGCACAGCTTTATCGCTTTCAAAGTAGTATTTGCACAGTTGTATTGAGGATAGAATAACGTTGAGCGGTGTTCTGAACTCATGTGAAATATTTGCAAAAAACTGGGTTCTTATTTTCTCAAGTTCTGCCGATTCCTGAAGTAATCTTTTATCTTCTTCAACCAGTATCTCAAGGTTTTCAATCTTTTTTCTCTTAAGTATATATCCGATCACCAGAAGACAGGATAAGATGCAAAAGGCAATAGTTATAAAAGTAAGCAAGAAGAATTTTTGCTTCAGGATATCCAACTCGTGAAATACTTCCTGTTCAGGCGCGGTTAAGGCTAATATCCAATCCGAACCTGGAATTGGAGTATATGTAATAAACTTTGTTACTCCGTTAAGCTCATAATAACAAGATCCCATTTGCTCGTCCGATATGGTATTTAATAATTGGGCCAGCTCCCGATTATTGAAACTATCCTCCGGATTTTTAAGAATAAATGCTTTATCCGGATGTGAAATTATCTTCCCTTCCTTACTTACTATAAATGCATATCCTGTTTTTCCGGCTTTTAACCCGCTGATGCTTTCATACAATGTATCTGTATCAATACTTGCTGTAAGAGTTCCCACTATATCTCCAGATTTATTCCGTATGGGCGTGGAGCAAGCAAGTATTACCTTGTTGTCAATTCTCCCGGGGAAAGGATCCGACAGGTAGGTCTCACCTTCAAGTGCTCTTTGAATCCATTCTCTGTCAGAAAGATCAAGGCTATCACCACTGGTCGAATGAGCAAAACCTTTCATATCTGTGACCTGGAACCTCATGAAATTTAACCGTTCAGCCTCCTCAATGAGAACCGGCTTTTGTTTTGACCAATCCATGGACCGTACAGAAGATCTGAAACTGACACCTTCAATAACAGTTTTAAACTCTCTCAAATGCTGACTTAATAAGTTCGAATTATCTTTTGTTCTGCTTATGGCAGATTCGATGATACTTTTTTTCAAGACCTCAGACGTATTCTGATATGATATAATTTCCAATACTCCGAAAATAATTAGAATTATTACAAAAATGATTGGTAAGAATTCAAAACCTGAAATGTGTTTCCCATTTATTTTCATTTCTTATTCCCCTATCAGAATTATTGTATTTATACAAATTACGTCAATCTATTATATTCTACAATATTTTTACAATAATTTCTATATTTACTATATAATTTGATAATATCCTAATTTTTTTAGAAAGGGAAATTTACCATTCTTTCTGAACTTTTGCATTTTTATGATCAAAGGCAAATCTTGAAGTGTCAAAATAATTACCGCTTACTCCAAAGGTGCAATCAACATTCACCCATCTTTTTGACTGGGAATCGTAGAACTGGTTCCAGGCGTGATCTCCCCATGCAAGTCCGCTATATCCCAGTCCCGTCACAATTCTGACTTTTATTTTATTAGCCATGCACATGGAAATAAACATGCTAGAATAATCAAAGCATATCCCTTTTCTGGTTTCATAGCATATAACAGTTCCCGATTGTGTACCGCTTGTATCCCGGGCTATAATCTTTGCCTTTTCATAGTCATATTTAATGTTATCAGTAATCCAGTTATATATTTTTTTACTTTTATCATAATCGTTATTTACACTCTTTGTCAGCTCAAGTGCCAATTTATCAATCTCAGGAGAAGATTCGACTGCATCGTCAAGCGTTACCCCGTTAAAGTACTGAATTACCTTAATATTGTAATTGCCCAATGCATCTTTGATGTTTTCAGCAATTTTGTTTCTCTGATCACCGATGCCTTCCTGCCTGTTGAACTGATCATTAACAATTACCGGTATTTTTTTTGCAATATCCGAATCAACCACCGGCTTTAGAGCAGTATCATAAACTGTATTAAGAACCTCTGACTCATCAATATATTTTGAGAGTCCCGGTACAGTAAAATAATAAGAAAAGAAATAGAATATAAAGCTCAGGCAGATTAAAGTTACTATAGCCCTTGGAACACTGCATAAAAGGGATATTATCCTTTTTGTAAATGTACCTAATGAATTCATGGATTTATATATACTATGTGCTATATTATCAAATACATAATTGTATAACGGATAGGTAATAAGTCTTAAAAAAAGAACAACTATTATAAGAATAATAAATGCCGCGCACAGATAGGTATATATATTATTTGCAGCCAGGCTTGCTTTTACCGCTGAGGGTAATAAGTCATATATGTATTTAAAAACAAAATTACTCTTGTCAAAAAGAATTCCCTTGGTTATTAATAAAGCTATCAGTAATGCTGCGATAAATTCGATATTATTTACAATAGAATAAAAACCATTTAAAATTCTTTCACGGTTAAAGGGTGTAAATAGTGCAGTGACAAAAATAAATACCACGGGAACTATTAGAATTAAACTAACTGGATTAAAATTTATGTCAATCAAAATAATCACCTTTAAATAATAAAATATAAACAATTTAGTGAAAAAGACAACGAATATCAGTATTATAACACACTTGTCGTGAATATTTTAAATTTCCCTGCATGTTGGAAAATTTTTCTATTAATTTTGCATTTCAAAATTTAATTAATTGCAATTCTTTTGTGTTAAGTAATTTATTTTAACATTGCAACTTTTTCTGAATACTCAGCTAAATAAACGATTGTATCATTTTCAGACATTCTAGTATAAATTTCAAAAACGAAGCATACAATTTTTTCTCTTGCAATTATTAAGAAAAAATTGTATCTTTTAATAGTACCCTCTATTAAGAATGTACAATACGTTTTTGAGCGGCGAATTTATCCTGTGGCTGCGTTGAAGCCGCTTGTAAGGCACAAAGCCTTTCTTTGCGTCTTGGCCTTGCCGCAAGCCAAATTCTCACGCTCAAAAATCTCTGACCTCACGCCGAGATATTTTGGCAGTTTTCGAGGCGGATGGGCGAAGCCTTGCTGATGCAAGGCAAGGATGACAACAAAGAAAAGTGGCAAAATAGCCGACGTGAGGCGTGTTGTACACTGTCAATAGAGGGTAATATTTTATATGATAATAAAGTGACTTACTTGTGAGGATTAAAATATAATCAACTGAATTAAGCTACTTTTAAAATTTATTTATGAGGTGATTTATGAGTCATTTAAGTGAAATTTTTGGTTCAAATGTTTTTAACGATTCAGTCATGAGAGAAAGACTCCCAAAGGCCACATATAAAGCTTTGAGGAAAACAATCGACGAAGGCCTTCCTCTCACTCTTGAGATTGCCGAAGTTGTTTCCAGCTGCATGAAGGATTGGGCAATTGAAAAAGGAGCAACTCACTTTACTCATTGGTTCCAGCCAATGACCGGCATAACTGCAGAAAAACATGATTCCTTTATCAATCCCACAGAAGACGGCAAGGTAATATTGGAATTTTCCGGAAAAGAACTTATTAAAGGTGAGGCAGATGGTTCCTCCTTTCCATCAGGTGGCCTGCGTGCAACTTTTGAAGCAAGAGGATATACAGCATGGGATTGCACCTCACCTGCATTTATAAAAAATAAAACACTTTATATTCCTACTGCATTCTGTTCATATACCGGTGAAACACTGGACAAGAAAACTCCGTTATTAAGATCAATGGAATGTCTGTCTAAAAATGCAGTCAGGGTTCTTCGTTTATTCGGAAATACCAAAGTAACAAAAGTTACTTCAACTGTCGGACCTGAACAGGAATACTTCCTGATAGACAAAAAACTGTATGATATGCGTAAGGACCTGATATTCACAGGACGTACACTTTTCGGAGCAAAAGCCCCAAAAGGTCAGGAAATGGAAGATCATTACTATGGAAGCATAAAAGAGCGTGTTTCAGCCTTTATGAAGGATCTTGATGATGAATTGTGGAAGCTTGGAATATCGGCAAAGACTGAACATAACGAAGTGGCTCCTGCCCAGCATGAGCTGGCACCAATCTTCACAACTGCAAATATAGCAACAGACCATAATCAGCTCACCATGGAACTTCTCAAGGCTGTAGCCTTAAGGCACGGTCTTGTGTGTCTGCTTCACGAAAAACCATTTGCAGGTGTAAATGGTTCCGGTAAACACAACAACTGGTCATTATCTACCAACGATGGTCAGAACCTGCTTGATCCCGGTAAAACACCCCATGAAAATGCACAATTCCTTTTATTCCTCTGTACAGTAATAAAGGCAGTCGACGAATATGCGGATCTGTTAAGGCTTGCCGCAGGCAATCCCGGAAACGATCACAGATTGGGTGCAAATGAAGCCCCCCCTGCAATAATCTCTATCTTCCTTGGTGATGAACTTACAAATATTCTGGAACAGCTCGTTTCAGGTGAAGATATATGTGCGAACAAAGCAGGAAAATTAACTGTTGGTGTTTCAACACTTCCGGCATTTCCAAAGGATACTACAGACAGAAACAGAACCTCTCCCTTTGCTTTTACAGGTAATAAATTTGAGTTCAGAATGGTTGGTTCCTCAGCTTCCATAGCATCTTCAAATTTCTTTCTGAATACCATTGTTGCCGATGTTTTAGAGCAGTTCGCAGACAGAATGGAAAAAGCTGAGGATCTGGAAACTGAAGTTAATAGTATTGTTAAGGAAGTTGCCCAGAAAAACGGACGTGTAATATTCAACGGTAACGGTTACTCTGAAGAATGGGTAGCTGAAGCTTCAAAAAGAGGACTTCCGAACATCAGTAGTTATGTAGAAGCTATTCCATGCCTGCTTGCCGATAAGAACCTCTCTGTTATGGAAAAGCATAAAGTTTTCAGCAGAGTTGAAATGCATTCCAGATATGAGATATCACTTGAGAAGTATATTAAGACAATAAACATAGAAGCTCTTACAATGCTTGAAATGTCAAAGAGACAAATCCTCCCCACAGCCATCAGCTTTGGAGCACAGGTTGCAGGTTCAATCAACCAGATAAAGAGCTGTGGAGTTGATGCAGATATCAGTGCAAATGTTGAACTGCTTCAAGAAGTTGCTTCCCTGACTTCCCAGTTGAAAAAAGAAATTTCACATCTGGAGGAAAAGGTTTCAAAAGCCCAGGAAATGAATCAGGACACTTATGCACAGGCCCTGTATTACAGAACCGATGTATTTACACAGATGAGCAGCTTAAGAGCAGTAGCCGACAAGCTGGAAACAATTGTTGATGCCAGAATGTGGCCATTCCCCACTTACGCAGATATCCTTTTTAATATTTAAGTATATTCTAAAAAAAGCATTACCGAAAGCGTTTGAGCTTTCAGTAATGCTTTTTTTGTGCTGTTATCATAAAAAATTATAAACTATTTACTGCTCAATGGTTTTTCTACAACAATAACTTTTATACCTCTATCCTCAATTTTTGATAGTTCATCCTCAACAGCGTCCCAATCAGTTATCAAAATGTCAATTTTGCTTGCATCTATATCTTTTAAAAATGAGTTATGACCGATTTTTGTATTTGGAAACAGGGCTATATTCTTTCTTGAATTTTCAGCTACAGCTCTTTGAAAAGCTGATGTTTCAGGGGTACCGTTGGAAATTCCGAAATCAGCTGAAAAACCTGCTCCTGTAAAAAAACTTATATCAAATTTCATGTTTCTTACAAATTCCTGAGCAAAGGAATCCACCAGTCTGCCATTCTGTCTCATTTTTCCTCCAATAACGTAAACCTGAAGGTTATCAAAATTTCTTAAAAAAGAAGCGTTATCTATGGAATTGGTTACAACAGTAAATTCCATGTCGGTTGGCAGATACTTTAACATCAGGTAGCCTATTGTTCCCGATGTAATATATACAGCATCATTGGGCTTTATAAGTTCAACAGCTTTTTTTGCTATAGCCTCATAATTCTCCTCAATGTTTTTAATTTGTTCGACATTCCACTTTTTAGGCATTTGGAGGCCTACTTGCATTAAAGGTATCGCTCCTCCATGGGTCCTTTTCAACTGTCCTTTTTCCTCAAGTATCCTTAGATCTCTTCGGGCTGAATCAACTGAAACTTCAAATCTATCCTGGATTTCACCGATAGATATTCTTCCTTTTTCTTTAATAATGTTTAAGATTTCCTGATGTCTTTCTTCAATAAACATAATAACAACTCCTTTAATTCAATTTTCAACCGGAAGCATTAATGCTTATTAACATATTATCATGTTTATTAACGTTTGTAAACCTTTTTTCATGTTTATTTATCATTTTTAATGCAAAACGTTAACCATCATTAAACTTGATTAAAAAAATGAAGCAATCAGTATTTACTCCTTAAGTTAATACAAACTCACAGGTAGTCTAAATCTTACTTGCATTTTTACAACAAACAAAAAATCAGACTATAACCAAGTTTATAGTCTGATTTCATTCTAAAGCTTTTAGAATCAATTTAAAATGTATTAAATTTATCTTAATAGTCAAAGCCTATATCAAGGGCCTTCATTTCTTCAGGAATAAGGTGATGTTTCTTTGAAGGCAACACCTTTTTCAAAGCTGCTTCAAAGCTTTCCTTTGAAACAATACCTGTTTTGGCAAGCAGCTTTCCTAAAATAATAATATTGGCATATGTCAGGTTTCCCATATCAGAAGCAAACTGGGTTGCAGGAACTCCTGCAAAATCAACATCAGTTCTTTTGGGTGCAGCTTCAACAAGTGAACTATCTGAAATTATTAAGCCATTAGGCTCAACTATTCTTTCAAATTTCTCAAGGGAGGGACCATTCATGACCACAAGACAATTAACCGTGTCAAGAATTGGTGAACCAACAGGTTCGTCTGAGATAACCACGCTGCAGTTTGCTGTTCCACCTCTCATTTCAGGACCATAGGATGGAAGCCATGAAACATATTTTCCTTCAAGCATACCTGCATAAGCAATCAACCTGCCTGCTGAAAGTATTCCCTGACCACCGAATCCCGCTATAATCAATTCGAGCTGTTTCATGCTAACCTCCAATCACGTGCTTTAAGCACGTCAGAAAAAAGTAATAAAAAGACACCTGGGGCTTTTTGCTGCATGAAGAGCAGAAATGAAGCACTAAATGTTGTCTTCATGCTTTACACCTCCAAATCCTTTCCTTTAAAGTTGCCCAAAGGATAGAACGGCATCATATTCTGTTCAAGCCATTTCAAAGAATCAACCGGGTTTATTCCCCAGTTTGTCGGGCAGGTAGACAGTACTTCAACTATAGAGAAGCCTTTTTTTGCTTTCTGAACCTGGAAAGCCTTTTTTATTGCGGCTTTTGTCTTGTTTATGTTTTTAACGTCATGCACTGAAGTTCTTTCTACATAAACAGCCCCCTCCAGGGTAGAAAGCATTTCACAGACCTTTACAGGGAAACCGTGGATTTCAGGCTTTCTGCCATATGGCGAAGTAGTTGTCACCTGGTTTAAAAGCGTGGTTGGTGCCATCTGACCAGAGGTCATTCCATAAATTGCATTATTAACAAATACTGTGGTTATATTTTCGCCTCTTGTGGCTGCGTGAACAATTTCAGCAGTTCCTATGGCTGCCAGATCTCCGTCCCCCTGATAGGTAAATACAAAATTGTCAGGATGAACTCTTTTTACTCCTGTAGCAACTGCAGGTGCTCTGCCATGGGCAGCCTGAACCATGTCACAGTTAAAGTACTCATAATTGTTATATGCACAGCCAACAGGTGATACACCTATTGTAGTTCCTTCTATATCAAGCTCGTCAATAACTTCAGCAATCAACCTGTGAATGATACCGTGGGTACATCCGGGGCAATAGTGAAGTGGCAGATCTTTTAAAGCATGTGGCTTCTTAAACACTGTAGCCATTACAACCTCCATTCCGCTGCGACGCAGCGATAAAAATAGTAATAAAAACCCGATTATTTTAAAATTTCCTTGATTTTGTTCAGAATTTCTTTCTGGCTGGGAACCATACCGCCCATACGGCCGTAGAAATGAACAGGACGTTTGCCGTTGACTGCAAGACGGACATCCTCAACCATTTGTCCTGCACTGAGTTCAACACTCAGGAAAGCTTTTGGTGTTTCAGCATATTGTTCAAAAGCAGCAGTCGGGAATGGCCATAATGTCACAGGACGGATAAGTCCCACCTTAATGCCTTCTTTTTCAGCTGATTTTATAACATTTTTGATTATACGAGCGATAGTACCGTAAGCCGTTACTATTATATCTGCATTTTCACAGTTGTAGGTCTCCACGAGAACTTCCTTCTGTTCTATTTGTCTGTATTTTGCCTGGAGCTTCAGATTGTGCTTTTCGAGAACTTCAGGATTGATATAGATGGAAGTCACATCATTGCTTTCTCTCTCCATCTTAGTTCCTGTAGTCGCCCAACCCTTATCGGCCTGATAAATTTCCTCACAGTCTTTAAATTCTACTGCTTCCATCATCTGTCCAAGCATACCGTCACCCATTATCATGGTGCAAATTCTGTATTCGTCTGAGATGTTAAAAGCATCAACTGTCAATTCATAAAGCTCCTGAACACTTGCCGGAGCAAGCACTACCATTTTGTAGTCGCCATGTCCTCCGCCCTTGACTGCCTGAAAATAATCGCACTGCGCAGGTAATATACCGCCCAGACCAGGGCCGCAGCGTACTATATTAACAATAACGCATGGAAGTTCCGCACCGGCAATATATGACAGGCCTTCCTGCTTCAAGCTTATTCCGGGGCTTGAGGACGAGGTAAGAACACGTGCACCTGCTGCTGCCGCACCGTATACCATATTAATAGCAGCTACTTCACTCTCAGCCTGAACAAATGTACCATCGATTTCAGGCATCTTTTTAGCCATATAATGAGCAATTTCTGTTTGCGGTGTAATAGGATAACCGAAATAATGTTTACAGCCGGCTCTAATAGCAGCTTCCGCAATTACTTCGTTACCTTTCATTAATAATTTTTCTGACATTTTAAGCTCCATTTCTGCATAGTGCATATTGAATTTACCCAACACAGCTAAAAAATTTCAGCTGAAATTTTTATTGGCAAGAATTCAATTTATTGCACGTGCCATTTATTTTATATGCCTGAAAAACAGGCAACTGTGCACTAGTTTTAAAGAAACTGTCAGTTTCCAAAAACTAATTTCCCATCTGCGTGTATTATTACTTTCACGCAATAAACAGTGAAAAAATATAATAAAACTTCTGAATTTTACTTTTCAACTTCTATAACGCAATCAGGACAAATTGTTGCACAGAAGGCACACCCTATACATTTTTCCATTTCATCCACACCAGCAGGATGAAAGCCCTTCTGGTTAAGTTTATCAGATTTCATTATGACAATTTTTTTAGGACAAACAGTTACACAAAGCTTGCAGCCCTTGCATCTTTCCTCATGGAATATTACTCTTGCCATTTGTTAAACCTCGCTTATATTTTATTATTTGAGTCAATTATAATCCTTTGAAGCAGATAAAAATCATTGCCCGACAGGTTTTAATTAAAAATGCTGTCAGGGAATTGAAATAATCGACTATATGATATTTAGTAATTTAGAGAACTAAAACTATTGTTTATTATAAAACTCTTTAACAGCATTTGCAAGTTAATCCAGCACCCCCTTATATTTGTTTTCCTTGTATTCAGAGAGTTCCATAATGAGCTGTGAAAGTGTTTTACCCTGGGATTTCAGATCATCCATATAAATATCGGCTTTGATTCTCCCATAGCGCAGGATGATTGCTCTGTCTATGAAATTTTCTATTTCATTTATATGATGGGTGCTTATTAATATTGTTTCATCCTCTTTTATACTTGAAGCCATCAATTTAATAAAATCCTGTCTGGTTAAAATATCTTCGCCTAAAAAAGGCTCATCCATAATTATATATTTGGCCATTTTCGAAAAGCCAGCGCATATTTCCAATTTAGCTTTCTGACCAAAAGAAAAAGTTCTAATTTTACTGCAGGACTCAAGCTCAAAAAACTTTAAAAGCTTATGATATCTTTCAGTGCTGAAATATTTGAAATGTTGTGATATAAACTCTCCGTACTGGTATGGTGTCAGATTTGGAAAGAAGCTGCCTTCATGAGTTATGAAAGCCATATGCTCATACATCTGTACAGGCGGCTTTCCATCTATCAGCACCTCTCCTGCATTAAGTTTGGCCAGGCCCATAATCACCTTCAGAAGCGTACTTTTACCGGCACCGTTTTCCCCCAGAATTCCTACAACTTCACCTGAATTTATTACAACACTTTCATTCATAAGGCCAACGGCTTTCATGCCATAGTACTTTTTAACATTCTTTAATTCTATCATGTCAACCTCCATTTCTCACAAGTCATAGCCAGATACACACTAGAAAGCAATTCACTTTTAACACTAAAATATTTCTTGTATTAATTTATTTGCTTCTTACATTCACTGCATCAAACTGTCTGTAGTCATATAAGCTGTAACCGCCAGTGTTTGCCGTATTCTGCCTGTCATATTCAGTATCCTGGTTTGCATCGGATACTACTTCCCCCTTGTACAGAAGCTTACCGGAAGCTTCAATCCTGTCGTATACCAGCAGCATGAATTTTCTTCTTTTCAGTATATTTACCGAAATACCATTGTCGGTTTCATCGGTAACATAGGTAAATATAAAAAGCTTTCCATTTACTGCTGCAACATTATCAAGCATGGTTACCTCCTCCTTGGCACCGGTGAGCTCCAGGGAGTCAGCAAAATGCTCCAGTGTAAACCTGCCATCAAATTTAACCGTTGCAACAATTTTACTTTTATTAATAAAACAGACGGTCAGATATTTACCCTGCTGATACACCTGATAAATTTTATTTTTTTCATTAACTATAGCCTGCTCCAGCGCTAATTCATCAACGAGTTCACCGGTATCAGGAGCATAAGCTCTAAATGTCAGGATATTATCAACCAAAAGGTACATTACCAGCTTATCTCCAACATTCTCCAAACCCAGAATATCTGTATTGTGCTTATCCAAATTGATGTCTGTTATTTTCTCAACTTTTCCATAAGTAGCTGCCTGGTCCCAGTTCGGCCAAGTCCGCCATTCATCAATCCTGAATATGCCATTATTGCCCGAAGCCGTCCTGTCTGTCAAAACCGTAAAGTAAAGCTTTCCGTCAAAATAGGTAAAGCTGTTATTAGAGTTGCCATGAGTAGGAATTCGTGCACTGGAGGATCCTGAAGTAACTTGCTCAACCTGCGGACTCTCCTGGTTATTGGTAAAATAAATATTTAGATACTCAAATTCTTTCTCATCTGACTTCAGTGAGATTCCTGTATTTACCCTTATTGTCTCATCTACTACCGATGACTTACTCTTGTTCATAGTCACAAACAGATCTATTTTATCTGCTTTTGTGGTTTCTTCTATATAGCCGATGTTTTCCGGCTGAACATATTCAGTATTTCCCGAGGTATTTTTACCCGGATTCCAGGGCTTTCTATCTACAGTAACATTTGCATCCGGTGAGGGTTTGGACTCAATTAGTTGAAAATATTGAATTCCATCTATATATTTTATACTTCCATTTTCAGTGGACTCAACCAAATCCGATGCTTCATCGTAGAATTTGAAACTCTGAGTTAATTTCCCATTTCTTATGGAAAAACTCTGACCATGGTATTTGTCCTGCAGTACACCATCTATGACTACATCATCAAGAACTTTTCTATCTCCCTTAATATCCTGCAAATATAAGCTGCCATTATTTTTTGCACTGATTATTCCTCCAAAAAATATGCTTATAATAATCAGTGAAACTAAAGCAGTAATTGCAGCCGGATTTCTTCTGAAAATATTCATCTGCCTTCCCCCAATCCTGATTCTTTTAACCTAAAACAGCACTATTTTTAATCCACTTGACGCTTTGATAAACATAAAACACACAAAGTGCCGCCAAAATAATACTATATAAATATAAGTTCTGATTTCTACCCTCTACTACAGTAATGCTCCTATAGTTAATTACAAATATTACAAGCAGTATATTGACCAACGGAAAAATGATGGTTATGTATTTTCGCGACAAAATGCAAAAGCTTACAAAGAATATTCCCAGTAAAATAGAAACCCAGATGGACACAGTAGATATAAAACTCTCACCGCTCAATGGAAATAGAAGCCGGAGAAAATCCGAACGGACAAATGCCAGGAATAATCCATTAACCGGTTTTTCATAAACAAACGTTCCATTGCTGCCAGTGATCACAAATGAAGTGGAAAACAGCAGATACCCCAGGAAAATACTCAATAACTGGGCTGCTATCAGCATTATGAAATAAATAAAACCGGAAATTACTTTGGACAGAAATATACTCAATCTGCTGTCCGGTATTGTCATAAGCGTATATATGCTTTTACTTGATGTATAATTTGAAACCACACTGTAAACACAAACTGCAAGTATCAATACAAAGCAAAGGTAAAATACAACCGGAATACCGGATATTGATACAAGCTTCTCAAACGGAATATATCGCCCCTCCGAATAGTCTTTTGTTACAATAAACAGTAATATATTCTGTCCCGAAATCAGCAGCAGCGATATAAGTAAAACAAGTTTATATACAAGCCTGAATTCAAAATTAATTAATTTATATAGATTCCTCATTAAATCACCCTCTCATCTGTACTATAGGAATAATACACGACAATATAAAAATTCAGTTATCCTCCCACATGTCTGTAATCAACTGTATTACTTTTTTGTAGGAAAGATTAACTTCCTTTGCACCTTGAACAAAGTCATGCACCAGTAATTCAGTCAGTTCTGACTCTATCCTTGAATATATCTCTTCATTCAGATAGATCATACTACCCACATTTGTATTGGTTACAATAAACCCCTCGTCCTCCATCAGCTTGAATGCCTTCTGAGCTGTATTGGGATTGATGTTCAGAATAGCTGCCACCTCTCGTCTGGAAGGCAGCCCGGTTCCTGTTTCCGCATGTCTCAGCAGTATCTTCTTTTTAACAAAATTGGATATTTGTATATAGACCGGATCTTTATTATTTAATATTAGAGTTGAAAAATCCAACACTGCTCAGCACCTCCTACCCAAGTGTATTATACCACTAATACACTTGGGTGTAAATGTAATTTTTATGGTTATCCTTGCACTATGGTGTAAATACAGTTTTCCTGATATTAACCTTACATTGCAGACAAAAACCTCATCCGGATAAAAAAAGACCTTGCAAACTGAATTCTCAGTGCAAGGTTTATGAATAATAAAGGGAATTTATCATTTAAGCTTTTAAAATTATTTCAGGGTTAACATACTTCATATTCAGGCTATTGCATACAGACAGGCAGGTCAAATTGCCGTCCATCGTATTCAGCCCTTTCCTTAATGCTCCATTCTCCAGCAAAGCTTTTTTAACGCCTTTATCTGCAAGCTCGACCAGGTAGGGCAGAGTTGCCGCCTCAAGAGCCAATGTTGAAGTTCTCGGGACTGCTCCCGGCATATTTGCTACAGAGTAATGAATAACTCCATGCTTTTCATAGCACGGATTGTCATGGGTTGTAACGCGGTCTATGGTCTCGATTGAACCACCTTGATCAATTGCCACATCTACAATAACCGAACCCTTCTTCATTGTTTTTACCATTTCTTCAGTTACAATGACCGGGGCAGCTGCTCCAGCTACAAGAACCGCTCCTACAAGAAGATCGGCCTTTTTAACCATTTCTGCAACATTGTATGGATTACATACAATAGTGTTAATGCGTCCGGCAAAGATATCATCCAGATATCTCAGCCTCTGAGTATTTATATCCAGAATGGTTACATTTGCTCCCATTCCTACTGCTATCTTTGCTGCATTCGTACCTACCACGCCTCCGCCGACAATGACAACCTCAGCAGGTTTTACGCCGGGAACGCCGCCCAGAAGTATTCCTGCACCGCCATTATATTTTTGAAGGAGGTTGGCACCGATTTGAACCGACATTCTTCCGGCAACCTCACTCATGGGCGCTAACAGCGGAAGCGAACCATTTTCCAACTGAACTGTCTCATAAGCTATAGCTGTGACTTTTTTATCGAGAAGTGCTCTGGTCAATACCTGGTTAGGTGCCAGATGCAAATATGTGTACAGGTTTTGCCCGGGTTTGAATAAATCAAACTCACTTTCTAAAGGTTCTTTTACTTTTACTATGGTATCTGCTTTTTCAAAAACCGCTTTGTTTGTTTCAAGGATTACAGCACCTGCCGCAATATATTCTTCATCGGCAAATCCGCTGCCTGTGCCGGCATTTGTTTCTACCAGCACCTGATGGCCTTTTTTTATAAGGATACTTACTCCTCCCGGAGTTAATCCCACTCTGTTTTCATTATTCTTGATCTCTTTTGACAGCCCGATAATCATAAAAAGTATCATTACCCTTTCTGGCACACAAGACGAAATAAATCCCCAAACACCTCTATCGTGAGCCGGATAGGGCTAAGGATACTTTGCGCATCGCCATTTCGTACACTTTGTACGAAAATATTGGTAGCGTTGATTCCGCCGGAGGCCGATTAGTTTGGAAGTGCTTTTCTTTCAAACTAAGTCCTCCTCATTTTTCGTCCGGCAGTTCGGACGGGTAAATGGAATAATTGTTTTTTACAGTTTTAAGTACAACGTTTGTGTATGTTTTTGCAATTCCGGGTACACTTTTTATTTTATTGAGCAAATGTTCCAGGGTGGCTGGATTGTTTGTTACAATTTTAATCATGTAGTCATAATTTCCTGCAATATAGTGACATTCCAGTATGTCATGCTCTTCATCAACAAATTTCATAAATTTATCAACAAACTTGGGACTGTCCAGGCTTATAAACATTAATGCAGTCAATTCCTTGTTAAAATGCTTGCCGTCGATGATTACGGTGTATTGTTGAATAACTCCCGACTTTTCAAGTTTCTTGATACGTTCACCTACCGCAGAAACAGACAGGTTTATTTTACTGCCTATTTCAGAAATTGAAGCTCTGCCATCCTTTTGTAAAAGATCAATTATGGACAAATCAATGGAATCCATTCTCCACCTCTAATTTATAGTTTAAATATATCATTCTGCCGAAAAACCATCAATAACCTTCATATTATTCGATGATTTTTTCTGTTATATTAATTTTAACATAATATTTTTCTGTTTCAATCATATAAAACTGTCATCTACATAAATTTTTAAGCCTGTCCCTACCTTAATTTCCCAAGAAATAAGCAGTTAATAATTACCATATAGATAAATATCCTGCTGCAAACAAAAAATCCTGTAACACATATTGTGAAACAAGATTTTTAACGTGATAGTTGCAAATTATCCTCTGTTCCAGGGCAGATGAATCTGCTTTGTCATTGGAAGCAGTTCAGAACCGTTTAACTGCTTGCTGTCCAGTTGGCTTATAACCTCTTGCATACCCGCTGTAATTCCTATGGGAATACCAAGCTTTTCAGATACTTTTGAAATAATTCTGTTGCCCTCCAAAATAATTTCAGGAGTTGTTTCCTCCAGCAAATTACTGTTATTTATCAGTTTTGTAACCTTAATATTGGCACTGTATTCTATTAAGGCTATCATTTCCAATATCTTTTCAGGAGTGTCGGTCATTCCCCGTCTTGTATTTATAACAAAAAACATCTCATAATCGTCACTAAGTATTTCCTCTTTAAATCTGGACACCGCCCTGGCACCCAGATCATCACCGCCCACATCCAGAACCGCCTTATACTCCTTCTTCTGAAACAGAGAATATATTTCAGAAGGTATGGCAGGAACATCTACATTTGTATTGGCATACATGGGCAGTATAACCCATATATTGTTCTTTTCAAGCTCTTCCTTGGCATCAGCAGTCCTGAAGTATGGATTTACAATATCAAAATCTACAATTGAAGTTTTAAAGTTTGCCTGAGCCAGCTTTAAAGCATAATTTACCGCAACTTCAGTCTTACCGCTTCCAAAGTGGCCTGTAAAAATATTCATACGTTTTTCAAACATA
>JAQSXC010000071.1 GCA_029266335.1 Eubacterium sp. | reverse complement strand
TGTAGATAAAGTACCTTACCAGGAATATGATATACCGCTGGATTTACTGGTAACAGAAAACAGAATAATATAAAACCAGGAATACAACAAAAGCTGGATAAAAAACGTATTAAACTAATTAAATATAAAAGAAAAAAGGATCTATTTAGTAAACAGTATAAGGTTACTAAACAGACCCTTTTTTTATGCAAAATATTTGCAAACCCTATTTATATACACATATTTAAAGAACCAGCTGAAAGCTGAATTAAAGGCTGAATTAGAGGCTGAACTAAAGGCAGAAATAAAGTCTGAAATTAAGGGTGAGCAGGAGGTTGAGGTTAAGGAAGAGGAATATCACAAACAAAAACAGATCAACAAGCAGATTAACTATAACGTAATTACTCAGAAGCAGTATCAGGGTCAGGCATCTGCAAATGAAGTTGAAGCAGAGAATGAGGCTGAGAATGAGGCTGATGCTAAAACAAAAACAAAAGTTAAGACAGAAGCAGAAGCAGAGTCAGAAGCTGAAAGTAAAGCAGAGGCTGAAGCCAAAGCTAAAAATGAAATAGAAAAGAAGAAATTTATCTGATAAAGGAATATAGCGGGTTCATTCCCGCTATTACATAAGCTTTAAAATGGATTTGAGAATTATAGGAGAGGGTGCTATGGAAATACAAGAACAAATAAATCAGGAGGAAGAAAGAATTCAGGAGGAAGTTATAATACAGGAGAAGATAAAACCAAAAAAAAGTATTGCTAAAAAAAAGTTAAATCTTGATAAAGATAGCCTTCAGTTTAATGCACAGGACCTGGATCAGGAGCAGAAGGTTGACCTGAAGCCTGTTCAGTTAAATTCCCAGAATGTCCAATTGATTGTTGGAAGTATCACAAATAATTATTCAGGAAAGATAACAGGTACTACATACAGGGGAATTAATAAAGAAATTGCCTCGAATGTAGTAATACATTTGTATTTCGGATTTGAACATAAAATTCCGGTGTATAAAACCAAATCAGATACAAGTGGCAATTTTATAATTGAAGACTTACCTTCAGGGTATTATACTTTGGTTGCTGAACTTGGAGACAAATTAAAATATCAGACACATTATATTAAGGTATTACCTTGCCAGAATGTGAACCAGTCCATATTACTATAAGTGTTAAGTTTACAGGTTTTTATTTTAACGTCGGAGGACTTGTATTATTTACAAGTCCTCACGTCATTAAGTCACACCTTAAAGTATAAGCCCTTATAGGGTTGCCTTCAACAAGTAAAGGAGCCACAGATGTATATTTGAAGGACCAACGGCAGATTATTACCGGCTTAAGGTTTTAATCATTTTTTAATAAGCTCTTTAATTTCGGATAATACAGTATTTACAGCTATCTGAGTACGGTTTTCACAGGATAGCTTGTGCGAAATAAGCTGAACATGGGACTTAATAGTATTTTCGGATATAAATAGCTGGTTGCAGATTTCTTTATTTGAATCCCCCTTTTTTAAATAATTTAAAACTCTCTTTTCCGAGTCACTTAAGGCAGACATATTAAAGTTTGGCAGCATAGCCTCCTGCAAATAGTAATCGATATTACTTTTTACCGAATGATACTTTAGATTTGAC
This sequence comes from Eubacterium sp., assembly GCA_029266335.1. Taxonomy (GTDB): domain Bacteria; phylum Bacillota; class Clostridia; order Acetivibrionales; family DSM-1351; genus Ruminiclostridium. Next base: position 17,809 of record JAQSXC010000071.1, on the reverse strand, counting down.
ATAATTAGTTTTGAAAAAAGTAAAAAGTATTTTACGGCGATTTCATCATTTTTTGAGCTTAAAATGAAGGCAGATAAATACCCTACGGTTTTAGTATCCGATATTATGGGTACAGTACAGTTTGTGTAGCTGCTAAAAAGTGGATTGCTGCATTTCTCAGAATATTCAACAGATATTTGGTTTTCTTTACAGGATTCAGAAATCGATGTCTTTCCCATTTTTTCTTCGCTAAAATTAAGACCGTTACATAGCTTAATAGGACTTGACATAAAGTCGTAGTTTATGTGATAAGCTACAACAGAAAGGTTAGTATTAAGAAGCAGGACAAAGTTGTAAAATAAAGGTACGCTAAACAGATGTTTATAAGAAGCACAGAGAAGATATTTAGCCATTTCAAGTGGTGTATCTTCCACCGAATAGGCCGGGTGATACATTGCTGGAGCACAGGGATTTATACCTGGAGTTGAGTCATTAATAAATTTTTCCAATATTTCACACCTTTCTACTAATAAATATAGATTAGGTACTTATAATATAAATTCTTACTTATTTCCCTATAAATGTCAATAAAAATTTTGTTATATTTTGCGAAATCGACACAAATATTCAAAATAATACCAAAAACTACATAGATTTCAAATTATAATCACTAAATATAATGTTTAATAAAAATTATTCTTTTATTAAAATATACATTAGTTACTAAAATATCCCCAAAATTTGTAAAAATGCACCAAAGCGAAAATACGGATATTTGCTGTAGATATACGTAATTATTCTACAAAATTCATTCTGACTCAGTAAATCAGTGAGCAATTTCTGTACTGAATAAAGCCGTTACCATTAATGTCTTGGTTGTGGGATGTATTTTGGAATAGTTTAGAATTTCTGCGTTTACATTGGGGCAGTCAGATTTGCATAAATATTTGTAAAACACGAATATCAAAAGGAGGAAATTCAATAAGCGGAAAACAAAAATCACAGCACAAGGTGAGACGGCAGGATAGGTTTCGGAATATTCTCAAGTACATTCATACTGTAGGAAAGAGGGAGTAATATGCCAATAATTGAGGTCAGTAATTTGGTGAAGGATTATAAACAGAATGTTAGAAAAAAAGGTTTGCTTGGATCAATTCAAAGTCTTCTGATTCCAGAATATTTAACTAAGAGAGCAGTAAATGAAATAACCTTCTCAATTAACAAGGGAGATATGGTTGGTTTCATCGGTCCAAATGGGGCAGGTAAATCTACAACGGTTAAAATGTTGACGGGTATACTTTCACCGACCTCCGGAACCATAGCAATAAACGGCTTGTCACCACATAAGGATAGAAAAAAAATTGCTCAAAAAATCGGGGTTGTATTCGGACAGAGATCCCAATTGTGGTGGGACCTTCCCGTTTCAGATACCTTTGAACTGCTTAAGTATATATATAAAATTCCAACCAGGACTTATAAAGAAAACATGGATATTTTCAATGAACTCCTGGGACTTGAGGAATTTATAAGTCAGCCGGTAAGACAGCTTAGTCTGGGCCAGAGGATGAGGGCTGATATTGGAGCAGCACTGCTTCACAATCCTGAAATAGTACTATTTGATGAGCCTACAATAGGATTGGATGTAGTTGCAAAAGAAAAAATAAGAAATTTCATAAAGTGCATTAATGCTGAAAATAAAACAACCATGCTTTTTACAACACATGACATGATGGATATAGAAAAAACCTGCAAGCGGATGATCATAATTGATCAAGGTGTAATTATATATGATGGAACGGTAGATCATATAAAGGATATATATGGTAAAGAACGCACCCTGGTAATGGAATTTGTTGAAGATTATTCAGAAATTTCGCTTCCGTCAGGTGTTGAAGTGGTAAAAGAAGATAACCATAAAAAATGGATGAAATTTAAAAAAGATGAAATCCAAATATCCAGCCTTATTTCTGAACTGACACAAAAATATGGTATTCGGGATTTTACAATTCAGGAACCTGAAATTGAATCTATTATAAGAGAGATATATGAGGGAGGGATTAGCTTTGATCAGAGCTTATTTGGAACTGGCGAAGAAGTCATTCCAGAACAACTTGGCATATCGCATTGATTATTTTGCCGGATTAATTAACACTTTATTGATGATCTTTGTAAATATTGCCATATGGAAAGCTATATATGAGGAAGAAGAAGTTATTGAAGGCGTTCAGCTAAAGATAATCATTACATACATTATTCTTGGATTTTTAATGCAAAGTGTATTTGCCATGGATGAATACTTTATTGAAAATAAAGTACGAAGTGGTTTGATATGTTCCGATCTTATGAAACCCCTGAGTTTTAGGCTATATGTTTTTTTCTATAATTTAGGAGCCACAATATTCAAAATTGTGATGCAGCTTGTTCCGGCATTAATTGCCTCCTTACTGCTTTTCAGACTCCTTGCACCTTTTTCTTTACAAATGGGAATATACTTTGTGATCAGTTTCATACTCGGGTATTTCGTATTATATAGTTTGAATTTTCTTGTATGGGTGAGTTCCTTTTGGTTTTACTGGACCTTCAGTCTGGTGACAATAAAAGATGCTTTGATAATGGTATTGTCGGGAGCACTGGTTCCGTTGTGGTTTATGCCTCAATGGCTGTTTGACTTTATAAAAATGACTCCCTTTGACTCCATCTATTATATTCCTATTGCAATCTATCTGGGCCAAATACCTGTAAATGAAATCCTATTCAATATTTTAAAACAATTTTTTTGGATATTTATACTGACATCAATAGGACATATTGTCTGGAAGGCTGCAACAAAGAAATTAGTTGTGCAAGGAGGTTAAAGCATTGGAACAGGTTCAGTCACATACTATAAAAGAAAGTTTTCAGATGTTTTTTAAATTTTCAAGTCTTAATTTAAAATCAATGCTTGAATATAAATTTGATCGCTTTTTAATTTCTTTTGCAATATTTATTCGTGAGATGGTAAGCATTATTGTTATGTTGCTTATCTTTACCCGGTTCGTCAGAATACGTGGTTGGGAAATGAATGAGATGTTCTTTTTATACAGCTTTCTGTTTTTATCTTACAGTCTCTTTATTTTCTTTTTCACAGGTATACGGGATTTTGACAATATGGTGTATTCCGGAGAACTGGACAGGTTTTTGATAAGGCCTGTAGGCCTGATGTTTCAGGTTATTGCTTCCCGTGTTGATTACTGCGCTACGGTAGGGCATGGAGCAGTTGGAATTATTCTGTTCCTGAAAACTTATAACACCGTGGGTATTCAGTGGGATTTGAAAAGCATATCCTACTATATTGCGGCACTGATTGGAGGGGCTATTATACAGGCTGCACTTTTCATGATATCCTCCTGCTTCAGTTTCTGGACCATTAGAACCATAAACCTGAGAAACCTGATTTTTTTCAATTCCAGAAGATTTGCCGGATATCCTATCAGCTTCTATCCCGGAATTATTCAAAAAATGCTGATATTTATAATACCTTTTGCATTTGTCAGCTATTTCCCGGCTCAATACTTTTTAAGAAAACCGGATATATCCATGTTCTGGAATGGGTATATGTATCTGACTCCGGTCGTTGGTGTTGTAATGTTTGCAGCAGTATATGCGTTCTGGAAGTTTGGATTAAAGCATTATTCCAGTGCGGGGAATTAGTTGAACAGGTAAATTGGGTGAGTGACATATGACTGTTTTAGTTTTTACAAATTGAGGTAAAAGTTATGAAAAAAGATCAGGTGCTAAAAAGCAGAATCGATTTGTTAAGACAACAATTAAACAGTACGAGCGAAAAAGATTCCTGCATGCAATCGGGCCAGCTGCTGGAATTAAGTGCGGAGCTTGACGAACTTCTCAACAATTGGTTGAAGACAGTATCAAAGCATACTCCGGATTAAAAGTTTTAGATTTAGAAGTGTTATAGGATGATCTTATATTCCAATTTTGTATAGGAGAGGCATATGAAAAAATATAGAAATTTAATTGTGCTGGGAGTAATTATTCTTGGAGTTGCTATATTTTTAGTCTATAAAAATGTCAACTTTAATGACCTGCTTTTAAAATTCGGGTATTACGAAGAAAAAGTCAGTGTTATCAATACCGCAGATGTTCATGGACATATTATTTACGATAGTGATGCAGGAGGATACTATACGCTTGACGAGGTCAATGTCATGATGGGTATGCCCCTTATGAAGACAATAGTTGACGAAATCAGGCAGAAGGATGAGGACGCATTGCTATTGGACAGCGGTGACATGTTTCACGGTACAAATGAAGCAAATGTTCAAAAGGCACAGGGTATAGTTGAGGAAGCAAATTTAATGGGCTATAACGCTATGGTCGTTGGAAACCATGATTTCGACTTTGGAATGGACAGGCTGATTGAAATTAAATCTCAGCTTAATTATCCCATGCTCTCTGCAAACATATATAAAGACGGAAAGCCACTATTTCAGCAGTATAAGATTGTAAAAATAGGGGATAAGAAAATCGGTCTGTTTGGGTTAACTGTTGAGGATGCTTTGGTATATACAAATTCAAAGGACACCAAGGGAGTTACTGTACAAGATCCCATCAAGGCTGCTGAAAAAATGGTTGAGTTCCTGAAAAAAGAAACTGATTCCATTATTCTGATCTCACATTTGGGTGATGAGATAGACAAGCAGGTTGTGGACCAGGTAAAAGGAATTGACTTGATTTTATGCGGGCATCATCACTTCCTGTATGAAAAGGCTGTTAACTATAAAGGTACATACTTGGTAGAGGCAGGAGGCTATAGTACTCACGTGGGACTGGCAGAGATGTATTTCAGAAAAGGAAAAATCACTAAAGTTGTGTGGAAGGTTATTCAAAGCACTGACGAGGCAAAAGCCAATAAAGAAATGAAAAAGGTAGGAGAAAAGTACTATGCCCTCGCAATGGAGGCTGGTAAGGAACAGGTAGGAAAAGCAGCAGTAACTCTTGATGGTGTGAGATCAAGAGTAAGGTCGCAGGAAACAAACCTTGCAAATCTGCTGACTGATGCAATGCGAGAAACAGGTAATGCTGATCTTGCACTGATGAATGGCGGTGGTATCAGAGAAAGTATTCCGTCCGGTGATGTAAATTTATATAACATCGGAAAAGCACTTCCTTTTTCCAACTATCTGGTAACTGCCGAAGTCAAAGGTGAAAAAATATACCAGGCCCTGGAAAGAGGCATCAGGCAGTATCCGAATTCAGGTACTAACGGTGGGTTCTTGCAGGTATCGGGAATAAACTATGTATTTGATGCATCAAAAAATGCAGGCGACAGGGTTGTCAGTATTACCATTAACGGTGAACCTCTTGATAAGAACAAAAATTACAAGGTTGCTTTAAACGACTACATCTTTAATGGCGGAGATAATTTCACCGAATTTGAAGACAGCAAATTACTTTATAGAGGAGAACTGTTGAAAGATGTACTGGCCAAATATATAAAGGAAAACAAAGAGGTAAATCCTGCCACTGAAGGAAGAATAAAAGTCATCAACGAGCGGTACAAGTAACTTGATGAGGAGTGAAGCCGTGGGAAACAGTACTGATAAAATACATAAAGATATTGGTATGCTGATAGCTTGTGAAGGAATAAGCGGTTGCGGCAAAAGTGAAAGCATCCGGGAATTGAGCAGATATTTGACTTCTATAGGGTATAGTGTTCATGTTGTTGAATGGAATTCAAATAAAAACATAAGAAATATGGTTGACTTTCTTCATTCAAAAAAACTGTTAACTGCGTTCATCTACTGTGTCTTACAATGGATAAGCTTTTTGAAGGATTATTTTAACCTCATACTGCCTTTACTCAAAAAGGACTGTATTGTAATAGCTGACAGGTATATATTTACAGGATTAACCAGAGATAAGGTTAACGGTACCACTGAGATCATAGGACGTCTGCTTCTTAAATTAATCAGAGCTCCGGACATGTTGTTTTTCTTTGATACAAATCCGGAAATATGTAAAAAAAGAATCCAAATGAGAAACAAGGAACTGTTCCATCCAAATAAATATATTCATAAAAACATATTTCTTAAAGATAAGGAACTGTACTATTTGAAAAAGCTGAGAATCGAATATGTCAAATGTTTTGACAAGCTTGAAGCAGCAGGTAGTACGCAGGTAATTCGTATTATAAACAACAATTGCCGCATGAATGAGTTCGTCAGAGATTACGTAGAGCATAAACAGTATGGTATGAATGAAAGCCGGTTTTACAGGCAGGAGCAATGCAAATAGCCAGACCTGATCTGAAATCCATAAATTCTATAATAACGGGTGATAAAGGAGAGTTATATTATGCAAAGAGAAGAAATTGAAAGTAAGATATTTGAAATTTTACGAAGCCGATGCCAGTTTAACGGGGACAATATCAAAGCTGATGTTGATTTAAGAGATAATTATGGAATTGATTCTATTGCTTTGGTGGAGCTGCTGATTGAAATAGAATGTGAATTCGATATCACCATTGACAGCAATTTACTGACTTACGAATGCTTTTCAACAGCTGATGCCATTTCAAACTACGTTTTGAATAAGTTGACTGATGCCAGTTGTGTTTAATAACTACAGGGTTATGGTGAAAATATGGACAAACATTCTATTCAAAACGTTCCAAGATATTATGAGCCTTATGTGAGCGATTGCTTTAATAACGCATTGGCAGCCCAACTGTCTTATATGGGCTTGAAACCAAATATAATACTGGCAGATTACCTGTCATTTCTATATGACAGTGAAACCGGATATATGGGTGTTAATTATTTGTACAAATACAATACCTCTGTTGAATTTACCGAGGAAGAATTGAATACATCCTTTCAAATGGCATATTTTCCAGTGCCTGAGCTTTTTAGCAGGGTGGATTCTGCTAAGGAAACAAAACTTTTGAAAGATAGAATCCTGGTTAAGATGTATTTGGAAAATGATTCAAATCTGGCACGGCAAAGACTTAAGGAATTGATTGATGGGGATATGCCTGCCGTTGTGGCAGTAGACCTCCATTACATGCAATACCACAGAGCCTATAAAAAAGATCATGGCCTCCACTATATTGTAGTGACCGGATATGACGAAGAGGGTGGCTGGTATGAACTGTTCGATAAATACAGGCTATCCAGCAGTGACTTTGACGGAAGACTACCCATAGATGAAATTATACTTGCAAGAGAATCGGAAAATCCGCAAAAAAATCCTCTGATGGGTGAATTTAAAAGACCTCTCCAAAATGTTTGGTGTGAGATAGGAATGCATCCTGAATTCAAGATTGAAGACAAACAGCTTGTTGCCATTCTTAAGGAAAGTTGTAATAGAATGAGCAGCCGTAAAAATGTATTAGGTATTGAATGTGGTGTTAATGCATTAAATAATTTGCTGCATGATCTGGAGTACAAAAAAAATGAAGGTCTTGAAGAGAAAAATCTGTATCTGTTTAAGACTTATTATAATGAAACCTTTAAGACGATTGCCAGAAGCAGAAAAAGGTTTAATGCATTTCTTGGAGAGCTTGACGGGCTGGTTCCGTCAGAAGTACGCTCCGAAGCAATACACCAGCTCGAGGAATCTGCAAATAAGTGGGATATTTGCGCCAATCTGTCTCTGAAATTAGGCATTACAAGATCGATTGCCCTGATAAACGACATAATTAATCAACTTGGGGAAATCAGGGAGAGGGAAATGCAGGTTGTCAAAATAGTGGACAATTGGATTGAAAACGGTTAATACCAGTGATTTGGACAGTTGGCAAATTTGTTTAAGTATCGAGGGGAGAAAATATGGCTAAATCAGAAAACTCGCCGTGGAATTTGTTTGAAGAGAGTTTACATAAGTATAAAAGTAATGTGATGCTGATTCACAACCAGAAAGAATTCACATACTCTCAAATTTATAACAAAGTGCTTCACTTCTCTCAAATCATTGATAAACTTGATTTTACCGTTGCAGGTATATATCTTCCCAACGGACCAGAGTTCATTTACTGTATGCTGTCCTTAAACAGGGAAAGGAAGCCGGTGGTATATTTATCTTACCAGTTTAAGGGAGAAGTACTTGCTGAGATGATTAACTATTCAGATATAGAGGTACTGGTCACCGATGAACAGGGTTACAGGGAAATCGAAAAATGCATGGATAAGGTTCAACTGAATTGTCTGCTTGTTTATAAAGCAACCGGATTTTTCGAACATGTACCTGTAAGGAATAAAATACGTAAAGAGCTGAAAGGTTTTAATTCAAATACTTTTGGAGTATGCTTCACCTCGGGATCGACAGCCAGGCCAAAGGGCATTCTTCTTTCAAACAGAGCGATTACCGGGAATGCAATAGCAGTTGCGGAGTTTCTGGATTTTAAAAGTCATGACCGCACTCTGGTCCCCCGCTCTTTTGCACAGGCCAGCCCAATATCGGGTGATATACTCATGGCTGTCAGCAAAGGTGGGAGCATAATCATTCTGAATGATTTGTTCCATCCGGCAATTTTCCTGAAAGCCGTGCAGGATTACAAGGCAACAACCGTATTTATGATACGTACCATGCTCTCGCAGATTCTGGATTATCCGCAGTTGGCAACCTTTGATCTAAGTTCACTGAAGAAAATATTACTGGGAGGTATGATTAATCCCAACAGAATATTTCAGGAGGCTGAAAATAAGCTCAAGGGGATCAGCTTGTTTAATGCCTATGGAATTTCAGAGGCTTCTGCAAGGGTATCGTTTGCAGAACAATCTGATTTAAAGCGCTTTCCGGGAACCATCGGAAAACCAATGAAAGGCTGCGATATCAAAATATACAGGGAGGATGGAACAGAGGCTGCGGCAGGAGAAATTGGCGAGCTGTATGTAATAAGCGATTATGTCATGGACGGATACTACAAGTCGGAAAGCATGACTAAGGAAGCGCTGACACCGATGGGATTACGGACAAGAGATACTGGGTACAGGGATGAAAACAACCTGTTTTATGTTATTGGCAGAAGTGATGACTTAATTATACAGGGAGGCAACAAGGTATATCCCATTGATGTGGAAGAAGTTTTGCTGAAGCATCCTGCTGTAGCTGAAGTGGCGGTTTTGGGAATTCCTGATGATAAGCTGGGAAAGCGAATTGTGGCATTGCTGAGTCTTAAATACGGATGTAATGCAGAAATACAGGAGCTATACAGGTTCTGCCGCCAAAATCTTGAAGATAAGAAGGTTCCGAAGGAAATTCATATTGTTAATAAAATACCAAGGAATTCTATTGGAAAAATCAGCAAAACGGAATTGCAGGGCTATTATCAAAGTCAGTTACTACCAACCGGAAGAAAGGTATTGAACCATATTTGAAATTTATATTACTAAATTGGAGGTATTTAAAATGAATAGGAATGATTTGACACTTGAAAGACAGCTTGTATTAATGTCTGCTGTGGAGGTGGATGAGGTACAGGGCGAAGAATTTAAAAAAATACTGGACAGCCAGCTGGATTGGGCAGATATCATTTTTCAGATGATAACTCATAGAACTGCAAACATGTTTTATTACAATCTGAAAAAATATAAACTGGTTGGAAAGCTTGAAAAAGAAATTCAGAGATTGCTGGAAGCACAGTGGCAGGTATATGGAGAAAGAAACAGACATTATTTAAAAGAACTTACAGAGGTACTTGGAGTTTTTAATGAATATAAGGTTGTAGTGCCTGTTCTGAAGGGTAATCTGCTGGCAAGCATTGTTTATCCGGCACTTGAAACAAGAATATTCAATGATTTGGACCTGATAATGAAACTGGATGATGTAGACAATGTAACAAAAGCTCTGGAGAGTATCGGCTTTGTACAGGGACATTTCGATGAGGAAAAGCAGCAGATTATTGCCGCTTCCAGAAAGGAAAAAATACTTCAGCAGATGGTTTCACACGAATTGCAGGAATTTCAGAAGCTGAGCGACAACAAGTTTGCAAGTCTGGTTCAGGTTGATGTAAACCACGACATACTCTGGAAAGGCAATTGCCCTTACAAGGTTGCTACAAAAGAACTGATTGAAAGAGCTCTTACTGTTGATATTAATGGCGTGGAAGGGTTTATGCTGGACTACATTGACAATATTATTCAGCTCAGCTGTCATTTGTATAAGGAAGCAACTCTTATGATGTGGGTCACTGATTTAAGAGATCTGAAAATCTATAAGTTTGCAGATCTGTATATGTATATTAAAAAGTTCTTTGAGAAGATCGACTGGCAATTGTTAATTGAAAGAGTTTGCGGATATGGTTTGGAAAAAGTGGTTTACTATAATTTCCATTATATAGAAATGATGTTTGGTGAACTTGTTCCGGAAACGGTAATGAACAGCCTGAGACCTTCTGACTTAACCTACCTCGATGAATACGGAATTGAAAATAAAGAGGCTTCAATATGGGAGTACGATTTCTTTACACGTCTATTCGATACCAACAGAGTTTTGACTCTGGCTGAAAATCAGGTGGCGGGAATGACAAAGTATTTAGATGCAAAAGCAAAGTCAGATGGGGTTTTCAAACATAGAGTGCTGCAATCCTGACTTATGTTGCTTTAAATGAATCAGAAAAGGAGCTCCTGTAAATGAATGACAGCAGTTTGTATGAAATTACTCAGAAATATGGCACACCGCTTTATGTATATGACGGGGACAAGATCGTTTCTCAATATAAAAAGTTAAAAAGTTGTCTCCCTGATGAAATTGAGATTTTTTACTCAATGAAGGCCAACCCACTGCTTGGAATATGCCAGTTGTTCAAGGAACTGAACAGCTGTATCGAAGTTGCGTCGGATGGTGAATTGTATTCGTCTTTGGAAGCAGGCTTCCTGCCTGAAAACATAATTTTCACCAGCCCTGGTAAATCATATGAAGAACTGGAATATGCCATTGAACATAAAATATACAGCATCAATGTGGAATGTCTGGATGAAGCCTGCATCATTAACAGGATAGCCTCGGAAAAAAATTTGACGGTTGATATTTCCTTAAGGATCAACCCTGACTTTGAAGCAGCAGGCTCAAGCATAAAAATGTCAGGTGTTCCGACGCAGTTCGGAATAGATCATATGCTGTTAAAAAAAGTATTTGGCGATATAACCTCACTTTCACATCTGAATATTATCGGAATTCACGTTTATACCGGAACTCAGGCGCTGGATGCACAAAAAATTCTTTATGGGCTGGAACAGATCATACTTTTAGGGCTGGAATTATCACACTCCTATGGTTTTCCGCTGAAATTTCTTGACCTGGGCGGAGGTTTTGGAATTCCATATTTCAAGGGTGAGATTGAATTGGATATGGAGCTTCTGAAAAACGGGCTTTGCCAGATCTGGGACAAATATAAGGAGCCTTTGGCAAAGACCCGGGTAGCCGTTGAGAGCGGAAGGTTTCTGTTGGCAGAAGCCGGAATGTATGTGACAAAAGTTTTATATGAAAAGGAATGCAAGGGTATTAAGTTTATTGTCTGTGATGGCGGCTCAAACCAGCATGCCTCGTCTGCATTCCTCGGGAGACATATCAGGAATAATTTTCCCATGCATGTGCTCAATAAAAATGACGCCGTGGAAGAGGTAAATGTAGTCGGACCTCTCTGTACGCCTACTGATATAATCGGACAGAAAGTCATGCTTCCGGCAGTCGTTCCCGGAGACATTATAGCAATAGAAAAATCGGGAGCCTACGGGCTTACTCAGAGCTCAGCAGCATTTTTGAGCCATCCGCTGCCGGCAGAGGTTATTCAGTATAACAGCAGCAGTTATGTGTTGAGAGAAAGGGGGAGAAAAGAAGAATTTTTAAGAGGGCAGAACAAACTTCTATTCAAATAACTTTTGAAAATTCTTTATTACATATGGATGAAAAATTCAATCTAATTGAATACCTTACTTCAAAAAGGGACAAAGGCATAATTATATGGCTCTGTAATATCGGTGCTGAGAAATACTGGCACAGGGTAAGTTCAGGAGTAGTTGACAGGAACGAAGACATCATAGTCAACCGGGTGGAGGAAATGAACCTTCTGATAAGCAGAGAACAGGATATTGTCATACTCAGGAATGCGCCGGATGAAGAATATCTGCTTACTCTGAAAAAAATGGGATTTTCCATTCCAAGTATTCTGACACTCAACAATTCAGATCTGTTTACACCTATATCCGAATTGATACTTAAGGATGAAAAATTACTTTCAGAATTGCGGTTAATTGGCGCACAAAACAGTGAAGTGTATTTTGTTCCCTACGGTGTTACATATCTGGAGGAACAAATTGCCGAAAAAGCGGGCTTAAGTCTGGTAGGAGCTCCGGCGGCTATAAATGCAAAGGTGAATGACAAGATTTTCAACAGGGAAATCTCTTTGAATTTGAATTTCCCTGTCTGCCAGGGGTTTGTTTGTAAAAATGTTGATGAAATGCGTACAGCCTATAAAGAGCTCACCGGGAACCCGCCGTATTTTGAAAAGGTGATAATAAAAGAACCAAATGGTGCATCCGGCAAGGGCTTGTACGTTATAGAAAGCCAAGAAAAGCTGGAATCAAACCTGCGTTTGATTACCAGGCTATCGAAAGGTAATTCAGAAAGTAAATGGCTGGTGGAAGGCTGGTATAGGAAAAAAGCGGATTTAAATTATCAAATTTATATTTCCCCTGTGGGGAAAGTGGACACATTCTCCATAAAGCAGCAACTGCTCAGGGATACAGTCTACATAGGTTCTAAAATACCGCCCGAACTTGATTCAAATGTGCTGAAGCAAATCAAGGATTACGGAGCAAAAATCGGAGAATATCTGTATGGACTGGGTTATACAGGTGTAGCGGGAATAGATTCCATTATTACTGAAGATGATGTAATTATTCCAATTATCGAAATAAACGGCAGATTTACCTTATCCACATACATCTCATTTCTTAATGGGATAATGATCGAAAGGAAGCTATTATCAAGGTATTTCAAGATAGTAACGGATACTGCTTTAACCTATCAGAAACTCAACGCTGAATTGAGTAAGCATGGAATTGCTTTTGATCTTAATAATAGAGCAGGTGTTTTTGTTTATACAGCAGGAACACTTCCGTCTGAAATGGTTGAAGGGGCTTCAAACTGCAATGGAAGGGTATTTACTATTATAGCAGCAGATAACTGGGACAGGGTGGATGAATATAATACAATTCTGGAGTCAGCTATTCGAGGAATGACAAACTAAAACGCAAAAATAAAATGAAGGAAGGAAAGTGAATATGGTCATTGAAAAAGAAAATATAATCAGAATGCTGCCGCAGGTTTTAAAAAGGGATGAAAGTGAACTCCTGGAAATAAATGATGCCACTGACTTAAGAGAACACGGTTTGGACTCTATAACCAGTATAGAGCTTATAGTGATGCTGGAAGATGAGTTCAATATCAGTGTAGAAGATGAGGACTTACTGATTGATAATTTCAATACTGTGGAAAAACTTATGCTTTTACTGGACAAATACCTTAAGAACAGTTAAATAATAATTGGCTGTTTGGACTGCAAATCAAGTTTATTATTTAACTGCTTCCTACCAATGGGAGAAGTAGTTGATACAAATAAAAAAGTGAGGCACTAAGATGCAAAAATCCGATTTAGACAACTTCTGTTTTTTTAAAAACAAGGACGGAACCTATGATGTTGTTTCTATGGCACTGAATTGTTTTGAAGCTTCGGTTTACAATGTTGTTAAAAACAACAAGGCTCTTGAAAAAGACCAGGTTATTCCTTTATTCATAAATGATTTAAACCCGACCTTATGGTTCAATAATACTTCCGGTATTTTCAGAATCTACAATCAGAGCAGAAACCTGTCTCCGCTCTGGAAAAAGTACATCACTGTACATAAGGTTGTAAAAAAAAGGGACAAAAATGCTGCAGCTTTTCTTGAAAGCCTTTTGGACATAGGACAGATGGTTATCATTCAAACGGTCTTTGAAAGAGTTAAACATCTGGCCTGGTATAATCCAAACTTTGATCTTGATTTATATTATGAAGGTGAAGAACAGCATGCTAATATTGCAGTTTATCATGAAGATGACAGAATTTATTTTTCTGAAAAAATACCCTACAATATACATAAGGAAAATTATGTGCCTTACGAATATAACAGCCAGATCGGAGTAGCTCTTAAGTCTGAAATAGAAGAGGCCTGCAATTACTTTTTAAGATGCTATACACTTGAAGTAAATGAAAGGGAGCTTAATTCCGGGAATACTCTTGAAAATGACATTGTAAACATTATTCATGCCATGGCGGATAATTTCAAGGGTGACGTTGAAGAGGTGAACGGATACACAAGGTGCTATGGTACGTCTGCTTTGGAAAAATTAAAAGAATATTGTAACGAGGGTATTGACCTGAAAAAATATTTTATTACACAGGGTTGGACAATCAAGGATAGGGTAGCATTTGACATTTGGATGTTTCATGGTTCAAGACAGATTCTTCTTGAGTATCTCATTCTGAAAGAAAAACGCCACGGTGGCAATCCTGGATTCACTCTTTTAAAAGAATCACTTTCTGAGGCAATTATTCAGTGGCAGACCTTGGAAAGGTCAATTTCCAAATTGCTTCAATCCGGATTTACTAAACTTAATCCTAAAATAGGTATGCGAATTGATAATTTACTGGTGGTTGAAAACAATTTAAATAACCAGTTAAAAGCTTATAAGTAACTTCCTTAAGTTAAATGGTTACCATACATTATAATTTTTTCACTTGGCATTTTGACTGAAAGGAGAAGAGAAAATGAAACATATTATAACCGGGTTTGAAGCGGTAGCAGGTCAAGCGTGTGTACTGACAGCCTTGCACAATATTAGCAGGTTCAATAAATGCGATTATTCAGAGTCTGATTTATTCTTTTTGTGCAATGAATTAAATGTTGAATACCGGCTTGACCTGAACTATATCGCCAACAACTCAGTGGTCAATTTGCCAAACCTGGAAAAAGAAGCCGGTATAAGAGTTCATATGTCTGATAACAAGTATGGTAATGCATTTATTGAAAAAGTATATGGTTTGATAGTAGAAAACAAACTTGTCATGCTATTTGTAAATACCTGCCATTTAACCTATGACAGTATATACAAGGATAATACAAATCGTTATCATGCTATTCTTATATATGGAATAGACACAGAAAACAATCTTGCTTTTATAGCAGATTCTCACTTAAGGAACTATTTGGGGGAAGTATCCATATTTCAGGGTGCCGTATCACTTAAAGAAATATCTGCTGCAGTATACAGGTTTGCATGGTTTGACTTTACAAACAAAAAAGACTTGAATAAAACCGACATATTTACAGCTGCCCGGGATAATTTTGAAGAATTTCTCAATGGTCATGAACAAGATGGGAAAATATTTTATGGTATGGCTGCATTGAAAAAATATATCGATGACTTCCACAAGCTCTCCTTATTGGAGGACAGTCAGCTTGCCGGCACCTGCCTGAACTTGAACTATTTTATAAAAATTTGCAGTTTTAACTATATAAATAACTACCTTATCAGTTTTATAAGAGAGAATTCAGCTTTTATAAAAATCAATACCGATGTAATATTTAATACTGAAGAAGTACTGAACAGCTTGGAAGCCATCAGTCTGGAGTGGATAAAAGCTGCACTTTCCATCTTGAAGCTGGGAAAATCATTAAAAAAAGACAGGATATGCAATATTATAGAAAAAGGTAAAGTTTTACTTGGAACTCAAACGAATGTGTATTATAAGTTTTTGGACCTTTTAAAGCATATGCTTCGGGAACAGATAAAATAATAACTTTTCATTTAGCAAAGGGGTTTTTAAAGAAACCGGATAATTTTATCTGAAAAATTAAATATAAGGGAGAGAAAAATATGAGCACAAAAACCCTTCCAATTACAATACCGCCCATAATAGGATACACTGTCCATGCTTATCCTCTAACAGTTGCCTTCAGCAGCCAAAAGTGTTTACCCTGGTTTTACAGCAATTATATCCAGATGATAAGCAATACTGAATACGATGGAGTTTTTCTTGATTTCCTGACATTATGCAATATTTTAAATGGGGGAAAGTGGGTAGACTTTCTTTTCCCGGGAATTCCATGGCTGAAATGCTGTCCTGTAGGCGACTTTATAATTACAAAATGTAATTTGGATATACATAGTTTGATTACAAATGCATTGAATGAAAATAATTATGTGGTTATTTTCCTGGATGAGTTTTATATTCCCAACAGGAGAACATATCAAAAGTCAAATTTTTATCATGAAAATTTTATTTTTGGATATGATACTGCAGAAAAGACATATGATATTTTAGGATTCGATGAGAGAAGATTGTTCAATAGTGGCAAAGTCAGCTATCATGAGCTTGAACAAGGCTTTAAGAGCAATCATCTTACTGATCCTGAGGCTGCCTCAATAAAACTTTTGAAACTTGATACAACTTTCTCCTATGAGTTGGATTTGCAATTTATCAGGGACTCGCTGCTTGATTATGTTAATTCTCAAAATACCTGTAATCTGCAAAACATTGTAAGGAATCCAATGAAAAAATGTGTGTATGGCTTGAATACTTATCATGAACTGATAAGGTACTTTGAATTACTATATGACAACAGTATTCGCTATGACATCCGTCCCATTCACATATTATGGGAACATAAAAAGACCATGCTCCTGAGAATTGAGTATCTGTCAAAAATGTATCCTGAAGCCGGATTCAATGAAGTTTATGAGCAATATATTGTTATTGAACAAAAATGCTTGTCCCTGCGTCAGGCTTTAATTAAATATTCTATTTCAAAACAACCTTCGCATATAAAGAATATAATTGCAACTTTAAAATTTGTTTCTGAAATGGAAAGGGAAATCCTTAACCAGCTTATTTATAAAATACAGCCTTTAATAGTTTAATTTTATGCCAATCGTAGGAGTATACAAAAACGGCCTCCCAGGAAGAGAAGCCGTTTTTTGTGTTTTTGTCAGAGCGTTTATTCCAATGAATTACTGTACGGCGGCACTCCGCTATTCATTATTATAGAGAAATATCCCTCTTCAATTAATCTGTGATCAGTCCAAAGACTTTCCGATAAGAAATATTTATAGCTGTTAAGCCCTGCATTCCAGTAAGGATCTATATAATACCATTTTCCATCGACCTTTACTTTATTCCAGGCATGTCCGGCAAATCCAATTCCGCTGCGGTTGTCTGCACTGCCAATACAATAATATACTTCTATTCCAATACAGTCACAAAGAAAACTAAAGGTTTCTGCATAGGATGCGCATACTCCGCTGCCGGTCAAGATTACTCCGGATATAAGATCCTTATAGGTTTCATCAACAGCTCTGCCACTATATGTAGAATTCAAATAAGTCTGAATAATCTTAACTTTTTCTCTGTCACTCAATGCAGAAGAAAACAGGTTATTATCATCTAAAAATTTCCGTACTGCTGTCAGCGTAGTCAGTGCTTTCCCTGTATATCCGCTAAGATCATTGTTTTTGATTGCATCAACGGGATCCAGTTTTTCCAACCCATCTCCGACAACAACTTTTAGTTCTTTCGTAATACCTGCCACTGTTACTTTTATATAGCATGTACCATTTTTTACTCCTTTTACATAGACTCCTTCACAACGTTTATAATTACTGTTCAGGTCTATGTGATAACTTTTTTCCGCAACAGCAATCTCACTGTTTGTGGAAGTGATTTCAACATCCTTCATAAGCGGCAGGATGCCTTTTGCAAAGCCCGCGTATTCCTCAATATTAGTCTCCA
>JAQSXC010000070.1 GCA_029266335.1 Eubacterium sp. | reverse complement strand
GGATTAGGAGTAATAATTTCTCATAAATATTTTTTGTGGCCGCTGTGTGGCTTAAAGCCATGACATGGCTAAGGAGGTTCATATGGAGAAGTCCTGGACTAAATTGTTTCAGGCATATATATGGGACAAAAGAAAAGTTATCCTAATGTTTCTGCTTTATCAACTCATTTTTTGTGCCATTAACGGGCTGTACCAGTTTGATAATTTCAATAAACTCCTATATGGCGTTTATATATCCTTATTTATAAGTATCAGCTATGGAATATGGGATTTCAGAAAATACCTTGACAGAACAGGCAAATTGCAGGAGGCTTATGTAAATCTGGAAAATGTACAGAATATAATGCCTCAGCCATATGATTCAAAAGATGAAAATTATCAGGAGATAATCAAAAGCATTTATAATGAAATGCAGCAGCTGCTTTTTAAGGCTAATCTGAAAGAAACTGAAATGACAGATTATTATACCCTATGGGCTCATCAGATTAAAACTCCGATTGCAGCAATGAGACTTATGCTCCAGAATGATGACAAGGAGATCAGTACTTATGCAATGCAGGAAGAGCTTTTCAAAATTGAGCAGTATATTGAAATGGTACTTCATTATCTTCGATTGGAAAGTATGTCATCAGATATGCTTTTGAAGGAGTATGAATTGAGAGATATTGTAAATCAGGCTGTAAAACGTAATGCGGTTTTATTTATAAACAGCAGGCTGTCAATAAGTATTCAGGAGTTCAAACATACAGTAGTAACAGATGAAAAGTGGCTGTTGTTTGTTATTGAGCAGCTAATTACCAATGCAGTTAAATACACACCTTCAGGGATTATAACAATCGGTCTGGAAAAAAAAGACGGCTGCACTTGGCTGGTGATAGAAGATACCGGTATTGGTATTAAGGCAGAGGATCTACCCAGGATATTTGAAAAAGGATTTACCGGCTATAATGGAAGATTGGATAAAAAGTCAACCGGGATTGGCCTTTATCTGTGTAAACAAATTCTGGACAAGTTATCTCACAGAATTGAGGTAACCTCTGTATTGGGAAAAGGTACTAAAGCATTCATAGATGTTTCAGAAAGATCCCTTTAATCAGGTTTATTATGAACCTGACTGCAATTTTCTCATTTCTTACAAAAGTGTAAGGTTAAGGCTCCGAATGTAAGGCAGGTCTATGGCAGGCTTCAAATAAATATCCCATAATAGGAATATAGAGATTAATTTTAAAACTTTATTTATATCAGTCTTTCAAATTAATCTTTGAATTTACTGCCGCCGTGCGGCTCATAGCCATAACATGGTTTAGGAGGACAAAATGTCAATTTTAGAAATTAAAAACCTAAGAAAAGTATATACTGCACGATTTGGTGCAAACAAAGTCCAGGCGCTGGACAGTGTTTCTTTTTCAGTTGAAAAAGGCGAATATGTTGCCATAATGGGAGAGTCGGGATCAGGTAAAACAACACTGCTTAATATTCTGGCATCAATAGACAAAGCAACCAGCGGGCAGGTTCTGCTGGATGGAAAAGATTTGTCCAAAATCAGACAAGGTGAACTGTCTGCTTTCAGAAGGGACAATCTGGGTTTCGTTTTTCAGGATTTTAACCTGTTGGATACTTTTTCGCTGCAGGATAATATTTTTCTGCCGCTGGTTTTGTCAGGCCATTCCTATGAAGAAATGCGCAGCAGACTGGAACCTTTGGCAAAAAAACTGGGAATTGACCAGCTGCTGCAAAAATATCCATATGAAGTTTCAGGTGGAGAGAAGCAGCGGGCAGCAGCAGCAAGAGCACTGATTACAAATCCCAAGCTGGTCCTGGCCGACGAGCCTACCGGAGCACTGGACTCAAAGGCTTCAGCCAGACTGCTTAAGCTGTTCGCGGATATAAATGAAGAGGGGCAGACAATCTTGATGGTAACTCACAGCATACAGGCTGCAAGCCATGCCGGCAGGGTTCTGTTTATCAAGGATGGCTGTGTTTTCAACCAGATATACCGTGCCAATGCCAATAAAGAGGAAATGTTTAAAAAGATAGCCGATACCATGACAGTTTTGCAGGCGGGAGGAACACTATATGAGTAAGTTGATTCTTTTGCCGAAATTAGCTGTTACAGGTATAAAGAAAAATGGTGCAACATATTTTCCTTATATTCTTGCCGGTATGTTTTCTGTTTTTCTTTTCTTTGTATTTTCATCCATTCAATTTAATGATTTAATGAAGAATATGCCACACAGCACATATTTAATGGTCCTTATGGGGATTGGGCTTGTACTGCTTGGAATTATTTTAATTCCCTTTATGCTGTATACAAACAGCTTTCTTATCAAAAGGCGGAAGATGGAGCTGGGGCTATACAGCATCCTTGGACTTGAGAAAAAACATATTGCAATTATGATGTTTTTTGAAACACTGTTTATATTCTGTATGGTATTCGCAGGGGGTATCATACTAGGGGTTGTTTTCTCAAAACTGCTTTTTCTGGTCTTGCTGAACCTGGCAGGACTTCCAGTAAATACTGATTTTGCATTAAGTTTTAAAGCCTTAAAAATCACAGCTCTTTTTTTTATCGGAGTGAATGTGCTTAATCTTATAATTAATCTGATTCAGGTATTCCGTTCAAATCCCAATGATTTGATGAAGGGAGCCAAGTCAGGTGAAAAAGCACCAAAACGATTATGGATATCAGCTTTATTGGGTGTACTATTTCTTGGGGCAGGATATTTTATAGCCATTAGAACAAAACTGGACGCCAATATTTTTTTAAACTTCTTTTTGGCAGTAATGTTAGTAATTCTGGGAACGCATTATTTCTTTACAGCAGGTATTATTGCCGTTTTAAAGATATTAAAAGGCAACAGGAAATTCTATTATTATAAATTAAATTATACTACCATTTCAGGAATGCTTTACAGAATGAAGAAAAGCGCAGCCAGTCTGGCAAACATATGTATTTTCAGTACTATGACTATTATCACACTGCTTTGTACCATGTCCCTGTGGTTCGGTACCGACAGCGTCTTGAAATTTCAATTTCCTTTTGATATGCAAGTCAACTTTAAGGTAGTTGATGCGAATACAATAAAATTGCTTGAGACAAAATTGTCGGAATTGTCCGGTAAAACAAATGTTAATGCAAAAGACAAGATAGCTTTTAGTTATGTAAAAGGCGCAGTGCGAAAAGAAGACGATAAATTCGTCAGGCTCAAAGAAAATGAAATGCTCTATAATAGGGATTCCATAAAGCTTTTGACTTTAAAGTCTTATAATGCTATGGAAGGCAGAAACGAAAAGCTTGAGGATAAGGAAGTTCTGGTGTATTCTGCAGGACAGGATTTTGGTTTTGATAATGTTATGTTGGGTAATGAGAAATATTCGGTTAAAAAAGAGTTGAAGGAAGCTGTTTTTGAACCGAAAGCAACAGCAAACCGCTTTAGCAAGAATTATTATTTGATTGTGAAGGATGAAAATGCTGTTAATAACATTTTGAATGAAACAGGCAATTCAGGGAAAAAGGGAGTTTACTCTGTACAGTTTAATTTGGCAGGAGAAGAGAAGGATAAAAAAGAATTCGCCAGTCTCCTGGTAAAATGGGTTAATGGACAGAAAGAGCTTATCTCCTTCAGCAATGGTTTTGAAGGACGTGAAGAAACTGTTTCAATGTATGGAGGATTATTGTTCCTTGGTGTATTTTTTGGTATTGTGTTCAGTATGTGCCTGCTGCTGATTATGTATTATAAACAGATTACCGAAGGTTATGATGACAGGGATAATTTCAGTATCATGCAAAAGGTTGGAATGAGTGATCTTGAAGTAAGAGGAACAATAAAACGGCAAATTCTTTTAGTATTCTTTTTACCGCTTTTATTTGCCGTATTTCATACCATGGCGGGTTTTGGAATGATATCCGAACTGCTGGGAACCTTGTTCCTGTTTAACCGGACTCTGATTATTGCAACTGCTATAATTGTTTCCTCTATTTTCGCAGTATTATACGGACTCTGTTATATCTTAACATCAAAAGTTTACTATAAACTTGTCAGACAGATGAACTGAAAATTGAGGTATCTGTCTATATAACAATAATGAATAAAGATTAAAAAGGAAAAGCCTGAAATAAGCATTAATACCGCTTGTATCAGGTTTTTTTGTCACACAATATTTCTTTTTCTACATTTCTTTTTGACAAACTTTTGTAAAGGAACTATGTATAATTATGAATGAATAAAAAAGCGTGGACTACCGATATTGTTATGAAAATTGTCAGGTCATACAAAATAATTTACTTTTTTACAATCCAAATTATATGACTAAGGAAGGAATAAATAATATAACCCGATTTTCACGGAAATGGTTTTGAAAAGACAAGGCGGCGGAAGGCGCAATAATTGCTTATTGCAACTTACAACAATGAAGTATTTTCGAGAAAACGGCTCCTTGAAAATGGGAAGTTATTATTTAAACGTTCCTAAGGTTGATGTAATGACTTGGCATAAAATCTATGGAATTTGAATAATAGTAAAGTATAGACTATCAGAGGTTTATACATAAAATGCTATTTGTGAGGGATACAAAGTGGAAATCTATTTGGATATTCTATTACTTGAAAACTTGGTAATCAATTACCTGATACTTTACGTTACAGCAAAGTTTTCCAAACTGAGGGTAAGTACCTTGAGGTTATTTGCCGGAGCAGCTGTTGGAGCACTTTATGTAATATTTATAATACTTCAGCCTGTTAAAATATACTATACTACCTTTGCAAAAATACTATTATCTTTTTTTATTATTGCAATAACCTTTTCACCGCGAAAAGTACTGCCATTCTTAAAAACACTGGTCATCTTTTACATATCAACATTTATTTTCGCAGGGGCGGCATTGGCTTTCCTGTTTTTCAACCAGCAGGGAGGGTTCGTCAGAAACGGAATTGTTTATGTATTCGGGCAATCAAAATGGAGCCTGATGTTTTTCTCTATTGTAACTGTAGGTATAATAATAAAAATTTTTATGGAGGTTATTCAAAGCAGAATAATCAAGGATAAGCTGCTTATCCCTGTTAAAATAGCTTTTGATAATAGAATGATTGATTTGCCCGCACTGGTGGATACCGGTAATTCCCTGAAGGATCCTCTTACAAACTTACCTGTTATGGTAGTGGAGTTCAAAGCACTGGAAGAACTTCTGCCGGAAGAGATAAGGAGTATTTTTGAAAACTCCAAAGAGAATGATTTGAATTGTGTTACAGCCACAATTTCTACATCTAAATGGTTTTCAAGGTTCAGGCTAATTCCCTTTAGTTCATTAGGAAAAGAAAACGGTATGCTTATTGGTTTCAAACCAGATTTTATTGAGGTTGGAGAGGAAGAAGAAAAACGTGACATTAAGAATGTAATAGTAGGAATTTACAACAGATCATTATCAAGAAATGAAAAATACAAAGCATTACTTGGTCCTGAATTAGTTGCATGACTTATGAAACAAAAATTTGAAAGCAGATATTTTCACTATTTAAATTATTTTTTCCGAATATTTATTTACATTTGAAAGGGGAAAGCTAAATGAAACTTATTACCAGAATGAAGATGTACTTTCTAGTTAAATATGAAAAAATATTGAGGAAACTAAAACTGGGAGGAATATTTCCGGTTCATTATATAGGTGGCAGTGAGGCTTTGCCTCCACCGCTGACTCTTGATGAGGAAAACTATTTGTTACATAAGCTTGAGGAAAGTGATTTTGGGGTTAAAAGCATATTGATCGAAAGAAATTTGAGACTGGTGGTGTATATTGCAAGGAAGTTTGAGAATACAGGTGTTGGTGTTGAGGATTTGATTTCCATAGGCACAATAGGCTTGATAAAAGCAATAAATACCTTTAATCCGTCAAAGAACATTAAATTAGCCACTTATGCATCAAGATGTATCGAAAACGAAATACTAATGTATCTGAGAAGAAATAACAGGGTAAAAGCGGAAATTTCCATTGATGAGCCTTTAAATATTGATTGGGACGGAAACGAACTGCTGTTGTCAGACATCCTTGGTACCGAAAATGATATGATCCATAGAAGCATAGAGGATGAGGTCGATAAGGAACTTTTAAATACCGCTATGAAAAAATTATCCATGAGAGAAAAGCGTATTATGGAATTGAGATTCGGCTTAACAAACGGTGTTGAAAAAACCCAAAAGGAAGTAGCTGATATGTTAGGTATATCACAATCCTATATTTCAAGACTGGAAAAAAGAATAATCAGTAGATTGAAAAAGGAGATCAGCCGAATGACCTGACAGGACCGCGAAAGCCTTAAAATAGGCTTTGTCAAGGTCTTTCTTGAAAATATTTTGGTTTATAAAACAGTATAAAAAGTACCTCCATGGCAATAATGATATTGACAAAGTCAATTAAATAATTGACTTTGTTATTATAGCTCGGGAGGTTTTTATATGCTTATTAATAAAGTTGAAATCTGTGGTGTTAATACTTCAAAACTTCCTGTTTTGACAAATGAACAGAAAAAAGTACTGTTCGAGAGAATGCATAGAGGCGATAATTCTGCCAGGGATGAATTCATAAAAGGGAATTTAAGACTTGTATTAAGTGTAATTCAGAGATTCAATAACAGAGGCGAATATGTAGATGACTTGTTTCAGGTTGGGTGCATTGGATTAATTAAAGCTATTGATAATTTTGATGTATCTCAAAATGTTAAGTTTTCCACATATGCCGTTCCTATGATAATTGGTGAAATCCGAAGGTATCTCAGAGACAATAATTCCATACGAGTCAGCAGATCCTTGAGGGATATTGCCTATAAGGCTTTGCAGGCCAAGGAAAGACTGACCACCAAAAACTCCAAGGAGCCGACAATCGCTGAACTTGCTGCCGAACTGCAGCTGCCTAAGGAGGACATAGTATTTGCTCTGGATGCAATACAGGATCCTATCTCTCTTTTTGAATCTGTATATCATGACGGTGGAGATGCCATATTTGTAATGGATCAGGTCAGTGATGACAAAAACATTGACGAGAACTGGCTAGAGACAATAACCCTGAAGGAAGCCATGAGAAAGCTGAACGACAGAGAAAAGCTGATTCTAAATCTCAGGTTTTTTGAAGGCCGTACTCAAATGGAGGTTGCAGATGAAATCGGAATTTCCCAGGCACAGGTATCAAGGCTGGAAAAGACAGCTCTAATGCATATGAAGAAGTATATTTAGTATATACAAAAAAAGTCAAATAAGGTAAAATGGATATTGAGTAATTTTGCATCCTGTTTTCACGGAGGATAAAGTTAATGAAATGTCCATTTTGCGGTTTTATAGAAGATAAAGTAATAGATTCCAGGCCAACAGATGAAGGTTCGGCTATCAGAAGAAGAAGAGAGTGCATCAAGTGTTCAAAAAGGTTTACAACCTACGAAAAAGTTGAAAGCCTTCCACTGATGGTAATTAAAAAGGATAAATCCAGGCAGCCCTTCGACAGAGATAAGCTGATGAATGGTCTGTTAAGAGCTTGCGAAAAAAGGCCCATATCAATAAATGATCTTGAAAAAATGGTAGAAAATATAGAGACTCAGCTTCATAATTCCCTTATCAGAGAAGTGACAACCGAGGACATCGGTGAGATGGTAATGGCAAAGCTTAAAAATATGGATGAAGTCGCCTATGTGCGGTTTGCGTCAGTCTATAGACAATTCAAGGATATTAATACTTTTATGGACGAATTAAAGAATTTATTGAGAGATGAAAAGAAATAAAATTTAATAAAATATGTAAACACAAGCTGCTTTCGGTTAATGGAGGCAGCTTTGTTTTTTTGTATAGAGTTTAAATACCTAAAAAACTTTTACCAACCAAACTAAGAAATTAGTAAAAAAAAGGTGTTTTTTTATAATGTATATGTTATAATTTAGAAAAATTGGTTTTATTATAAATTTTTATATTTAAAGCAAAATTTCCTCAGTCAGGCATTATAAATGCAAATCTATTACAAATTTGATACATAACAATCTATAGTATCAAAAATCTTTAATTATCAATAAATAATTATACAGTGTTACTGTGGCACATATTCAAAGTGGTCTGTGTTTATAATAATGCTCAAAGTTTTCAACTCAAATAATTAGCCGCCAGGTCATTATTATTCCAACATTTTCACATAAAAATCAATTCATCTATAAACAAAGAGATTTTAAATTAATTCCTCTTTAGATTGATTGAAATCCAAATGTAATCACATTAACTACCGTTATTCTGCTTAAAGACGGTGCCACTGTCGGTCTGACATGTATCCTAAGAATTTAATTTATTATAGAAAGGATTTTTTTATGGTATCAAAAATTAACAGCTGTGCGTTAATGGGGATAGACGGATGCATAGTTGAGGTTGAGGCAGATATAAGCAATGGTATTCCCAATTTTGACATTGTCGGTTTGGGTGATACCGCTGTAAGAGAGTCAAGAGAAAGAGTGAGGGCAGCTATTAAAAACAGTGGGATTGATTTCCCTGTGCGCCGTATTACCATAAATCTTGCACCGGCAAATCTGCGTAAGGAGGGTTCTGTATATGATGTTTCCATAGCAGTGGGTATTTTATTGGCATCGGGCATAATTCATGAACATAACCTGGAAGCTTTTATGTTTCTGGGTGAGTTGTCACTGGATGGAGGAATCAAACCGGTTAAAGGGATATTATCCATGGCCTGCTGTGCAAAAGAAAACGGTATAAAATACGTATTTGTTCCTGAAGCAAATGCCGATGAAGCTGCAGTTTTAAAAGAAATAAATATTATTCCAGTCAGAAAGCTGTTGGATATAGTAAATTATCTGAATGGAACACAGATCATAAAGCCTTACACAATTGATATAGACAATATTTTTAATCAAAAGGTATCTTCCGCCATAGATTTCAGCGATGTAAAAGGACAGGCCAGTGTCAAGAGAGCTATGGAAATTGCTGCCTGCGGAGCGCATAACCTGCTGATGGTGGGTGCTCCGGGCAGCGGCAAAACCATGTTGGCCAAGAGGCTTCCTTCCATTCTGCCGAGGCTGACCTTTCAAGAGGCTCTGGAATTGACCAAAATATATAGTGTTGCAGGTCTTCTTCCGCAGAAAACCTCACTCATCGCTGCCAGGCCCTATAGGAGCCCTCATCATACAATTTCTGACATTTCCCTGGTAGGGGGCGGTAAGCATATCAAACCTGGAGAAATAAGCCTGGCACATTATGGTGTGCTGTTTCTGGATGAGTTTCCCGAGTTCTGCAAGGATGCAGTAGAAGTACTCAGACAGCCTCTTGAAGACGGTGAGATATGTATATCAAGAGCTAACAACAGTATAACCTATCCTGCAAAAACAACCCTGATATGCGCTGCCAATCCATGTAAATGCGGCTACTTTCTGGATCCTTCACATAAGTGCAGCTGCACCCAAAAAATGATTCAGCAGTACTTTGGCAAACTCAGTCAGCCAATATTGGACAGAATTGACATTCATGCCGAGGTGCAGCCGGTAAAATATGCCGACCTAGAAAAGAATGATGAAGAGGAAACTTCGGCGGTTATCCGGGAGAGGGTTAACAAAGCCAGAAGTATTCAGCTTGAAAGATATATAGGTCTTGGTATCTACTCGAATTCTGAGCTGTCACCCTCTCTCATCAGAAAATACTGCCAAATGGACAGAGTCACCTCCAATCTTCTGAGACGGGCCTTTGAAAAACTTGGGTTGAGTGCCAGGGCACATGACAGAATTCTTAAAGTTGCCAGAACAATTGCAGATATGGAAGGCTGTGAAGCTATAAAGTCACATCATGTAGCAGAAGCCATTCAATATAGAAGTTTTGACAGACTCAAATTTTAATGAAATGAATATTTACTCAAAGCAAAACATCACATCCCGGTTTGTGCATTGAGAAATGAAAGGAATGAATATACATGAGAGAAATTGATTATTGGATATGGTTGTCATCTTTAGAGGGATTGGGTCCCGTCAAAGCCGGAAAACTCCTGAATACCTATCAGCACCCCGGGATAATTTATAACTTGACTGAGACTGAATTAAAACAAAACAGGCAGCTGACTCCCAGAAATGTTGGGGAGTTGATGAATGCGGAAAAGCGTGAAAGGGTAAATACTATCAATAGTTTAATGATAAAAAATGACATAAAACTGGTGACTGTTTTTGACAGTCAATATCCTGAGAAACTGAGACAAATTTATGATCCGCCGATTACTTTGTATTATAAAGGAAAATTTAGAGTTTCAGAATTATCTATTGCTATTGTTGGGTCAAGAAGAACCACAAACTATGGTGCTTTTTCTGCTAAGAAACTGTCATATGAGCTTGGACTGAGAGGAGTGCAGATAGTAAGCGGACTGGCAAGAGGTATAGACAGTATCGCACATGAAGGCTGCCTGGATGCCGGTGGCAAGACTGTCGCCGTATTGGGGTGCGGCTTGGATTGTATCTATCCACCCGAAAATCACACGCTTTTTGAGAATATAATTAAGACTGGCGGATTGATTTTATCGGAATATCCTCCGGGAATGCCGCCGCTTCAGTATAATTTTCCTGCCAGAAACAGAATTATCAGCGGCATTTCCTCCGGAGTGCTGGTGGTGGAGGCAGCAAAAAGAAGCGGCTCCCTTATAACTGCAGACTATGCACTGGAGCAGGGGAGGGAAGTTTTTGCAGTGCCGGGGAATATAGACTGTGCTTACAGCAAAGGAACAAATCAGCTTATCAGGGAGGGGGCGAAAATTGTTCTGAGTGTTGAGGATATTTTAGAAGAATTTGATTATAAAGAAGACATAGACAGCGGTAAATCAACAAAAGCCTCAGATAAAATAAATATAAATCCAGAAGCAAATATTTACAAAGGTTTAAGTACAGAGGAAATTCGGATAGTTAAAATAATTCAGAAGGGAATACACCATATCGACGAAATAATTCAAAGGAGCAATATTTCCGCAAAAGACATAAATAATATCCTGTTTATGCTTGAAATGAAAGGAGTTATAGCACAGCTGCCGGGCAAGCTTTTTGAAATGTGTATATAATTGAATGTGTTTTGAATTTTTGAAAGTCATAATTTTAATTTATATGTGCATAATTTGATTAAGGAACGTTGAAAACCCGAATTTATTTCCAATTTTTTGTATAAAATTATTATTGTTAGGTTGACAGATTTAAAAAAGCAGTTTAAATTAATATTTGTCTGATAAAATTTATAACGAGGCAGGAGCTTCGTTGAAATGCCGCTGATGTAATGAAATTTTACTGCAATCTAAAAATTTCATTTTGAATATAGGCGTTATAATATCAAAAAATATATATACATGAAATATCACGGAGGAATAAAATGGCTGATAACCTGGTTATTGTGGAGTCTCCTGGAAAAGTTAAATCAATAGGTAAGTTTTTAGGTAAAGGCTATAAGGTAGAAGCATCTGTAGGTCATGTCAGAGATTTGCCTAAAAGTCAGATCGGAGTGGATATAGACAACAATTTTGAGCCAAAGTATATAACCATCAGAGGCAAAGGTGATGTAATATCAAAGCTGAAGAAGGAAGCAAAGACTGCAAAAAAAGTATATCTCGCAACTGACCCTGATCGTGAAGGCGAGGCGATTTCCTGGCATCTGGCGAACCTGTTGAATATAGATGATACCCAAAAATGCAGGGTTTCCTTTAATGAGATTACACAAAATGCTGTTAAGAGTGCGATAAAGCAACCCAGAAAAATAGATATGGACCTTGTAGATGCTCAGCAGGCCAGAAGAGTACTGGACAGGATAGTAGGCTATAAAATAAGTCCTTTACTCTGGAAAAAGGTAAAGAAGGGTTTAAGTGCCGGTAGAGTTCAATCTGTTGCAACAAAAATGATATGTGACAGAGAGGAAGAAATTAATAACTTTGTTTCCCAGGAATACTGGTCTATTATTTCCAAATTGGCCAAACCAAAGGTAAGTCCGAATTTTGAGGCTAAATTCCATGGCACCGAAAAAGAAAAGATAGAGCTTACAAATGAAGAGCAGGTAAACAAAATTTTAAAGGAAATAGAGAAAAGTAAATATATAGTTGAGAAGGTAAAGGAACAGGAAAAGAAAAGGGCTGCTGCAGCACCGTTCATCACCAGTACATTGCAGCAGGAGGCCGCAAGAAAGCTGGGTTTCACTACCAAAAGAACCATGATGGTGGCTCAGCAGCTTTATGAAGGTATAGATATTAAAGGTCATGGGTCGGTTGGTCTTATAACCTACATGAGAACTGATTCGACCAGAATATCAACCGAGGCTCAGAATGAAGCAAGGGAATATGTAAGTAAGAAATATGGTGCCGATTATATCCCGCAGACGCCGAAAGTATATAAGAACAAGTCGGCATCCCAGGATGCACACGAAGCTATACGCCCTACCTATATAGATATGATACCCGATGACATTAAGGAATCTTTGAATGCTGAGCAATATAAACTTTACAAGCTTATCTGGAGCAGGTTCATTGCCAGTCAGATGTCATCTGCGGTATATGATACCGTAAGTGCTGATATTTCAGCAGGCAGTTATATTTTTAAAGCAAATGGTTCCAAAGTCAAGTTCCCGGGTTTTATGGTATTGTATATTGAAGGTAGGGATACTGAAGGCAAAGATGAAGAAGCCGAGGATGAAGAAAACAATCTTCCGGAATTAAAGCAGGGTGATGTTCTGGACTTGAAAAAGAATACGCCGAAGCAGCACTTTACCCAACCTCCTGCAAGATATAGCGAAGCAACACTTGTAAGGGCTCTGGAAGAAAAGGGGATAGGCAGACCAAGTACTTATGCTCCGACAATAACTACTATTCTATCAAGGGGTTACGTTCTTAAGGAAAAGAAATTCTTGTTGCCAACCGAATTAGGCAAGATAGTAAATGATATAATGAAGAAGCATTTTGTCGATATAGTTGATGCTGAATTTACCGCACAGATGGAAAATGAGCTGGATGCGGTGGAAGATGGTGAAAAACCCTGGAAGGATGTTATGAAAGATTTTTACGGGTCCTTTGCGGGAGTTCTGAAGGAAGCCGAGGAATCCATCGGAGATGTTGAAGTACCCGAAGAAATTTCTGATGTAATATGCGACAAATGTGGAAGAAATATGGTTGTAAAGCATGGAAGATTTGGTAAATTCCTTGCTTGCCCGGGTTTTCCAGAGTGCCGCAATACAAAGGCTATCGTAGAAGAGGCGGGGGTATTGTGTCCGGTATGTCAGGGAAAAGTACTGATTAAAAAGACTAAAAAGGGCAGAAAATATATAGGCTGTGAAAGAAATCCCGAATGTTCATTTATGAGCTGGGATATGCCAAGTAATGAATCTTGCAAGGTTTGTGGCAACTTTATGCTGAAAAAGACTGCTGGTAAGAAAACAGAGTTAAAATGCAGTAATGAAAAGTGTCCTAGCAACAGCGAAGGAGTTACGAAAAAGTCCAAATAGGTTTAAAAAAAACATAAAGTACTTAAAACCGGAAGACCTAGAGGTATCTTAAAAACAATAATACACGATTTTGAAGCGAGGAATTTTTCGATAGTGACAAGGCGGAGGAAGGCGCAATAATTGCTTTATTGCAACTGACAACAACACAGCGATATCGGAAAATAACCGTTTCAAAAATGGGAGTTATTGTTTTTAAATACCTAAGAGCCTTTCGGTTTATTTTTTGAAAGAATATGCAGCACTTTACCTTTGTTCTTAACATAAAGATAATTTTGTAATAACATGCGTACTATAAAATAAAAAAGCAAGTGGTATCTAATTTAAAATTAGTTATCATTGCTCAGGCGGAGGAATTATGAATAAAGTAGTTAATGTAATCGGTGCCGGATTGGCAGGCTGCGAAGCAGCTTATCAACTGGCCAAAAGAGGAATACAGGTTAAATTATACGAGATGAAGCCTGAGAAAAATTCTCCGGCACACCATTCCGGGAATTTTGCAGAACTGGTCTGCAGTAATTCACTTCGCTCGGATCAGCTTGAAAATGCAGTGGGACTCTTAAAAGAAGAATTAAGAAGGATGGATTCATTGATTTTAAATGCAGCTGACGCCACCAGAGTACCTGCAGGTGGAGCTCTTGCCGTTGACCGGGAAGGTTTTTCAGAATATATTACTATGAAAATAAAGGAAATGGAGAATATTGAAATTATTTATGGCGAACAGATTGGCATACCCGATGATAATATAACCATTATAGCTACAGGACCTTTAACTTCAGAGGGAATGTTCCGGGAAATCCAACAAATAATAGGTGAAGATTATCTCCATTTTTTTGACGCTGCTGCTCCTATTGTTACTTACGATTCCATAAACATGGACAAGGCTTTCAGGGCAGCGAGATATGGAAAAGGTACCGAGGACTATATAAACTGTCCCATGAATCGTGAAGAATACGAAATATTCTATAATGCCCTGGTTAACGCTGAGACGGCAGAGATTAAGGAATTTGAAAGGAATATGGTATTTGAAGGCTGTATGCCCATAGAGAGCATGGCTCAAAGGGGCCCTGATACAATGCGCTTTGGTCCTTTGAAGCCTGTGGGACTCATTGACAGTAGGACTAATATAAAGTCATATGCCGTAGTTCAGTTAAGACAGGATAATAAAAATGGAACCCTATATAATATAGTAGGTTTTCAGACACATTTAAAATGGCCTGAGCAGAAAAGAGTTTTCAGTCTGATACCGGGACTTGAGAATGCAGAATTTGTCAGGTATGGTGTCATGCATAGAAATACCTATATAAACTCTCCAAAGCTTCTGGATAATACCTATAATCTGAAAAAAAATAACTCCATTTACTTTGCCGGACAGATAACAGGTGTCGAGGGGTATATCGAGTCTACTTCTTCGGGTTTTGTAGCAGGCTTGAATGCTGCTGCCAGATTATTGAACAGGGAGCGTGTGGAATTTCCGAACAATACGGCAATAGGAGCTTTGAGCAACTATATCTCCGATCAGAGTGTTAAAAACTTTCAACCTATGAATGTTAATTTCGGTCTGTTCAGCGGCATCGACACAACCATTCGAGATAAAAGAAAAAGAAACGCAGAAAATGCTGAAAAATCATTAGGGATAATTGCTAAAATATACTGGGATGTTAAAATATGGCTTGAGTAATTAGTCCTATTTTACGCACTATTATGACTTTATTTATTGTTTTTTTAAATATATTATGCTAGAATTTATCTAATATTATTCGATTATGTAATATTTTTTTGGGGGTGCTATTTAAATTGATTCAGAATTTATATGGGAAAAGTAGTATTTTAGAAAAATCACTGGATGCATCTTGGGCGAGAAATGATATTATTTCACAGAATTTGGCAAATATAGACACTCCAAAATACAAAAGGAAAGATATAGCTTTTGAAGAGTTTCTTAATGATTCTATGGGAAGAACAAACCTTGAAGGTAATCTGACAGACAAAAGGCATATTGCGATTAACAACAGGGATGCCGAAACCGTAGAACCAGCTCTTGTAGATGACAATTCAAACTCAAGCATGCGTATTGACGGCAATAATGTTGATGTTGATAGTGAAATGGCCAACCTGGCTAAGAACACTATAAAATACAATGCTCTTGTTCAAATGATTAACAGCAATTACAGTAAAATTAAGAACGTTATTGCAGAAGGGAGACGCTAAAAATGGGGTTCTTTACTTCACTTGATATTGGTGCGTCAGGTTTGACCGCTCAGAGACTGAGAATGGATACAATTTCTCAAAATATTGCAAATATAAATACTACCAGAACTGAAGATGGTACACCGTATAGAAGAAGAGAAGTAATATTTGAAGAACGAACAGGTTCAGACTCATTTGCTTCTGCTTTAACTGATGCCGGCAATAAGTTGACTAATGGGCAGGGTGTAAGGGTAAGCAAAATAGCTGAGGATTCATCTGAGTTCAAAAAGGTGTACGATCCCGGGCATCCAGATGCCGACAAAGATGGTTATGTAAGTATGCCAAATGTCGATATAGTTACAGAAATGGTTAATATGATTTCTGCGACAAGATCCTATGAGGCTAATGTTACTTCAATAAATGCAACTAAATCTATGGCTGTAAAGGCCTTGGAAATAGGTAAATAGTCCGGAGGTTTCAAATGTCAATAAACAGTATTTCAGAAGTTAAGCAGCTGATTCCAGACAATGTTGGATTACGCAGTGTAAACGAAGAAACAAAATCTCCCGAAGTCAGCTTTGGTGAGTATCTAAATTCGGCACTTATGAAGGTAACTGATTTGGAGAATGAAGCCGGTAAATTAAAAGAAGACTTCGCACTGGGTAAGACAGACAACATACCTGATGTTTTAATTGCAGGTGAAAAGGCGAATATTGCATTGCAATTTACAATGCAAATCAGAAACAAGATTCTTGACGCCTATTCAGAAATAATGAGAATGCAAATATAGTTACATAGTTTCCTAAGGATTTTTGGTAAGTTCACCATAGGTTTATCAGTACTAAAGACAAAATATATTAATCGAGGTGGTAGTTTTGCCAGAATTTTTATCTCGAATACTCAAGCCAATTCAGGAATTTTGGAAGGGCTTGGATAAGTCCCAGAAAATAAGAATCTATATCACATCAGGAATAGTAGTTGTTGCAGTTGGATTAGGGCTGTTTTTACTGACTAAACCTTCATACACTACTGTTATCAATAATGCAGCTGCTGAGGATGTTGCGGCAATGCAGAAAATTCTGACTGACAAAGGTATATCTTATAAGCTTACTGACGATAAGTCAGGAATAATAGTTAACGTAAAAGACAGTGATACTGCTCATTTTGAATTAGTTACAGCAGGCTATCCAAAGAATGGTCTTACCTTTGCAGATGCTCTCAGCAGCATAAAGATAAATACTACAGAGAGTGACAAAAAACATATATGGCAGCAGCTTGATGAATCGGATATTGTCAGACAGCTTAAGCTTATACAGAATGTTAAGGATGCAAGTGTAACTGTCACAAGACCTGAAAAGACGCTATTTATAGATGATACAGAAAGTAAGGATGTCAAAGCATCTGTAGTTATTACAAAAAAAGATGACATAACACCAAAACAGGCTGAAAATATTGTAAAGCTTGTAGCAAGCAGTGTAGAAGGACTGAGTCCGGAAAATGTTACCGTAGTGGATGAAAAAGGTAATACCCTGAGCATAGATCAGGATGACACCGGTATGGAAAAGACTTCAACACAATATGATATGAAAAAGAAAGTCAAAAGTGATCTTGAAAAGAATCTGAGAGAAGTGTTGAATGACCAGTTTGACAGTTTTGATGCTGCCAAGGTGGTTGTTAATCCTGTTCTCGATTTTGATACTTTATCTCAAACTTCAAAAGAAATATCAAACCCGGATGGAATGGAAGCAGGAGCCATAGTCAGCAGACAGGAGCTTAAAGAGGATCTTAAGAACGGTGATTCTACAAATACTGCTGTAGGCGTTAATTCCAATCCCGGCACTACTCCGTCATATCCGATGGGTTCTTCCGATTCAAAATCTTATAAGAAATCAGATACAACTGAAAACTTTGCTTATAATGAAACTTCAAAGCAAAGTGAAAAGTCATTGGGTGAGGTTATACCTGAAAGAACCACTGCTGCCATAACACTTTTATACGGAAGCAGAGTTCTTGATGATTCCAAATTGACAGATGATTTGATTGTTCAGGTGAAAGACCTTGCAAGTAAAGCAACAGGCATTCCTGTTGCAAATCTGGCTGTCACAAAATTAAAAATTCAGCCTCCGGTTCAAGAAACTCCGACAATGACTGAAACCATTCAGAATCTTCTTTCTACATATGGGTTGCCGGCTCTCCTTTTATTAATGCTTATAGTACTGGTAATTGTAGCATTACCGAAGAAAGCAAAGAAGGAAAAGCTCGAACCAGTGCTTGCAGGAGCGGAAGAAGTTATCCTTCCTTCCAAATATAATCTTGATGTGAAGGAACCGGTTCCTGAAATTGATATTGAAGAAAGATCAGAAGTTAAGAAGCAATTAGAGAAGTTTGTAAAGCAAAAGCCGGATGCAGTTGCCCAATTACTCCGTAATTGGTTGACAGATGATTATGAATAATTGAATCTAATTATTTTTGTGGGGTGGGGAACTTGACAAGAAGTGGCACAAAGACTGATTATACAGGCAAGGAAAAGGCCGCAATGTTACTTATTTCATTAGGGCCTGAAAAATCCGCCGAAATATTTAAGCATTTAAAAGAAGACGAAATAGAGCAGCTTACACTTGAAATTGCCAATATAAGAGCCGTTACTCCGGATGAAAAGGAAAGAATACTTGACGAGTTTTATCAAATTTGTCTTGCTCAGGAGTACATAGCTGAAGGTGGTATAGGTTATGCCAAGGATATCCTTGAAAAAGCTCTGGGAACTCAGAAGGCTGTCGACATCATTAACAAGCTTACTGTTTCGCTACAGGTCAGGCCTTTTGATTTTGTTAGAAAAACCGACCCTTCACAACTTCTGAATTTTATTCAGGGAGAGCATCCTCAAACCATTGCTCTGATCCTGGCTTACTTAAAGCCACACCAGGCATCGGTTGTACTTTCGGCATTACCTCAGGACAAGCAGGCTGATGTAGCCAGAAGAGTTGCGACAATGGATAGAACTTCTCCTGATGTAATCAAGGAAGTTGAGCGTATTCTGGAAAAGAAACTCTCTTCTCTGGTAACTGAAGACTATACAGCTGCCGGCGGTGTTCAGTCTATCGTTGATATATTGAACTCTGTAGACAGAGGAACAGAGAAGTTTATCATGGAAACTCTTGAAATTGAAGATACAGACCTTGCAGAAGAAATTAAAAGACGTATGTTCGTATTTGAGGACATTCTTACTCTTGATGGCAGATCCATTCAGAGATTCCTCAGAGAAGTTGATAATAATCAGCTTGCAGTTGCTCTCAAGGGTGCAACAGAAGATGTACAGAAGCTTATTTTTGCAAATATGTCCAAGCGTTTGAGTGAAATGATCAGAGAAGACCTTGAATTTATGGGACCTGTTAGACTTAAGGATGTTGAAGAAGCACAACAGAAGATAGTTAACATAATCCGTAAGTTAGAGGATGCAGGTGAGATAGTTATTTCCAGAGGCGGAGGAGATGAAATAATTGTCTAATAATAAGATATTTAAAAATAACCAGGTTAATGTTGGTATTCCGTTTTTGGT
>JAQSXC010000286.1 GCA_029266335.1 Eubacterium sp. | reverse complement strand
TGTTAATTACCTAACCAGTTCGGCATTATTCATAATGGTATAATCCCTTCTCTCAGAAAGATTTATCTCTTCATAGAAAGTTTTCTTACTTCCATCAGAATTAAAAACAACTCTAATTACCGGTCTGGTGGGATAATTCTTATTGATGCCTATTACCACACCCTTTTCACCATTATTAAGGATAACGCCGGTTCCCACAGGATATGGCGGTATAAACTGAATAAAACAGTTCAGCACCTGGGCATCAAGGGTCGGTGAAGCAATTACTGTAAGATACTCAATAGCAGTATTTACACTAATTTTTTTCCTGTATATCCTGTCGGATGTAAGGGAATCAAATATGTCTGTAATAGCCACAATACGTGAGTATATATGAATTTTATCATTTTGCAAACCATTCGGATAGCCCTTCCCATCAAACCTCTCATGATGTTCAAGAGCTACTCTGGCTGAAGCTTCACTAATAAGCGGCAGCTTCTTTAATATATTGTACCCATGAAAAGAATGCTCTTTTATTACTTCGTATTCTCTGGAAGATAATGCTGCCTTTTTTAATAATATTTCCTGAGGGATCATTATCTTGCCTATATCATGCAAAAGGGCCCCAACACCCAATTCTTTCAGTTCGTCGAGACTAAGATTAAGTTTTAATCCCGTAATAATTGATAGAATACAAACATTAACACAATGTGAATAAGTATACATATCCCTCAACTTAATATCTATCAAATTAACAAGGATATCTTCCATAGTTAATATCTCATCCAGAATCTTATTAACGAGCTCAATAGCTTCGGCTGAATTGAGGAACTCCATTGATGCATAGTTGTCCATGGATTCCTTGATAAAGGCTACTGCTTCCTGTCTCGTTGACTCTTCAACAACATCATGTATAACCAAGTCCTTTGATATTTCATCTTCAATATAAACTTCAGTAATTCCCAAATCTTTTAGGCGCTCTATATAGGATTTCGTTAAGAGAGCGCCTGATTCCAGGAGAGTTAAATTTCCATTGAATATTGCCTTACCAAGTATCATACCCGGTTCACAGTTTGAAATTTCTATTCTTCGCATTACTTCCTCTTAAACTAGTTATGACTTAAGTTACACACAATAAAACTCAATAAAAAATTTCAAATTATATATTAGCAAATTTATGCATTTTAATAACATAATTATACTGATTGTTCCAAAAAGTAGCAACAACTTTTTATTACAAGGGAGAAATAATATTAGAGATTTTACAAAAGACTGTTTTTTATATATACTTATTTTAACACTGAACAAATCGGCCCATTTAAATAGGAGTATCATCCCGTATGATCTACATAATAGTTCTGTTTGCCATAATCTTAATTCTGTTATATATGAGGTTGGAAACAACATTTTTAGCCAGAACTGTACTTAATTTTAGTACAAGCTCTAAAGGTTTACGAATAGTTCATTTATCTGATATTCATATAAATAAGTTTTATATTTCCGTGAGCAAATTTTCAGCTTGTTTAAGACAGGCTGATCCGGACATTGTCATAATGAGCGGTGATTATATTGAAACCGTTGGTGATATTCCCAGATTCATTAACTTTCTTGAGTCTATAACAGAAATTTATCCGGTTTATCTGACGCTAGGCAACCATGATCATAAGGCTTTAAAATATGTCAGAAATTATACAACCGACTTTATTAAAGCGTTGGAAGCCACCGGAGCAACTGTTTTAATCAACTCAAGCATAAAAACCAACAAGGATAATAAAATATATAATTTAGTGGGTATTGATGACTTAAAGCAGGGTAACCCTGATGTTGAAAAAGCATTTAATGAAATAGAGCCCTCTTTTAACAGCGGAATAATAAATATTACTGTTTCCCATAATCCTGACATAATTTTTGATCTTCCAAAGGATAAAGTTGATTACTTCTTTTGCGGACATTTTCACGGCGGTCAGATATGGATGCCCTTTAATCTTGAATTCCGGCTCATGAGAAAGGAAAAATTGAGCAAAATGGGTTACTACAGGGGGCTTCATAAGGTAAACGGTATAAACATGTACATCAACAGAGGATTGGGTAACGTTATTTTCCCATTCAGGTTCTTTTCCACCCCTGAAATTGCAATTATTCAACTTCCTGCAAGTACAAAAGAATAACAAAAACCCTTTGTATTCCGGAAATCACTCCCATATTACAAAGGGTTTTATAGTTGTTTTAATGTATTTTCTGCTAAACTGTTCGTAAAAATGTTACGTAAACAAACTATAGCTTGTAAAATTTATATATTATTGAGAAGCTTACTATAAAAATGCGTAAGCTTCTTATAATTATTGTCAAGTTGTTATAATAATGGCTTTATTACATCCAGAACACTGTTCTTTAGATTCTCCAGCCTTTCCTGTGACAACTCAAGAGTCTTGTCAGATACACCATAGTATATCTTGATTTTAGGTTCAGTACCTGAAGGTCTTACGCAGAACCATGACCCATCTTCCATTTCAAAGTAAAGTACATCGGATTCGGGCAAGGTTATTTTTTCAGTAGATCCGTCATCAACAATAAATTTTTGGGAATTCTGATAGTCTCTGATAGCTTTAACCTTGAGATCGCCAAATTTAGTGTATTTTGCTTCACGCATTGTTGACATGGCAGACTTTATTTTCATTAAACCGTCCTTACCCTCTAAAGTAAAGGAATTAATTCCTTCTATAAAGTAACCGTATTTTTCAAACAGCTTAATAAGAGCATCATAAAGGGACAGGCCTTTTACCTTGTAGTATGCAGCCATTTCAGCAATTAACATGGAAGCAACGACAGCATCCTTGTCACGTACATCTGTACCTGCCAGATAACCGTAGCTTTCCTCAAAGCCGAACAGATACTTCTGGTCTCCCTGTTCATCTCTTAACATGATCTGTTCACCAATGAATTTGAATCCGGTGAGAACTTCAACAAGTTCAATATTATAGTATTTAGCAATAACTCTGGAAAGCTCGGTTGTAACAATTGTTTTGACCGCAAAACCGTTCTTTGGAAGCTTTCCGGCCTCATTCATAGCAGTCAGTATGTATTCCAAAAGAAGACAGCCTGTCTGATTTCCTGTCAATACTGCGTATTCTCCGTTATCTTTTCTCACAACTACA
This sequence comes from Eubacterium sp., assembly GCA_029266335.1. Classification (GTDB taxonomy): domain Bacteria; phylum Bacillota; class Clostridia; order Acetivibrionales; family DSM-1351; genus Ruminiclostridium. The sequence continues at coordinate 1,018 of JAQSXC010000286.1, read as the reverse complement.
CCAACTCTGTCACTGTCAGGGTCAGTTCCTATTATAAGATCTACATTGTTTTCCGAGGCAAGCTTGATGGCCAGTTCAAAGGCCGACCGCTCTTCAGGATTTGGAGATTTGACTGTAGAGAACTCTGAATCTGGAAGCTCCTGTTCTTTTACTACCAGAACATGTTTAAAGCCATTTTCTGAGAGAATTCTTCTTACCGGCTTGTTTCCGGCTCCGTGAAGAGGTGTAAATACAATTTTAAAGGTGTCGGCTACCTTGGTTACCGCATCCTTATTAACCTGTAGAGTCTTAAGCATTGCTATATAGGCATCATCTATCCTGCTTCCAATTATCTCAAGAAGTCCCTTGGCCTCAGCATCTTCCCTTGACATTGTGCTGACTTTTGTAATATCAGTTATTTTGTTTATTTCAGCAATAACAGCATTGGAACCATCTAGAGAAAGCTGCCCTCCATCTTCACCATATACTTTGTAACCGTTATATTGCTTTGGATTATGGCTGGCTGTGACAACAATTCCTGCAGCAGCTTTAAGATATCTGACCGCAAAAGACAATTGCGGAGTAGGACGTAATTCATCGAACAGGTATGCTTTAATTCCGTTGGCACAGAATACTTTTGCAGCCTCAAGTGAAAATTCAGGTGACATAAATCTTGAGTCGTAAGCAATAACAATTCCCTTGTCCTGCTTGCCAAGATTGTTGATATAGTTAGCCAGGCCCTGTGAAGCAACTCTGACAGTATAGATATTTATACGATTGGTTCCGGCACCGATAATGCCTCTAAGTCCCCCTGTGCCGAATTCAAGATTTTTATAAAACCTGTCCTCAACTTCTTTTTCATTCTCTTTTATTGATATAAGTTCATTTTTTGTATCCTGATCAAAATAATCATTTTCCAACCAAAAATTAAGCTTTGCCATACTATCCATAATTACTGCGTACCCTCCTAAAATTCATTTACAACAACCAGCATCAACTTCAAGCAGATATGGTTCAGTCTGGTAATAGTATAGCATAG
>JAQSXC010000069.1 GCA_029266335.1 Eubacterium sp. | reverse complement strand
TTTAATCATTCCTGAATATCTTAGCCACAAATTTATCCCATATATCAGCATATCTGCCGATTGACCATTCGGCCATAATTACCTTATCTCCCTTTGAGAGCGGAATCTTCTGAAGCTGTTTATTTACAATACTGCTCTTCTGAACTGAATAAATGCTCAGACTGTTTTCTGACGCCAGCACCACAATTTCCTTATTGGGAGACATAAATGCATCTGTTGCCCATGGCTGCTTTGACTTGATTTCGTTCCACTGCAGCTCCATTTCGTCATAGTGAATAAGCTTTGAAGGAACCATGAGCTTCAGATCAAAATCCTGATATTTCTTTTTAAAGGGCTGCTTAAAATATAGTCTGCTTTTAATAATCCAATGTCCGTTACGTCTCATGAGCATATAGTTATGATCGTTAACGCCGGTAATTACATTTTTTGCTTCATCTCCCTTTAAAGCAGCTAAAAAATCATTAGCAGACTGTTGAAATATTTGGGTATCGTCACTGTTTATTTCAGAGAACTTAACATTTCTGGCCTCTCTCAGATTTTCCACAGAATAAACCTGAAATTTATCATCTGTCTCAGTTCCAATATAGTCATTGCCGACAAAATGAATCTTTGTATCGGTACCCACCCTCAACATATTGCCATTGGGCTGAGTCAGCATGCTTTCCTTTAACAGGGGACTGTCAACAAAAGGTTCGGCATAAATTGCATTTATGTTGATTTCATTTATAGTCCCCACCTGCCAGAAACCTTTTGTTCTTGGCACAAGAAGCTGTTTTCTGCTGCTGATGGTTTTTATTTCCCGGTTCTTTGAGTATATCCATAAGGTTCGATAGGTATTGTCTGCTCCCCTGATTCCTAAAAGCACACCGGATCTTAACAGGGGATCTTCCTGGTATTGACCATTGTTAACGTTTGACCCTATATTTCCAAAGCTTTTTTCCTTAAGTTTTTCATCCACATGGTCAGAGGCTTTGTTCAATACAAGAAAACCGTTATCAATGTATACATAAGCCTTTTTGTCATCTGTGACTATGAGGTCATAAAAAACCTGATTATCGGAAGAAATTGTTACTACCGATATCTCCTGTTTTCCCAGGCCTAGATCACTTTCATCAATTCTGTATTTGCTTTGTATGAAGGTATCGGCCGTTGTTATAATTATCCTGTATTTTGGATTAACACAGGTGTCAGCACCAACTGCACCTATTTCATTGTCAAATATGGCCTGTTGACCTATATATCTATTCTTGATATTTTCAACATTAATTTCAACATTCTTGTTTTCAGGCAGGGCTGAAATGAATCCATCGATATTCCAGGTGCCTTGAACAGCCCTGCTATTGTATTCAGGCGGATTAATGTTCTCTTCTATATCAAAATCAATGCTGGTACAGCCTGACAACGGTAGGTATAGCACCGAAATAACTATTGTAAGTAATAATCTGTATACTGCAGCTTTTAATACATATTTGTTATTCATAAAACTCCTTAATACATCTTCACAATAATCTGCCTGGCGACACCGATCTACAGCGGTAATCTGACAGTTACCAGTGTTCCCTTGTCAGGCTGGCTTTCAATAGTCAATTCTCCCTGGTGGAGCCGGACAATTTCGTCACATATGGATAGTCCCAACCCGGTTTGGGATCTACTGTTTTTACCTTTATAGAATTTCTCTTTTACAAGGGGGAGTTCCTCGCTGCTAATACCGCAGCCGTTATCCTCCACCTGAAATATTACTTTATTTTCCTTCTGAAAAGCCCTCAAGCAAACCTTTCCTCCCGGCTGAGTAAATTTGAAAGAGTTGCCAAGAAGATTCAGTAGTACCTGTTTAATCTTATTCCGGTCAATTTCAACTTCGGGGATTTCCCTGCATTCAGCCGTAAAATCTATATTTTCCTGTTTTGCCCTGGTACTCATATGTTTTCCGATATAGTCAATTATCACCGAAACATCAGTTTTCTCCTTATAGAGCTCCACTTTTCCCGATACAAACCGGGAAAAATCCAGGAGTTCTTCAACCATGTTTGTAAGCCGGTCGCTCTCTTTTACTATGATATTTAAACCATCTTTAAGAATCTCACGGTCAGTGAACTCATCATCAATTATTGTATTTGCCCACCCCTTGATTGAAGTCAGCGGTGTTCTCAGTTCATGTGAAACCGTGGATATAAAATCATTTTTAATTCTTTCCCTGTTCTGAACCTCGGTCACCATATAATTAAGTGTGTCGGACAGGACACCTATCTCATCATTCCTGTCCTTTCCTATTCTTATGTCCAGATTCCCCTTGGCCATCATGGCTGCTGCACTTGTAACGTCCTTTAACGGATGAACAATACTATGGGCAAGGATCAGACTGATTACAACAGTTACCAGGATTACAAAAATTCCTATTACAATGAAAATCACCGAAATATTGAAAATCAATTTGTCTACTTCTGTCAGTGAGGTTATAAACCTCAGGACTCCTATCTGTTCGGAATCTGATTTCAAAGGATAGGATACCGCCATCACATGTTCTCTGTTCCGGCTGTCCAGAGTACGTCCTACCCATACCCCTTTTTTTCCCTGTACAGCACTGCCAAAATCATCGGATACTACTTTATTACGGTTGTCCAGCCCCTCAGAATCCAGTAAAACAACTCCATCCATCTGTATTATCTGAACTTGTGCATTTGTCTGCCTCCAGAACACATCCGCATTGTCAATAATATTTACTTCAAGAGGAACATTTGAAAAGTATTGGGTATAAAAATCAGATGCAGTTCTAATTTGATTGGTCAGTATACTCTCTACATTGCTGTAAAAATAAAAACGCGTAAAATATATCAGCAAACCTTCAAATGCTAATACACTTATAAGAATTATTATTATAAAATTGCTTACAAGCCTGGCCCTGATGCTTTTTTGAGAGGATTTTTCCTTTTTTTCCAGACTCATGCTACTGTTCCTTTCTCCATCTGTATCCGGTGCCCCAAACAGTTTCAATAAACATCGACGAAGATTTTTTATCTTCAATTTTACTTCTAAGCCTTCTTATATTAACATCAACTATTTTTGTATCTCCCAGGAAATCATAGCCCCATATTTTATCCAGAAGCTCATCCCTTGTAAAAGCCTTATTCTGATTTTCCAGAAACAGCTTAAGCAGAAGATATTCTTTTGGAGTTAGCATTATTTCATTTCCATCCTTAAATACTCTCTGAGAATAGACATCCAGCCTGAAGGCCCCACAGTTCATGGCGCCCTCTTTTTCAGGCTGTTTTTTAACACTTATCCTTCTGAGCAGAGATTTTGCTCTTAAAATCACCTCGGTTGTGTTAAAAGGTTTTAATACGTAATCATCTGCACCAAATTCCAGACCCTTTATCTTATCTATGTCCTGTCCCCTAGCGGTTAACATAATGATGCCCATGTCAGGAAATTCCCTCCTAAGTGCTTCACATACCTGAAAACCATCAATACCAGGAAGCATTACATCCAAAAGCACTACATCGGGCATTTCCTGTCTGGCCTTTATTATTCCTTCTTCACCTGTAGCCGCTTCTATAACAATGAAATCATTTTTCCTGAAATTTATTTTTAAAAAACCTCTGATACTTTCTTCATCTTCTACAATCAATACTTTATTTTCCATAAACTTCCCCTTATAACTGAATATCACTTTCTATTATACCTTATATCGCAATTTTTCCAAAAGATAAAAACCTCATACAATATAATTGAATGAAGTCTTTAAAATTAAAAGCTATTTTTTATTTAATACAGCCGGAGGACAACTAAAATATTCCTTACCATTTTCAAGACTGACACCCCTGGCCTGATAAAGCTCATCAATTGTCACCAGCTGGTAGCCTTTGGCCTTAAGTTCCCTGATAACTACTTCCGCTGCATCGGCAGTAGTTTTGTATATGTCGTGCATCAGGAAAATGTCACCGTCCTTAACCCTTTTGAGTGCCTGCTGAACAATCTTGTTCTTATCTCTTGTTTTCCAGTCCAGGGTGTCTATCGACCATAATATCAATGGTGATCCGGCATACATTTTTACATTGCCATTTACACTTCCATAGGTCGGACGGATTACGTAGTTTGATAAACCTGTTATGTTTTCCAGAATACCTGCTGTTTTATTTATCTCGTTATTTATACCTGATTTGTTCAGTTTAGTCAGTTCCTTATGGTCATATGTATGATTTCCAATCTGATTGCCACTCTTTGCTATACTTTTTACAGCATCCGGATACTTTTCGGCACGGCTCCCTAAGATAAAAAATGTTGCCAGACCGTCATTCTTTTTTAAGGCATCAAGTATTTCTGCCGTATACCTTGGATGTGGCCCGTCATCGAAAGTAAGTGCCACCATTGGCTTTTTCGGATCAACTTTTCTTACTTTAACAGATTTGGCTGTATCCGTTTTATCTGACAACGGGTCATTGTTTGCTTTGCTATTATTGCCTGTTACCTGTCCCTGCCCTGTCACCTGATTATTGATTGCTGCCTTGCCGGTGTCGGGCACATTCCCTTTATTTGAATTGGCATTATCAGCTTCGGGCCTGTCCGTGGTATTTGCCTTTGTATTTTGTTCATTAATATGTTTCCCTACCACATCAAAAGCATTTGGTATATTAATAATCCCCGGTTGGATTTTGCTTTTTTTATCCTTATCAGCAGGAACTTCTGTTTTGAAGGACATTAGAGTCTTTCCCGTTTTCGCTCCCTCAAAATCACTTCTTGAAACTCCCACAAAAATAAAAAATACAATTAATACAGCTAACCCAAATCCGATAATCCTTCTCATTTTGAACTCCCCAAAAAATTTATTGTATCTGCTACATTTAAATTCTATTTCTTATGACAATTTAAAGGGTTACAAAAATACAAAAAAAAGGTTACAAAACAGTAACCTTTCTACATAATTTTCCAATATATAACAACAATATATTTTATAAATCCACTTTTGCTGAACTTCGGATAGCTGCTAAAGACAGGTCGATGAAATCCTCCGTGGAAAGGTCAAGCTCTTCAAATTCCTTACTTCCCAATCCCCTATTCTCAAGAGAACTTTTAATATCAAGGGCTGTCACTCTTTTCAAGCTTTCCTTTTCAGCCTTCCACCGTACTAAAATTTCATCAGAAACAAAATCTGCCAAATACAGGGCTTTATCCATTTTTCTTTTTCTGGGAATATTATTAAGATCATTATGTGCTCTGACCGAATAGATAATAGCTTCATCAATATCCATATTCTCAAGAATGTCTGCACCCTTGATTCCATGAAGCTCAGGATGCTCCAGAGTTTTTTCATAATCAATATCGTGAAGTAACCCTGCCAGTCCCCACAAGTGTATATCCGCATTAAAATATCCGGCCAGCTCTTCCATTATTGCTTCAACGAATATGGAGCGAAGAAGTATATCTTTGTCAAAAAGCCTTAATTTTAATTCCTCCAGTGCCTGATCCCTGTTCATTATGCTGACCTCCTTTAAGGTAATACTATCCGCCTGGGAAAAGATAACAAAAAGCCCAGTGCACAAAGTACGCCTGGGCTTACATTTCCAATTTCCCTTACATTACATTATATTGCTTTGATTAACATGAAAAGCGCAATTGAAGTAACAAGGAAAGCAATTGCAGCAAACGCTGTATATTTTCCGAGCAATGCATCAATGGTACGTCCCTTATTTTTTCCAAAGAAGGTTTCAGCTCCACCAGCTATTGAGCCTGACAAACCAGCCTGTTTTCCCGATTGTAGTAATACAATTATAATAATCGAGATAGCAAAAATGATGTGAATTATATTAACAATCCATTTTGCAATTTCCAATCAAAACACCTCCTAAAATAGACAAGTAACATTCTAGCACATATAAAGTTAAAAAGCAAGAACTAAGGTGACAAAGTCCCAGACAAAAAACCTACTTTTTAAAATACAAAAAGCAAGTACCTTAACTTGCTTTTTGAGACCAATCATATTTATATTTTACAGCTAATAAAGCCGCTATATCTGCAAACGTATCATTTGTATAAGTTAAACCATGTTATTTGGATAAATTAAACCAAGCCTTAAGCCCGGGATATTCTGCAACCTCGTCCAATTCCTCCTCAATTCTGAGCAGCTGGTTGTATTTGGCAACTCTGTCTGTTCTGGAAGGTGCACCGGTTTTTATTTGTCCTGAATTAGTTGCAACAGCTATATCTGCAATAGTTGCATCTTCTGTTTCACCTGACCTGTGTGAGGTTACGGCAGTATATCCTGCTCTGTTTGCCATTTGAATGGCATCAAGAGTTTCAGTCAAGGTACCTATCTGGTTTACCTTAATAAGAATTGAGTTTGCAACTCCCATTTTGATACCCTTTTCAAGTCTTCTGGTATTTGTAACAAACAAGTCGTCTCCAACCAGCTGAATTCTCTTGCCAAGTTTGTCGGTCAACAGCTTCCAGCCTTCCCAATCCTCTTCTGAAACACCATCCTCCAGTGAAATAACCGGATATTTATCGCAGAGGTCGGACCAGTATTGAACCATCTCTTCCTTGGTTTTTCTGATATTGGTCTTCCAGAAGAAATAGGTTCCATCCTCCTGGTACATTTCTGTGGCAGCAGCATCAATAGCTATTCTGAAATCATCTCCCGGCTTGTAGCCTGCTTTTACAACTGCTTCCAGAATAACCTGTATAGCCTGTTCATCTGTCTCAAGATTTGGTGCAAAGCCACCTTCATCTCCTACAGCAGTACTCAGACCCTTGCTTTGTAAAACCTTCTTTAAATTATGAAATACTTCGGCACACATTCTGAGAGCTTCCTTAAAGCTTTCAGCTCCAACAGGCATTATCATGAATTCCTGAATATTAACACTGTTGTCAGCATGCTTTCCACCGTTAATAATATTCATCATTGGTACAGGCAAAGTCTTGGCATTTACGCCGCCAATGTACTGGTACAAACCCAATCCCAACGACTCGGCTGCAGCCTTGGCAACAGCAAGAGATACACCGAGAATTGCATTTGCTCCAAGTCTTTCCTTGTTAGGAGTACCGTCCAATTCTATCATAAGCTTATCAATAGAAACCTGATCAAATACATTCATTCCTTCAACTTCAGGTGCAATAATACTGTTTACATTTTCAACAGCAGTTTCAACACCTTTGCCCATATATCTTTCATTGTTTCCATCTCTGAGCTCTATTGCTTCAAAGGCACCTGTTGATGCACCTGAAGGTACTGAAGCCCGTCCGATAAAGCCGCCTTCTGCAATAACTTCGACCTCAACTGTAGGATTTCCCCTGGAATCAATAATTTCTCTGGCAAAAACACTTTCAATAGGTATATATTGTTTCATACTTATTCTCCCTTCAAGGTAAATTATTCGTATTTAGAATAACATTGCAACATATGGTTGTAAATATTTCCCTCGCAATTCTTTATTTATACCAATAAGTATTATATGTATAATTCCAAATTACATACAAAGCAATGTTCTTATTTCTTTTTGAGTCCAAATCAAGCTCATATTATTATTTACCCAAAAGAAAAGCTTGTAAACATTTTCTTTAATATGCATTATTTATCTTCTTACTCCAGAACAGATAAAAAATTTCAAGCAACTGCAAATACAGCATAAAAGCCCAGCAATATTCTTGACGCATTGCTGGGCTTTTATTTTCAGTTTATACTCAAGCTCACTCACTGAGCCGTCTTACAGGCCTTCCCTCTATATAACCCCTGTAGCCCATTGGTGCCAGCTGAAATCTTGGTCCATCCTCTTCAGCGTATTTAAAGCCGTAAATCTCAGGGTTATAGGTTTCTATAGCCTCCCAGGCTTTTGCAATAGCTTCCTGAAAATGTTCATCTTCATAGGGCTGTCCCTGGAATATAATCATCTTGCACGGCTTCAGTTCAATTATTTCAAAACCTTCAGGTATTAGTCCGTTATAATTCAAAGGTACTTCAACACCCTGAACATATTTTGATGTACCCGGCTTGCGCAGATTTTCAGGCAGCCACATACCGATTGGCTCATACAAGGCTTCCTTAACACTTGTCAGTACGCCCCAGATATCACAACCCACCTCTTCACAGTATTCAAAATACGCTTCAGCTTTATTGCCGCTTTTAAGGATGAGCTTTCTGGCGGGTCTTTCCATCACCTGTACAAATACAGTATTTGCCGCATTTGCTGTTTCATTTCCTTGACTCTTTTGATTCATTTTCTCTTCTCCCTTCTTTAGAAAGGTGTAGTAGCCACGGATACTGTATGGTATAAATAGCTGTATGGGAGGTTTTTCTCTGCAATATTGCGCAGGTGTCATATTGAATTCTTTTGAAAAGGCCCTGGTAAAACCCTCATGTGAATCGAAGACAAAATCCAGTGCAACATCTACGATTTTAGTCTGGTTATCCCTGAGTCTGAGTGCCGCTTTTGACAACCTGAGCATCCTGATATATTCAAAGGGTGCTTTACCGGTAAGCTCCTTGAATATCCTGGCAGAATGCCACTGAGAGTACCTGGCTTCCCTTGCCAGCATATTAAGCGTAACAGTTTCAAACAAGTGGGTTTCAATAAAATCCTGCATTCTTTGAACAGCGTTTATCTTTTCGGCTGTATCCATGCTCTCACCATCCATAAAAAGGATAACATGCTCTTGTTACCGGCTTCTTGACCTGCCTTGCTGACTTTTTAATTACTGCTTTCCCTAAACCATTGAACTATCAATTCATCTAGCTTGTTGTTCAACTCACGAAGTTCGGGTTCATCACTGATACCTTTTTCATCAATATAAATATACAATTTCTCTCTTAACTCCTGAATTTCATCCGAAAGCTTTTTATTGAATTTAGTCATCTGTATCCTCCACAAGTTGCCAGTTTGTTTATAGTAACTAAATCGCCTGTCTGACATTATATGTATAAAAAGATAACTTTTACACAATAATATATATTTTAACGCATATTTCGTTCAAATTCAACAAAAATTAAGAATATTTTGTTCGGTTTTTAAAATTAAAAACCTCAGCATGTTATATTTATATGCAGGAGGCATAATATGGGATTTGGAGACAGATTAAAAGAATTGAGAGAAGAGAAGGGTATAACCCAAAAGGAACTTGGGAAAATCATAAATATTTCTGACAGGGTAATCGGATATTATGAAGCTAATAACAGATTTCCAAAGGATGAGTATGTTCTCAAAAAACTGGCAGATTATTTTGAGGTTTCCATTGATTATCTTGTTGATCGTATCCCATACCGTAAACATGCAGACGGGTATATAGCCGAGTCAGGTGCAACTTACAATTTCAATCTGGATAATTTACCAGACGAAGCAATAAAGAAGGTTGAAGAATATATAGAATTATTAAGACTAAAGTACTCTCCGGTTAAAAATAAAAATAACCATTCCGATAAATAAAAGCTCTCAATTTTACTGAGAGCTTTTATGTTTTTAAATTCATATCATCTGCATTGAATTTTTTTTAAAGTGTCTAAGTTCTTTCTCATACTCATCTATCAACTGCTGCCTTCTGTTCTCAAAAGCTTTATGATCCTGTATATAATCAGTATCCTCCGGAACAAAGTATATTTCTGTATATTTAAGTTCATTAGTCTTTGGGGGCAATAGATGTATTAGTTTCCCCATAGTTTTGTTCATATTTCCTCATCCCTTCCCTGAAAACTTTCTTTTCTTTGTTTTTCCTTAGTATATCAAATTTCTTGACCAGTACTTTAAATAATTCATCCTGATAGTAGTTCACTGTTAGTATATGTATATAGGCCATAAATGGCTTAACAAATTCTCTTATCTCATCAATCGTCCTGCCTATTCGCGCATCATCGGTCATTTCGATCTGCAGGAGGGATATGATACCCTGATTTTCGCAGAATACCGGTATTGCAATGTATTGAGTCATTTTCTCATTTATATTTTTACCATAAACACATTCTTTTTTAATTTCAGCTGCACTTTTTAAAACAAAAATATTATTAATATTGTTATTAAATATTCTTACCTGGAAATAATTCTGATCACTGTTCAGGTAAAAATGCTTGTCAAATAAACTTGGCGATATTTGATTTGCATTACCGTAGCTTATCATCTTAATATATTCTAACCCGGATTTTTTCTCCTTAAACTTTTGCATCAGAGATACCTGATGGGTTTCCCTGTCAGTGGATATTTTTATTGCATCATAAATATTATGACATACCAGCGCAGCTATGTCCTGGTAGCTTAGATTGCTGAAATCCGATTTTGATGGAATAATGCTTGATTTTGAAGAAATACTGCTTGTTATATCATATAACTTCCTGCCTATTGTCTGATTGATCACTGTTTCTCTATTGACAATTTCCTTGATGCATTTTATGTTTTGCACCTGATATTTTTGATAGCTGTCAATGACAAGAACCATCCAATTATACAGCACAATAAACACGAACGTTATTAGTATATGCACCTTATCCCGATAAAATTCCACCTGATTTAATTTAAAAGTATCAAAATCCGATAATTGCATCTGAAAAGCAAATACAACTGTAAAAAGAAAATTAATAAGCGTTCTTAAAAATGGAGATTTTAAGATTTTGTACAACCTGTAAATAAGCCTGCCAAATTTCTTATAGTTTTTTGAAACTTTCTTAAAAAACAAAACAGTCTTTATTGGTTTTTTCATATTCTTATGCCTCCCTAAGTCGTATACTAATAACTTCTATAAAAGTTATATTTTACCTTCTATAAGGAAATAAAATGATGTGCATTTTTTTATTTTTTCCAAAAGACTCTCGAAGGCTTTGGAGACTATGATTTTTTTGCCATCCAATAATATTTTTTTGTGAAATAATGGGCATTTTTGTTGAATTTTATGATATAATTATAGGGATTTTTACATTATATTACTGTTCAAATAACTAATTCAGACCTGTTGCCTCATTTCGCAACCCCTATCTGCTATTTCGTTAATGAGACGGTAAAACTATTCTATTCTAGGAGGTATTTGCTATGTACCAAATCAAAAGCAACAAATTTTTAAAAATTGGAATGTGCCTGCTGTTAGCAGTAGCTCTCCTGTTTTCAACAGGATTATTTACTACTCCAATAAATGCTGCGGTAAAGCCATCTATTGAGGCAAAAAAGACTATCGGCACGGGTAGCATTGTAGGTAATTACGATTATTATTCCAGAGAAGATGGAAAGTATGTTTTATCTGTATCAGATCCGGTAAAGAAAGCGACCTATACCTTTACTTCAAGTAATGCCAAGGTGGTTGCTGTTAAAGCAAATGGTACAAGTGCATATTTGACCGGATTAAAAGCCGGAACTGCAACCATAACCTGCAATCAGAAATTAAATGGCAAGACTACCAAGGTTGGAACCTGCACAGTTACAGTAAAAAATGCAACAGTGATTCAAGATGATATACCTGTATTGCCTTTAGGCTCAAGCAATGCATCTGAACCTCTTGTAATGCCAAATCGCAATAACGATGCAACATATACATATACTTCTAACAGCAAGAATTTTACCGTGAAGGAAACAATCAGCAAATTTGATGGTATGAGTTTTGTAAAGCAAAGTTTTAATGCGGCTGCAGCGGGAACATATACCGTTACAGTCAAAGAAACCTATAATAAGGTTACCAGAACAGTTGGAACAATCAAGTATACTGTTAAAAAAGCAACAGTTGTTCCTGAAGGTAAAATAGATCTCGGATCATCAACATGGGCATTGGAGTTCACTGAAAACTACAGAACCGATGTGGACTATCTCTTTATATTCGATAACAACATAGTTGAAGGCTCTGTTCAGAACAGTACGGTCTATTTAAAGGGTAAAGCAGTCGGTACGACAGATCTGAAGATATATGAAAATACCAAGACACCTGATGAAAGTAAGCTGATCGGTACCTGCAAGCTCACTGTAAAAGAAGTGGTATTGGAAGGTCTGACTGTGGATTTTAATGAAACAGAAGCCTCTTTAGGTGATAGCCCTGTAGACGCGTATGTTTATAAAACTCCTGAAAATGCTCCCGGCACCATAACTGTAACTTCATCAGATGCAAAAGTTGCTACGGTAAGTGCACCTGACGAAGAAGGCCTTTTTCAAATAACTCCTGTAGGTGCCGGAACTACTACAATCACCATCACCTGCGGTGACGTAACAAAAACACAGGACTTTACTGTCAACAGTGATGAGGAATAAAATTACTGCTGAATCAGGTAATTAAAAAAGTCTGTCAGAAAATTATAACATTTAAAAAGCCCTGCCTTTTCTAATCAAAAGGCAGGGCTTTCGTATGTTCAATAATATATTATCTCACCAGCAGGGATTCCCCTGTCATTTCAGCAGGTTTTGCTTCACCCATCATATCAAGGATTGTAGGTGTTAGGTCAGCCAGCTTTCCTTCTTTAAGTGCAGCATTTCCCAGGCCTATACCTATTAAAGGCACAACATTTGTTGTGTGGGCTGTGAAAGCTCCGCCATTATCATAGTCTATCATCTGTTCTGCATTTCCATGATCCGCAGTGATAAGTACTATACCATTCTGTGCAGTAACTGCGTCAACAACCTTTCCAACACAAATATCCACAGCTTCAACAGCAGCCTTGGCTGCATTGAAATCTCCGGTGTGACCAACCATATCACAGTTTGCAAAGTTCAATATAATAACGTTATACTGCTTTGAGTCAATTCTCCTAACACATTCATCAGCAACTTCATAAGCACTCATTTCTGGCTGCAGGTCATAGGTTGCCACCTTTGGTGAAGGAATAAGAGCTCTGTCCTCACCTTCATACTGGGTTTCAACGCCGCCGTTAAAGAAGAAGGTAACATGAGCATACTTTTCGGTTTCTGCTATTCTGAGCTGTCTGTAGCCCAGTTTGCTGATGTATTCACCAAAGGTATTATCCAGGGTCTGAGGCTTGAAAGCTACGACAACATTTGGCATGGTTTTGTCATACTGGGTCATGCACACATAAAACAATGGGAAAAAGCCGTTTGCTCTTTCAAAACCTTTAAATTCAGGATCAACAAAAGTTCTTGTAATTTCTCTTGCTCTGTCGGGTCTGAAGTTGAAGAATATGACTGAATCGTTGGCGCCTATTGTAGCAACAGGCTTTCCATTTTCAAGAATAGCCGTAGGCTTTACAAATTCATCGTATTCCTTCTTTGCAAAGGAGTTTTCAACAGCTTCAACAGCTGAATTTGCTGTCAGACCTTTTCCAAGAGCCATTACATCGTAAGCCTGCTGAACTCTCTCCCAACGGTTGTCTCTGTCCATTGAATAGTATCTTCCCATTACAGAAGCAATTTTTCCAACGCCAATTTCAGCTATTTTTGCTTCAAGTTCTTCAGTGTAAACCTTTGAACTATCGGGCGGAACATCTCTGCCGTCAAAGAAACAGTGAACAAATACATCCTTCAGCCCATTTCTTTTTGCAAGTTCAAGCAGTCCATATAAATGAGTATTATGACTGTGTACTCCGCCGTCAGATAAAAGTCCGAACAAATGGAGTTTTGAGTTATTTTTCTTACAGTTTTCGACTGCCTTCAGGAACTCTTCCTTCTCAAAAAAATCTCCGTCTTTAATTGATTTGGTAATTCTTGTCAATTCCTGATAAACTATTCTTCCTGCACCGATATTTGTATGTCCGACCTCGGAATTTCCCATCTGGCCATCAGGAAGTCCTACATCCATACCACTTGTGTGCACGATTGTATTCGGGCAGGTTGCCAGGTATTTATCAAGGTTTGGTTTGTTTGCCGCTGCAATGGCATTTCCGTCCGTTCTGGGATTATTGCCAAAACCGTCCAGGATCATTAATGTAACTAATTTCTTTTCCATATGATTTTCTCCCTTATATTTAACCGTTACTTTTTAATACACCGAAGATGTTCTTTTAAACACCCAAATGTTATCACATTTATATTGCTTAGACTCATTAAAATATTTTTCGGTAAAAATATTTTATTGCCATAAGCATGTTTCAACGAGGCAGAGTGTCTCAAAACATCACATATATTACCCAGTTATAAATATTCCACCGTAGAGCTTGTGACAAACATTATTGTATGATAAAAATTGCAAACTTACAATTTGACCCCCCAGCACCCACCGGAGGGTCAAATTTCCATATATTTAATAATTAACTAAACGAGAGTCCAAAAGTCAACTAATTGAAGCAGACTTTTTCTTAATTTATGCATTAGCTATTACGGTAAATTCGTCAACCTTAAGGCTTGCTCCACCTACAAGTCCGCCGTCTATGTCTGACATTTCAAACAGTTCGGCAGCATTCTTTGCATTTACGCTTCCGCCGTACTGAATTCTTACCTGTTCAGCAACTTCTTCGCCATAGAGTTCGCAAACCAGTTCTCTTATAATAGTGCAAACCTCGTTTGCCTGTTCATTGGTAGCAGTTTTACCTGTTCCGATAGCCCAGATAGGTTCATAAGCTATTACTGTCTTTTTAACCTGTTCAGGTGTTAAGCCAAGTAAAGCAACCTTGATCTGATATCTCACGTGGTCCGCTGTAACTCCCTGTTCTCTCTGAGTAAGAGTTTCACCGCAGCAGATGATAGGAGTCATACCATATTTGAATATAGCGTGAGCCTTTTTGTTTATCATTTCATTTGTTTCACCGAAGTATTCTCTTCTTTCAGAATGTCCGATTATTACATAATCAACACCCAGGTCTGCCAGCATCGGGCCGGAAACTTCTCCTGTAAAGGCACCTTTTTCTTCCCAGTGCATGTTCTGAGCAGCAACCTTTATGTTTGAACCTTTTACTGCTTCTATAACTCCAGGCAGGCATACAAATGGTACTCCAACTACAACTTCATTTGAAGCATCAGCAATACTTGCCTTTAATTCGTTAACGAATGCAACTGCTTCCTTTGCAGTTTTGTTCATTTTCCAGTTACCGGCTGCTATTGTTTTTCTGGGGTTTTTGTCCATAAGAACAGCTATACCCGGGAGAACCTTTCCTTCAAGGTATTCCAATGAAGCTCCGCCGCCTGTTGAAATATGGGTAATCTTATCAGCAAAACCCAATTGTTCAACTGCTGCAGCTGAATCTCCTCCACCAACTATTGAAAGGGCGCCTGACTCAGCAACTGCTTTTGCAATTTCCTTTGTGCCTGTTGCGAAGTTAGAGAATTCAAATACTCCCATAGGTCCGTTCCAGATAACTGTCTTTGCTTTCTTGATTTCTTTAGCAAATTTCTCTATTGTAAGTGATCCGATATCCATACCCATCCATCCGTCAGGCATAGCATCCGAAGGAACATATTTGATTTCTGTGTCGTTCTTGAACTCCTGAGCAACCATACTGCCTATTGGAAGCATCAAGTTTACACCCTTGGCTTCGGCTTTTTCCATCAAGGTCTTTGCCAGTTCAATTTTGTCATCTTCACATATGGAATTTCCGATGTGATAGCCCTTAGCCTTTAGGAAGGTGTAAGCCATGCCTCCACCGACTATTAATGTATCAACCTTATCAATCAGGTTTTCAATAACTGCAATCTTGTCAGAAACCTTTGCACCACCAAGTATGGCAACGAAAGGTCTTGCTGGGTTAGCAAGAGCCTTACCCATGAATTCGATTTCCTTCTTAATGAGGAAGCCGCATACAGCCGGCAAATAATCTGCCAGACCTGCTGTTGAAGCATGCGCTCTGTGAGCTGTTCCGAATGCATCGTTTACAAATATTTCAGCCATGTCTGCAAGTTCTTTTGCAAACTCAGGATTGTTCTTTGTTTCTTCCTTGTGGAATCTAACGTTTTCCAGCATAAGAACTTCGCCAGCTTTTAATGCGGCAGCTTTTGCCTTTGCATCTTCACCGATAACATCCTTAGCCATGATAACTTCTTTTCCAAGGAGCTCGCCCAATCTAACTGCTGTAGGCTTCATGCTGTATTTATCTTCAAAACCTTCTTTTGGTCTTCCAAGGTGGGAAACCAAAATTGTCTTTGCTCCCTTGTCAACAAGGTACTTGATAGTAGGAAGAGCACCAACTATTCTCTTATCGTCTGTGATATTTCTATCAGCATCCAATGGTACGTTAAAATCAACTCTAACAATAACTTTTTTTCCAGCTACATCGATATCTTCGATGGTCTTCTTATTCATCATGCTCATAAGTTCACGCTCCTATATATATTTTTATAACGCATAGATTCAATAGAAAATTTTTCGGTTGTAGAAAAATCTTCTTACTTTACATGCCGTTTTAACGAGGCTGATATGCTCACCGTCCGGTAAACCAAAGTGGTAAGAGGTAAAGGGTGTCCGCAAGGATAATTCGGACATCTATTGCCTCGTTATAAATGAGTCAAAAATTTAGGAAAATTATCGTTTTGTACACTTATCGATACATACTATGTATATTATCCAATTTTCCAAAGTATTAAATACAAAATAATTGAAAGATTTTGGTATTATAATACTTTTTAAATAACCAAAGTAATTTTACATCTTTTTCACAGTTATTTCAATAGTTTGTTAGTAAATTAACACAACTGGAGAATAAGTTAGCAATATGATATTATTTTAGAAAATAATTAATAGCTTACTATGATTTATATATTTTTTTCCAAAGGAGTTTACAATGAAAATCCAAAAACCTAAAATACCCGAGAATCCTGTTTTCTCCGATGACATTACCAGTACGGTTTTAGAACAGCAGTATTCCGGTTTTGAAATAGATAAAGCTTATTTTAAGAATAGTACATTGGAAGATATTTCTGCCACAAGGCTGCTATTTTATAAATGCGTTTTTGAAAAATGTACCTTTACTAAATGCAATACAAACTTTGTGTTCGAAGATGCTATCTTTAAGGACTGCGACCTGACCAATATGGATTTCAGCGATGCCGGTTTCAGCAGTGTTGAATTTATCAACTGCAACATGACAGGCGTTAATATGACCAGGGTAAAATTCTGCGATGTCTTGATCAGTGAATGCAGCATGAGATACTCAATTTTCTCAAATGCAGATTTCACCCGTGTTTCGGTTGAAAAAACAAATCTCTCCAACAGCTATATATGGGAGGCAAAACAAAAAGACCTGTATTTCTCGGAATGTAACCTCACTTCGACGGAGCTTGCAGGTACAATACTTAAAGACATTGACTTTACTTCAAGTGATATTGACGGTATTTTGTTAAGAGGTCCCGAATTAAAAGGAGTAATTGTAAATGAATTTCAGGCTTTGGGTTTATCAAAGCTGCTGGGAATCATAATTAAATAATGTGAATTATTCACCTATCCGGTCCGGCAAGTGGATTTATTTTTACCTAAAAACATCCACCATTGCCGGTCAAAGCCCTCAAAAATCTCCTCAGCACCATCCTCAATAGTTTTAATCCATTCCCTTGTTATGTTAAGCATATTATTCCATAAGTCGGGATGATAGCCTAAATCAAGGTCATACTGATACATAAAATGGTTTATTACAATATAGCCTCCCGGTTTAAGCTGTTTCATGCAGGCTTTCAACAAATCCAGAAGTTCATCTTTAACACTTGCTTCCAGTGTTCCGTCCAGGTATTCCTGTTTTATCAGTTCAATCATTTGAGGCAGCACGGTATACCAGTCGGAATGAGTAGTGTCGATACCTGCCCTCTCTCCCAGTATTGTCTGGAGAATATCATTAATGCTGTGTTCAAATACTATTACATCAAACTTTTCACCCTTCATATATGCTTCCAGGTTTTGAGCTGCATCCTCTATAACATTTATTTTTACAGGCAGTTCCTTCGTTTTATCCTTAAAGGAGGCAGTCAGCTTTTTATTCTTGTTTGCTGTAATATATTGCGTTTCGGGGTGTTCATATTTTCTTGCCAGGATTTGAGGAAGCATATCGGTATCCCCCGCACCTATTTCAAGCAATGCTACCGGTTTTTTCAAGTTTGCTTTATCAAGAGCTTGAGCCCATTTCATTCTGAAATACCATCTGTAAACTACCGAAAAGTCAGCCACCGGTTTTTGCAAAAGTGCTGTTAATTTTGCCTCACGGTCCACCCGGCTTAATGAATTCCATTCGATTCGATCCGTGTCTGACAAAATATTTGTAGCATCTGCCCCATTTAGTTTTTCAAGCCACAGTTCCAGATTATCCAACGGTTTCATTGTCTTTCCACCTTTCATCACAAAAATTTTATCAAAATTTAATCTCTTCTCCAGTTCTTTTGAATCAGATTGCCGGACCTTATTCTGATTTCTTATTAACAGAGCTTGAAAAACAATCTGTGTTTTTCAAGCTCTGTTGTTAAATCCATTTATTGTTTAATTACTTGCGGAGATTACCAATAGATATTCTGATACTCTCAAAGGGATCTATATAGATATTGTCCTGTTCAACAGCAACCCATTTGAACCCGGCACGGGCGGCAATGTCGTACAGCTTGCCGCAATCGATTATACCCGTACCCACCTCTGTCATTTTTTTCTCCTGCATATTTTCCATATCCTTTATGTGTATGGTCTTTATGCGGGAAAGATTTTCAGTCAGATACTCCTCAGGCTTTAAACCCGCATGGGTAACCCAGAAGCAATCCAGCTCAAGAGAAGCATTTTCCGGAGAAGTATTTTTGAGAATAATATCTTCAGCCATTTCACCATTAAATACCGGTTCAAACTCATGAGCATGATTGTGGTATAAAAAGCTGATGCCGTTTCTGCGCAATTTCTCTCCCCATTTTTCAGCCATCTCGGAGAAGCGCAGCCAGCCGTCCCTGTCTTCTGCCGTATACATACCCAAGCCTACATACTCGCTTTCCAGTGTATTGCAGTACTTTATAAGCTTATCCAGGTCATTGTTAAGAATATCGGTATTGGTGTGAGTTCCCATTGCCTTCAAATTGTACCTTTTAAGCATTTCCTTCATGTCAGCAGCAGGTATATCAAAGAAGGAATAGAACTCAACTCCGTCGTAACCTGCTTTGGATACTTCCTTCAAAACATTTTCAAAATTTTCGGAACACTTTTCCCTCAAGGAATATAGTTGCAGACCTATTTCAGGCTTCATAAATATCAGCTCCTTTTATGCATTCACCGCTTTTTGCGGATTCGAATATTGCGTCTATGATCTTCATTACACGCAAAGCCTGGGCAGGTGTTACTATAAGCTCCTCTTCTCCCTTGACAGCCTTTGCAACGTTCTCATAGTAATCCTTGCAATCAGGTTCCATTCGGGGCAGCGGAATCTCATCAATCGTCTCCACAGGTCTTGGTGCCATTGTCTTTGTTGGGCCGGCACTG
>JAQSXC010000285.1 GCA_029266335.1 Eubacterium sp. | reverse complement strand
GACTTCACTGGAAACACTCACATTCTCTTTTATCATTAACAGCTTAAAATAATACTCTCTTTTTGCTTTATCACTTATATACACGGCTGCCTTTTTATTTAGCTTCAAAAACCTGTGTAATCCTCCGCCATGGTCAGAATGAGCATGAGATATAATCACGGTATCAATATCTTCAACATTGACACCCATCTTGACTGCATTATCAACAAAATCCCCAGATGCACCTGTATCAAACAAAAGAGTTTTCCCCTGCATTTCGATTAATAGCGATAAACCATGCTCCCTGCGCATATCTGTATTCTCGCACTCGTTTTCTATCAGCATCTTCAGAATCATAGAACACCCCCAAAAGTATACTTTTTATCAATATAAAAAGTATATCATATTACACAATAAGTAAACCTTGGAAAGGAGTCTGTATGTTGTAATTATTTTATAAAATACCTTTACATTTGTAATCAGATTGATATAATTGTTTTTAATAAATCAAAGGCGATGACAGAGGATAGTAAATCAGACTAATTCTTTACAGAGAAACCCGGGTGCTGAGAAGGGATATTGAATTGCTGATCGAACAGGCTCTCAAGCTGTGTACCGAGATCAATAAGATTCAGGCTACAACGTATGCACCCGTTAAAGTGCCGGAGTATAAGTATTTCAAGTTTATTTAGACAAATTTTATGGATAAATTGTACTGCGAAGTATAAGTAAACCGGGGTGGTACCGCGAAGAATAATGCTTTCGTCCCCAGGATTAATTCCTGGAGGTGAGAGCTTTTTTTAATGCAAATTTATATCATATAAAATAATTTATAAATTATTAAACTGCACATTAACTTTGAATATGGAGCTGCTGACAGCTTTCTTAAGGAGGAATCTATATGAATAGCCGGGATGGAAATATTAAATATTTAGATTTTGATCCAAATTCCATTTTTACAAATAGACCTGAGTTTCCCGCACGGGCAGTCATAACAGCAGGAATGCCATATGGAAACAAAGAACTCCATCTTGGTCATATAGGGGGAGTTTTTATCCATGCAGATACTTTTGCACGTTTTTTAAGAGACCGGATCGGGAAGAATAACGTTATATTTGTTTCAGGCACTGACTGTTATGGTTCTCCGATATTGGAGCATTATCGCCAATTAGTCAAAAATGGAGGTTTTGAAGGAACCCTTGAAGACTTTGTCGAACTAAACCACAAACGTCAAAAAGAAGTATTGGAATTATATGCTATAAATATAAATTTATTTGCAGCATCAAGTATAGGGCGGGCTTCTGAAATTCATAAAACCGTTTCGGCAGAATTTATCAGTAAGCTTTATTCAAATGGGCATCTCAGCCAAATGACCACCTCACAATTCTATGATCCTGAACTCAAGGTCTTTCTCAACGGCCGTCAGGTTGTTGGGCAATGCCCAATAGCCGGCTGTACGTCCGAAAGGGGGTATGCCGACGAATGCTCCCTGGGTCATCAATATATGCCCGCTGATTTGATTAACCCCAAAAGTACGCTCTCAGGCAAGACGCCTGAAATGAGGGATGTAACCAATTGGTATTTCAGGTTGGATAAATTCCATGATTTATTATCAGAATGGGTAGAAGAATTAAAGACTAAAAACAATACCCGGAATTTTGTCGTTAAAAGTATTCTGGAATTTCTGGAACCCCCAACTATCTATTTAAAGAGAGATCAATACGAACTCTTTACCAAGGTTGAGAATTTACTTCCAAAGTTTATTTTGCGTGATGAGGAGAAGAAGCCTTCATTGATTTTAATTTTTGACAGTCTGGAACATAGAGAAAAGGCCTGTTTATTGCTAGCTGAAAACAATATCAGATTCCGTACCGGAAAGACACTCGTTCCTTTCAGATTGACAGGGAATATCGAATGGGGGGTTCCTGCTCCTTCAATTGAGGGGCTGGATGGTTTAACTGTCTGGGTCTGGCCGGAATCCTTGTGGGCACCGGTATCATTCACTATGACTTACCTCGAAAAGATTGGAGATGCTATAAATTCCTGGAGGGATTGGTGGTGTTCCAAAGACTCAAAAGTTTTTCAATTTATAGGCGAAGACAATGTCTACTTTTATGGACCTGTAGAAATGGCCATGTTCATGGCAGCTCAGGAAGAACATCCAAGAAGTGATCCTTCTGATGGAGATTTTCAGCTTCCGGATCTCATTGTTAATAATCATATACTTTTTTTGGATAAAAAGGCCAGTAGCAGTTCAGACCTTAAACCTCCTACTGCAAAAGAATTACTTGACCATTATTCAGCCGAACAGTTAAGAGCACATTTTCTCGGACTCGGACTGGGTATAAGAAGTGTGGGCTTCCAGCCCAAACCACTGAATCCAAAGGCAAATGAGAAGGACAGTGACCCTGTACTGAAAGAAGGCAACCTGCTTTCCAATGTATTTAACCGTGCAGTCCGTTCGTGCTTTTATACGGCTCAAAAATATTATGACGGAAAAATACCTGTTGGTGATATTAGCAAGGAAATCTTCGAAGAAGCCTGTGAAACAATTCTGGAATTTGAAAGGCTGATGTATAAGAGTGATTTTCATCTAGTAATGAGCCTGATGGATGTATATATCAGAAAAATAAACAAGTACTGGGCAAAAAATATACGGCTGGCAGAAGAAAATAATGATGCTGTTCTCCGCTCACAGATTTTAACAGATGTGTTTCACATGGTTAAAACTGCTGCAGTTCTTATGCATTCAATTGCTCCGGAAGGCACTGAAATGATTCTGGATTATTTAAATTTAGATGACAATTTTTGGAGTTGGGATAATATTTTCAAACCCATTTATTATTTCATGAAAGCTCCCAATGATCATAAACTTAAATTTCTTGAACCCAGGATGGATTTCTTTAAAAAACATCCAAGCCAGCTCATGCAAACGGATGAAAATATATAAATAAATGCATGATGTAAAAAATATTTAATTAAATAAATTCAAGATATGCAAATACCCTGTATTGAACATACAGGGTATTTGTGTCTTATTATTACAGTATTTGTTCAGACATCCGGCAACTCACCTTATTTCTTCCATTGCGTTTCGCATAATACAGTGCATTGTCGGCTTCATGCAAAAGGTCATTCGGGTCATTGGTTCCGCATGGATAAGAGCTTATGCCTATAGAAACCGTTATACTGATTTTTTGGTTTTTACCAATAACAAATTGATAATCTTCCACCCTCTTTCTTATGTCTTCTGCAATTTCAAGCGCTTGTATATGGCCACAGTCTAATAAAATCACTGTAAATTCTTCTCCGCCATTTCTTGAGATGATATCAAAGGATCTGCATGCCTTTTTAAGTATATCACCAAGCTGCTTTAAAACCATATCTCCGGAATGATGTCCAAAGGTATCATTTACTTTTTTAAAAAAATCTATATCAATCATAAGCAAGGACAAATCTTCATTTTTGTCAGCAGCAGCAACACAAAATTTATTTAATAATTTATCAAATTCTCTTACATTATACAGACCTGTTAGGAAGTCAATTGTTGACTCATGCTTAAGCTTTAAGTAAAGTTCATTTGTTATGTATACATACACCAAAACAAAATAAATAATAGTGGAAACTATGATTGTAGCCAGTATATATTTATATAAAATACTTATGATAAGCCTGGTATCCCTAACCAGAAGAAAAGTCCATACGGTTGAAGAAAAGATATTGGCCAGACCCATATATATGTATTTCTTTTTAAAGTCCAGTTTAGATAATGATATAAAACTTACATATTACAAGTATTATTATGAGATTGCCCGATGCAGTTAATGAAGCAGCATTTATTCCAAAGTAACTATACCTGAATGTTATAAAAATTATGGCTGTTATTACTCCCGATACAGGGCCGCAATAAATTAAAGCTATAATTAATGCAATTATTCTGAAATCCATAATCATATTATTTGACATATCAATTCCGTTAAACATTAGCAAACATCCTGTTACGCCGAATAATACCCCTATTGACATTTTTGTCTTTAAATCTGATTTGGAATTGATGTTTTTATTTTTAAACAGCTGGCTTCCAAAATATAAAAAAGAAATGAGAATAGAAGCATTGACAAATAGTGAATTTAGCATATAAATACCTCGTGGGAATGTGTTTTAAAATATCCTTATACATAATCGAATACATGAAGAAATGTATGTACTATTCCTACCCATTTACACATAAAATAAACCCTTCTGATGTAAAATTACTGTTATAATAACCAGTCCCGGTAAAATGGCATAAAAATATTTTGCTTTAGTACTTCCTACATGCCGGAATATAGTTGAGATATGGCAGCATGCTGGAAGTACAGAATTAGATTTTTTTAACTGCAAGTAAAAAAGCCGCTTATTTCAATTGAATTGAATAAACGGCTTTAATGTATGTACTGTAATATACAGTTTTGTATAACCTTAAGTTATACACCTACATATTTTACTTCTTTAGAAAAAGCAAGGTATGGTAAATAGATTACGCTGAAGAGCAAAGCTAATATCACCGATCCAGCACTGCCTCTTCCGTATGCCTTTAAAAATGCCTGAAGAGCCATGATTCCCAGCACAACATTCACAACTGGAATAAACATTAAAAGGAACCAGTACCAGGGCTTACCTCCTATTTTTAAGTAAACGATAGTGTTATAAACAGGAATAATGCATGCCCATCCCGGTTCTCCTGCTTTTGAGAACAAAATCCATTGACTTGCCAGCATCAATACCAGCAACACGGCGATAACCGCAAAATATGCCACAAAAAAAGCAGGTGATATACTTGGCGTTACCATTGATTCATTATACATTCTAAAACCCCCAATAAAATTTTTTATGTTAAGACTTTCGTCTTACATACATTTAAAACGTTATAAAAAATAGTAAAAAAATTGCATAGAACATTTCGTCATTTTCAGGAAAATTATTTATAATTTATGGCCTAATTCCCTAAGAAAATTAGGCTTACAGAACTACA
>JAQSXC010000068.1 GCA_029266335.1 Eubacterium sp. | reverse complement strand
TTCGGATACAAAAACTGCGTTTCGTTTACAAATATTCACTTGTCAATTACAAAGGTTGCTTTTCATTTTACAAAGTGGCATCTCACCTTTCAATTTACTATAATCATTTTTCTAATTGTAATATAAACCTAAAATTATTGTTTGTCAATAAAAACATAATACAAAAGAATAAGTTTTATTTGTTATACGATTATCGCTAAGATGTTAACTAAAGAATTAACTAAATTGAAAGGTGAGATGCCACTTTTTTTAGAGGGTTTCTTATATAATCACCACAACTAAATAATATTTAGCAAAAATCAATTAGATAAACATTTAAAAAATCTATTTTTTATTGACTTGAGTTATGGTAAAATATAGAATAACTAATAGTAATTGGAGAGCTGGTTTGAAAAAAAGCTATACTTTATTATAATGTTTTTGCTTATTTTATCTGGCTGCTCAACCGATATAAAATTAAAACAAAAGGTATATGACACTTCTATAAAGGATTCTAATAAAGCAAGCATTGCTTCACAGACTGATAAAAATGACAAAAATAATACAAATAAACAGATGCAACCAACATATATTTTTTATAATTGCTACTTAAGCATTAGACTTTATATTGGTGTAATATTGCGGTAAAATCGAGTGTAGGTTGCTTTAGCAATTAGAAAAAATACTCAGTTGACATAAGCATTTAGATATAGTAGAATAAGCGCACAAAGCGTTTTTAATTCGTAAGTTTATATTCCTAGAGATTATGATCAAGAACAAGTAACAGTAATCTTAATCCTTCAGAGAGCTTTCGGTTGGTGCAAGAAAGCAGGACATAAGTGCTGTGAATTCGTCTTGGGAGTTGTACACTCAAAGGTAAAATACCCTGTAGGTTGTACCGGGATCCACCCGTTATAGTGGAGGAGCAATGGCAGTTGCTCGGTGAGGTTGTGAAAACAATTAAGCAAGGTGGTACCGCGAAAATATATTCGCCCCTGTAATGATACAGGAGGCGTTTTTTATTTTACCGGTTTGTTATATGGGCAAGATATACGGGTAAATTTAAAACACCACGTTTGCTTCACCTCAGAAAGCAATTCAGCCAATAAAGGCTGATTGACTTATAAATTAATAACATGTAGAACGGAGGAACGGATATGAAAAAAATTAGTAGGGGTTTAGGGCTGTTAATGGCTGTTGCCATGATGGTGGGCGTAGCAGGCTGCGGTGCAAACAGCAGTTCAAACAGCAGCAAGGGTAGTACAGATACAGGTGACTCAAAGAAGGTGAATGTAGGTATTGTCCAGTATATGGAGCATGTTGCCCTTGATGCTGCACGTGAAGGGTTTATAGCAGCATTAAAGGAAAATGGATATGTAGAAGGACAGAATATAACTTTTGATTTACAGAATGCTCAGGGTGATCAAAGTAACCTTTCTACCATCAGCGACCGTTTTGTGAGCAACAAGGTCGATCTGGTACTGGCAATAGCAACTCCGGCGGCACAATCAATTGCTGGAAAAACCACAGAAATACCTATTCTTGCAACAGCGGTTACAGATTTTGAATCTGCCAAGCTGGTTAATTCCAATACTGCTCCCGGTGGAAATGTAAGTGGTACCACAGACATGAATCCTATTAAGGAACAGATTGATCTACTTGTAAAATTAGTACCTGGTGCTAAAAAAGTCGGAGTAATGTATACTTCCAGTGAAGACAACTCAATACTTCAGGCAAAACTTGCCAAAGAAGCTATAGAAAAACTGGGGCTCACATATGTAGAAGCTACAGTTACCAACTCAAATGATGTTCAGCAGGCAACACAATCCATAGTAACTCAATGTGATGCATTATATATACCTACAGATAATACCTTTGCCACTGCTATGCCGGTTGTAAGCGGTGTAACTTCAAAAGCGAAAATCCCTGTAATATGCGGAGAGTCAGGTATGGTAACCAACGGCGGAACAGCCACTCTGGGCATAAATTATAAGGATTTAGGGTACCAGACAGGCTTAATGGCTGTAAAAATATTAAAAGGTGAAGCAAAGCCGGCTGCCATGCCAATAGAAGGCTCCAAAAACTTTGATTTTGCAATAAACGGTGCAGCAGCAGATGAGATAGGTCTGAAAATACCGGCTGATCTGGAGCAGTACATCATAAAAGCGAAGTAATTAAAGTTGCATAAAAATTAAGCGTAGGGAATTTTCCCGGCAAATATATGAAAATGGGTGAATGTAATGTTGGATATAATTCTTGGGGCAATATCTCTTGGCCTGTTATGGGCTGTAATGACTATAGGGGTCTATATAACCTATCGTATACTGGATATTGCAGATTTGACGGTTGAGGGAAGTATTGCAATGGGTGCAGCTATAGCTGCCAAAGCAATCAGTATTGGAATAAATCCGTTTGCTGCTACAGCTCTGGCACTGGTTGGCGGTTTGACGGCAGGCCTGGTAACCGGATTGCTGCATACAAAGCTTAAGATACCTGCACTATTGTCAGGAATTTTAACGATGATTGCCCTTTATTCGGTAAATTTGCATATAATGGGAAAAGCGAACGTATCCCTATTAAGAATGGACACTGTCTATACACCGTTTACTAAACTTGGACTGGATACAACCAGTGCTGTCATAGTTCTAGGATTTATCTGTGTTGCAGCGGTGGTAGGCATATTATACTGGTTCTTTGGAACAGAGCTGGGCTCGGCAATCCGTGCCACCGGCGACAATCCTCATATGGTTCGTGCACAGGGTATCAACACTAATGTTATGAAAATAGTAGGTCTCGTCATCAGTAACGGTCTGGTTGCAATCAGCGGAGCTTTGATAGCTCAAAGCCAAAGCTTTTCCGATGTGCAGATGGGTACCGGATCAATAGTTATTGGTCTGGCATCAGTTATTATTGGTGAAGTACTTTTCGGAAAGAAGAACTTTTTCAGCAGGCTGATATCGCTGGTGCTGGGTGCCATAACCTACCGTATTATCATAGCACTGGTACTTAAGCTGGGTATGCCTGCTAATGATTTGAAGCTTTTCACAGCAATTACCGTTGCTGTAGCATTGGCACTGCCTGTATTCAGATCGTATCTTCGCCCTGTTAAGATATCAATTAAGGAGGACGATTAAATGCTGCAGTTAAATGGAATATATAAGGTTTTTCATGCCGGTACGGTAAATGAGAAGATTGCTTTGCGCAATGTAAGTTTAAAGCTGGAGGAAGGCGATTTTGTAACCCTGATCGGCGGTAACGGAGCCGGTAAGTCCACCATGCTCAATTGTGTGGCAGGAGTACATGCCATTGATAAAGGTTCTATTATAATTGATAATACCGATGTAACCAAATACTCCGAACATAAGCGGGCATTCATGCTTGGAAGAGTGTTTCAGGACCCTATGATGGGAACTGCTGCTAACATGGGAATTGAAGAGAATCTTGCTCTGGCTTACCGCAGGGGATATATCAGAGGCTTGAAATGGGGTATCAAAAACAAGGAAAGAGCCCTGTATAAGGAATTGCTGAGTCACCTGGAATTAGGTCTTGAAAACAGGCTGGATGCAAAGGTGGGACTTCTTTCGGGAGGTCAGAGGCAGGCACTGACGCTGTTAATGGCAACTCTGAAAAAACCGAAGGTTTTGCTGTTGGATGAACATACTGCAGCTCTTGATCCAAAAACTGCTGAAAAGGTACTCCAGCTCAGTGACAAGTTCATTGCTGAAGGTAATCTTACTGCCTTGATGGTTACCCACAATATGCGTGATGCTATCAGGCATGGAAACCGTTTGATAATGATGCATGAAGGTCGTATCATTCTTGATATAAAAGGTGAAGATAAAAAGAAGCTGACAGTGGAAGATTTGCTGCAGCGCTTTGGGAAAGCCAGCGGTGAGGAGTTTGCAAACGACCGCGCTTTGTTGTCATAATGGAATATAAAACCATACAATTTATTTATTAATAAAAAATCCACCTGGGATTCTCCATTCTCCTGGTGGATTTTTTTGGTTGAAGCATAATTGATATTTGAAATAATTAGTAATATATTGTAAAATATTCCTGAGTGTTGTGTTAAGAAGGTACTTATCCTAAAATACATTCATAATATTTTATGCTTCTTTAAAGAAAGGTTATAACGATTTACTGGTCCAAAAGCAGTTAAAGCAAGAAGAGAACACGGTTATGCGATTGATGACAAGCGCTATGTATGGATGTGGGAACTATCTGATTTAACTAAAAAACCGGTTAAAGTTAAAGGGATTAAAGGAGCAGTAAAGATAGCTGTCAGTGGAAAATATCACTATGTTACGTTTGAAGATGTCACCAGACTTGTTGTACTGGACAAAAAAAATAACATTAAAGTACTGAACGCTGAAGAGTATTTAGCTGAGTATTAATTAAGTATTAAAAATTTATGCTTATAAAAATAGAGCAGACCTGCCAAAATTACAGGTCTGCTCATATTTCTATATGATAAATTTCTGTTTTATTTAGCTAAAACTGCTTTAGCTTTTGCAACAATGTTTTCAGCTGTTAAACCATAGTGTTTGAAGAGCAGGTCAGCAGGAGCTGAAGCACCGAAGGTGTCTATTGTAACAACTTCACCCTTCAAGCCTACATATTTGTGCCAACCGAAGGAAGTAGCCGCTTCAACTGCAACCCTGTCAGCAACTGCCGATGGCAATACACTTTCCTTATATTCAGCTGACTGTCTTTCAAAAAGTTCCCATGACGGCATACTTACTACTCTTGCATCGATACCTTCTGCCTGCAGCTGCTTACCTGCTTCAAGAGTTGCATGAACTTCTGAACCTGTAGACATGAGTATTATCTGTGGAGCAGCATTCTTTGAATCCAACAGAGTATATGCACCCTTTAATGCTACTTTTCCGTCTATATCAAGCACAGGAAGGTTCTGTCTTGTCAAAACCAGACAGGTTGGTGAAGATGGGTTTGTAACTGCAGTAAACCAACCTGCAGCTGTTTCGTTTGCATCAGCAGGTCTGAAATCTATGAAGTTAGGGATACTTCTGATAGCTGCAAGCTGTTCGATTGGCTGGTGAGTGGGTCCGTCTTCTCCAACACCGATACTGTCATGAGTCATAACATAGGTAACAGGAGTTTTCATAAGAGCAGACAATCTCATGGCACCCTTCATGTAATCAGTGAATACGAAGAAGGTTGAGCAGTAGATTTTAATTCCGCCGTAAATAGCCATTGCATTCGCTATTGCAGCCATTCCGTGTTCTCTTACACCAAAGTGAAGGTTTCTTCCGCTGTAATCAGCTGCTGAGAAATCACCCATATCCTTCATGTAAGTCTTGTTTGACGGAGCAAGGTCAGCAGATCCTCCAACAAGGTTTGGAAGCTTCTTTGCAAGGTAGTTGATTATATTACCTGAAATAGCTCTGGTTGCATTTGGCTTTGTATCAAACTTCCAGAAGTTTTCGTCATTTAATAAAAGTTCTTCGTAGCTGCTGTTCTGCCAGAGTTCCCATTCCTTGGCCTGGTCAGGATATGCAGCAGCATACTTCTTGAACATTTCGTTCCAGCTTTCTTCAGCTTTGATTCCGGACTGTACGAAATCTCTGGTATAAGCAGCTACTTCCTCTGTAATGTTGAAGCAGTCGTCTTTACACATACCGTAGAATTCTTTGGTCTTGCACAGTCCTTCTTCACCCAGAGGTTCTCCGTGAACAGATGAGCTTCCTGCCTTTGGTGAACCATAGCCGATCTGAGTATTAACTATAATAATGGATGGAGCACCTGTTTCAGCTTTAGCCTTTTCAATAGCAGCGCTGATAGCTTCAACGCTGTTACCGTCTTCAACCTTGAGCACCTGCCAGCCATAAGCTTCGAAACGTTTACCCACATCTTCTGTAAATGCTATACTTGTATCCCCTTCGATAGTAATCTTGTTGCTATCGTAAAGAAGAATCAGTTTTCCGAGTTTCAAGGTTCCGGCCAGTGAAGCAGCTTCACAAGCAACACCTTCCATGAGACAGCCGTCACCGGATAATACATAGGTATAATTATCAACAACCTTGTAGTTGTCCTTGTTAAATTTAGCAGCCATTAATTCTTCTGCCATAGCAAAACCAACACCGTTGGCAACACCTTGTCCAAGTGGGCCAGTAGTTATTTCAACGCCGGCAGTGTGACCGAATTCAGGATGTCCGGGGGTTTTGCTTCCGAACTGTCTGAAATTTTTCAAATCATCGAGAGATACATCGTAACCGAAAACGTGGAGCAATGAATATAACATTGCTGAACCATGTCCTGCAGAGAGAACAAATCTGTCTCTTCCTGCCCAGTTAGGGTTTTTTGGATTATGTTTCATATGTTTGGCCCAAACAGAATACGCGATTGGTGCTGCGCCGAGCGGCAGGCCCGGATGTCCGGAATTTGCTTTTTGAACTGCTTCAGCGGCCAAAATTCTTATGGTATTTATGCATGCTGTGTCTAAATTGCTCATTGCTGGATCCTCCCCAATATCTATTATATAACATTAAACATAGCAAAAAAGTTTGCCTATGTTTAATTGTTATTATTAAATTAATAAGTTTTTAAAAAGGTTTTGTAAAACTTTAAACCACTACTATATTAACACAAAAACGAATATAAAAAAAATACTTGTTAAAAAAATATCTATATTTCTAATAAATTTATAAAAAAATACGTGCAAATTAATAATGATTATACAAACCGCCAATAATGTGCTGAGAATATTTTTCCATAAAATCAAATAATATATTCTTTTTTATTCTATTTCTCAAAAGGAAATTTAACAAATACACAGGTGCCTGCATTTGGAGTACTGGTAAACTGCAACCCATATGGTTCGCCGTATGTCAGGCGGATACGTTCATTTATATTCCACACCCCATAACCTCTGTTTTCTCCCGGAGTTGACAGTAAGGCTGAAAGATGTTCAGTATTCATGCCGACTCCGTCATCTTCAATAGTTATCTGTAAAATACCGTCAGATGCATCTCCACTTATGGTAATAGTTCCGCGGCTGTCTTCTTTTTCATAAATACCATGAAGAATAGCATTTTCAACAAGGGGCTGCAATACGATTTTTATAATACGGCAGGAGTATAGCTCATCAGGAACATCAACAACCAGTTTAATTTTATCTTCAAACCGCATGTTCTGTATGTTTACATAAGTACTCACATGTGTAAGCTCTTTTTCAAGTGTAACAATATCTTCACCATGCCCAAGACTTAGATTATAAAAACGTCCCAAGCTTTTGGCAGCATTTTCAATAGCCGGTACTTTGTTTTTTACAGCTAACCAGTATATCATATCCAGTGTATTGTATAAAAAATGTGGATTAATTAAAGACTGTAATACTTTAAGTTCAAGATTTTTAATTTCATAGCCAAGGCGGTACTGTTCATCAAGCAGTCCGTTGATTTTGCCGGCCATGCTGTTAAAACTGTCGGTCAGTTCTCCAATCTCATCCTCTCCATTCTTAAGAGGTTCTATAATAAAGTTTTTAGAGCCGGCCTCCTTCATATGCTGCTTGAGCCTGCGCAAGCGGCGTGTTATGCTGTAGGATGTAACATAAATAATGGGGGGAAAATAAAAATAAAATGAGGACGATCCAGAACAATTGGTTTCTATACAGATAAGCCGAGGTAAGTATATCGCCGTTGGGCACAAGCATTACCAACTTCCAGTCTGCGTGTTCAATGTTATGAACACCAACCAGGTAATCGTTGTTGCTTATGCTTACTTTGTGCATAGTGCCGTCTGCCGGTAAATTATTTTCATTTATGATCCCATTAAGGATTCTGACATTGGTAAGAGTGGAATCTCCGGTGGCGGTAATCATTTCGTTATGAAAATTATATAGAGCAACGGTAGTATTTTTGGTTGTAGTCATTTTAGCGATTATTTGCTGAAAAACATCCTGAGGAACAGTTCCTGTTATCACGCCTATGTATTTATTGATACTGTTAAGGTCCGGAATCCGTTTTACAATAGAAATATACGGACTCTGGCTCCCGGGGTCAAAAAAGGAGGAGGGAATCCATACCGTATTCAACAGTGAGCTGTTTTCAATGCGGGTATACCAATCACTCTGTTCGGCATTTGACAGCCTTTTAAAATTATCTGTCTCCTCAAAGCTTGCCGGCCCTTTTCTCATATATAGCCTCACAGTGGTAATATCGCTGGTGGTATATGAATTATAAATGATGTTCTTTATATCCTCGGTCTGAATGGTCCAGTAGCCCTTGTTGTTGCGATAGAAGGAATCACTGGTTTTTAATACTGTCTGGACATTTTCGTCAAAACTTATTATATCTATAATATTTTTTAGTGAGGATACCTTGTAGCTTAAAAAGTCAGAGGTCTGGCTGATAACTTTCTCATTTGAGTAAATAGCCTGTTCCTCACTTATCTGTGCAGAACGGTAATAGTTGATTAAAAGGATTAATGAAAGAGGAAGCATCATCAACACGAGATAAGTGGCAAATAATTTGGTAACAAAGCTGTTGCGAGGTATTTTGACTGTAAGTTTTTCAGGAAAAGGCATATTCTCTCCATTTCGCTGCAGTGCAGCGTCACAAATAATAACAAGGTTATAAATGTTCCCCACCACAACAGGCGGCGGGGAACATTTCGGTTTTCAGGCAGTGAGCGGATATCTCCTGCCTTGTTGAAACGCATAGAGGTAATAAAAATAAAGTCGCCTGGCTGCCTGTGAGATCAGGTTGACTTCACATGGGGCGGCTGTGACGATATTGGCTGGGAGTCTGACCGCAGCAGCGTTTGAACAGAGCACTCATATAGTTGGGGTCGGTGATACCCACCTTTTCTGTAATCTCATAAAGACGAAGGTCTGTACATTTCAGCAGTTTCTTGACTTTTTCCATTCTGACCTGAATTATAAAATCATTTACCGTAACATTGGTATTTTGTTTGAAAAGCGAACACAGGTAATTTTGAGATAGACCCACATGATCGGCAATTGTTTTCACCGACAAATCGCAGTTGTTATAGTTCCACAATACAAAATGAATTGCCTCCTTGATCTTTAGGTCATAGAGGTCATTACCCAGAGTCTGGAATGCTCGCATACCCTCCAGAATGAGTTCCCTGATTTCAGCCAGGTTGTATTGATCAAATTCTTCAAATGGCAGTAAGTTATTGTTTAAGGTGCGTTCCATCATATTTTTATAGAGGATGTACAAGTGCTTCTTTATATTTTCAATATCACTGAACTGTTCTGTTTCGAGAAAAGAGAACGCCCGCAGAGTACTGTCAAGATTAATGTTTAAGTTTTCAAAGTATTGTACCGGCAGCTTTTTACCCCTTAGATCATTTTTAAAGGCAATGATTTGCCCGGCTCCAAGATAAAAGCTTTGCAGGACTGCTTTACAGGACTGTTCGTAAGCGAGGGGCAGTTCTTGCAGACTATGGCAGAGCGGACTGACACCAATGGTTACAGAAAGTTGCAGCTTTTCAGTGATGACTTCCTTTAAAAGTGATGACATGGTCTCAAGGGCATTACCGGTTGCATTGTTTATTAACAGTACAATATCACCGCCTGCAGTTTGTCCTGCAAAAAAGTCTATCGGTAAAGGATTTGAACTACTTTCCAGAAAAGTATAGATTACATTTATCAAATCTTTAGAGTTTTTGCTGTATAAGGATTTTCTGTCAGGATGTATACACAGTACCGCAAAAAGTGAATTATTGTCCCAGGAAAAATAAAGTGGTGAATATTTGGCCCTGAACGTGTCGTAGTTGAGTCCTGGCGATATTAATCCAAGAGCAATTTCCTGGTTTACAAGAGGAAAAGATTCTACCAGACCGGACAGCAGCAGGTCATCACTTTGCTTCTTTAAATTGGCATTTTTCAATTGAGTAATAGTTTCGGATATTACATTTGTGATTTCGCTTATGTCAATGGGCTTTTCTATGTAGCTTTCAACTTTTAAGGATATAGCTGATTTTAAATATTCCTTGTCGGAATATCCGCTTAAAAAAATAATTTTACACTCAGGATAACTTTCACGAACATTGCTTGCCAACTCAATACCATCCATGTGAGGCATCTTAACGTCACACAGCAAAATGTCAATACGCGTATTTTTCATTAAGGCCAGAGCTTCTTTCCCGTCGGGGGCTGTATAGACTTCACTGATGTTCATACCTGACCAGTTAATATTTTCGAACAGGCCTTCACGAGTTAGTTTTTCGTCATCAACTATTAACAAATTGAACATAAAGCCTCCTGAATATATGGAACATGTAAAAATATAGAAGAGCAGCAAATCGGAGAATTTCTAAGATTATAGTAATATTGTTATATTAACTTTGTCAAGGAAAATCTATATACTATGGCTTAGAACGATGAAGGTCATGACCCGTTTAAAAAATCAAAAATATAATCAATTAAGGAGATAAAAAGATGAGAAAAGCAGTATCATTTTTTTTAGTAATCGTTGTATGCATGAGCCTTTTTGCCGGTTGCGGCAGTTCTGAGGAAAATTCAGCCGGTACAACATCTTCTGCCAGCACAGCAAATACCATAGATGCTACCGCTGTGAGTACATCAGATTCTGATAAGATATGGAGCGGTGATCCTGTAACATTAAGGATGATGGTATTTCCAGCAACGGAAAACTATCAAAAGATAAATGATCAATTTCTTGCAGCCAATCCTGAGATAGATAAAAAAGTGGATATTAATGTGGAATTAGGCGGCAGCGGTGACGGAGATGTTGCTACAAAGCTTCGTTTATTGCTTGCATCAGGACAGGAACTGCCCAATCTCATACGCTTGAATTATACTCAGCTGCCTGAATTTGCTGAAGCGGGAGTACTTGAGCCGGTTAAGAATTATATTGCACCCTATGAGGACAATATAATCGATGCTGCTAAAAGTGTTATGAAGTATAACGATGAATATTATGCTTTTCCTCGTGAGATCAAACCTAAAGTATGGTTCTACCGTGCAGATATCTTCAAGGAATGCGGAATTGATCCATATCAGATAAAAACAATTGACGAGTATATAGCAGCGGGTAAAAAGATTCAGGAAAAATACCCCAAGGCATGTATGGAAAATTATAATGCACCCAGCCAGGTATATGATCTTATGATGATGATGTCCGGAACTGAAAATGGCCGTTTCTGTGATAAAGACGGAAATTACAATTTTGCTGATAATGCAGATGTTAAACTTACCTTTGAGCGCATAAAGAAAATCAAGGAATCCGGTGTGAACAGCAGTGTTATTGAGTGGAGTGCGGACTGGGCTCCGGCGTTCAGCAGCGGAGAGCTTGTAAGTCAATTGATGGGCGGATGGTTTAAAACCGACTTTATGAACTTTAAGCTTGAAGACCAAAAGGGTAAATGGGCTATTGCACCATGGCCTGAAGAGATACGCCAGGGTTCCGATGCAGGTGGAGCTATCTGGGTAGTTCCGGCTGAAAGCAAGGATAAAGAAGTTTCAGGCTCATATATTGCAAAACTGTGTTTTGATAATGATGCTGCAAAAATCATCTACGATGTAACAGGAATAATTCCAGCATTAAAATCTGCCCAGGAAGATCCTTATTTTAATGCACCTCATGCTTACTATGCATCCAGTCTTGGTCCTGTTAACTTTGAAGCCATGAGTTATCTGAAGGTTTATCCATATACACCTGCTTCATCACAGGAAATAACTATTGCAACACAATATCTGGATGAGTATATCAGAGGAAAGATGACTGTTGATGAGGCATTAAAAGCGGCGCAGGATGATATGATCAATCAGATCGGAAACCCGTACAAGAAATAATAATGATTGACCGGAAAATTTTATGGGCGAGGGAACTGCCGGTTCAACCGCCCACAAAATTTAAAGGTAAAGCTGTAAGGAGGATACTTCATTGCAAATACAAAAAATAGCCGGTAGAACTCGACAAAAAATGGTACCCTACCTATTCATTCTGCCTTTTCTGATTTCTTACATAATTTTCTTTTTATATCCTGCTATTTACTCTTTTGTCTTAAGCTTTTATAAATATAAGGGCTATGGAGAAGCCAAATTTATAGGTGTTTCAAATTATGTAAGCCTCTTTCAATATGAAACCATGTGGAAGTGCCTGGGGAACACTTTCTTCTATTTTATAGCAAGCTTTATACCAACCATGATTTTTGCTTTTTTACTGGCCATGCTGGTACGGTCAAAGCCCATACAACGGTTTCAATCCTTTTACAAACCGATTTTGTTTTTACCGCAAATTTGTGCGGTGGTTGCAAGTGCACTATGCTTTAAAATCATATTCGGAGAACGTGTTGGCGTATTCAGCCAGCTTTTAAGCAGGACAATTCCCTTCTTAACCGATGATCGGTATATGAAATGGACTGTAGTAATTCTAATCACC
This sequence comes from Eubacterium sp., assembly GCA_029266335.1. Classification (GTDB taxonomy): domain Bacteria; phylum Bacillota; class Clostridia; order Acetivibrionales; family DSM-1351; genus Ruminiclostridium. The sequence continues at coordinate 6,961 of JAQSXC010000068.1, read as the reverse complement.
TGGCGTGCCATTGGCTGGTATTTTATCATATACCTGTCCGGGCTTACCACTATCAGTGATGAAATAATGGAAGCGGCAACCATTGACGGAGCCAATAATGTTCAGAGTACTTTTTTCATTACCATACCTTTGATGAAACCCATATTTATGCTTGCTTTTATTACAAATGCAATAGGTTCTCTTAAAATTTTTACAGAACCCAATCTGGTTCTGGGTACAAATTATGACCCGCCGATGAAGGCTGCACCATATATTAATATAATTTTAAACAGTATGAACGGCAGTCAGTTTGGTATGGCATGTGCTGCCGGGTGGATATTGGTTATGGTTATTTTTGTACTGACATTGATACAACTTAAATTTTTTAAAGGAGAAGAATGATGAAAATAAATGAAAAAATAAGTTCTATATTAATTCATATCGTTTTAATCCTTTTTGCGTTATTGGCAATTTATCCTGTATTTATTATGGTGTCCGGTTCGCTTAAAACGGCTACCGAGCTTTCATCAAATGCATCGGGCTTTCCGGCAGCTCCGACTCTGGAAAACTATGTCCGACTGTTCAATTTTGATTCGGGACTGATACTGAGAACCTTTGGCAACAGCATCTTTGTTGCGGCTGCTTATTCGGGTATAACAATAATCGTAGCCAGTCTTGCAGGTTTTGCATTTGCCAAATACAAATTTTACGGCAGAGATGTATTATTTATTATGCTGCTTATAACAATGATGATACCTGCAGAGCTCAATATGACTCCGCTGTATCTTATGTTTTCCAAAATTCACTGGCTAAACACTTACAAGGTTCAGATATTACCGGGCATAGCAAATGTATTTGCACTGTTTTTAATGAGGCAGTATATGACTACAATTCCCGATTCACTTATAGAAGCAGCCCGTATAGACGGCGCACGGGATTTTAAAATATTCTACAGGATTATCATACCCATATCCATGCCTTCCATCAGTGCACTGGCAATCCTGCAGTTTTTAAGCAAGTGGAATGAAATACTTTTCCCTAAAATCATGCTTACGAAGAAAGAATTAATGCCGATTATGATAATTCTGCCAACCTTAAATGAATTGGATTCGGCACGAAGTGTTCCGTGGGAACTGGTCTTAACAGGGTGTACCCTTGTTACCGTTCCAATGATAATTGTATTTTTACTTTTCCAGGATAAATTCCTTTCCAGTGTTACATTAGGCGCTGTAAAAGGGTAATATTTTTAAAAGGAGACGACTATATGAATCGTATTGATAATATCCGGCAAAAAATTGCCGGAGGAAAACTTGTAAAGGGCTTTTTTCTGACTATGGCAGACCCTATGGTAAGTGAAATTGCCGGTTATGCCGGTTATGACTATGTATGGATTGACGCGGAACACGGACCATTGGACCGTCAGGAGATATTTCACCATATCGTGGCTTCTCAGGGTGCCGGCTGCTGTGCATTTGTACGTGTACCAGTTGCAGATCCTGCTGCAATGAAAGCAATTTTGGATATGGGGCCGGACGGTATAATTTTTCCGTTTGTAGACAATAAGGAAATTGCTCAAAGAGCGGTGCAATCCTGTGCCTACCCTGATGACGCAATTCCTGGAGTACGTGGACAGGGTCCGATACGTGCAATAAAGTATGGACTTGATGATGAAGGAGTTTATTTGAAAAGCGCATATGAAAAGGTCTTTAAAATAATGCAGATAGAATCTCTGGAGGGTTATGAAAATCTGGATGAGATCATGCAGGTAAAAGGTATAGATTCAATTTTTATCGGAGCGGCGGATTTGTCCAGAAGCATAGCCGGAAGAGGAAATACCTTGGATCTTAACACAATATATGATGATATATGCAGCCGGGTACGCAAAAATAATTTGGTGCTTGGTGCGGCTATAGGGGCAAATGCTGAAGATGCTGCCCGTGTGGTAGCAAAAGGCGTACAGTATGTTGTGTTCGGACAGGATGCCCGCGTGCTTGCTTCCGGATTAAAAACCAATCTGGATGCACTTAAGGACTTTTAATAGAATTTTAAATATGGCTAGAGTACCGTTCATGGCTGATGGGCTAACGGTAGGTGCGTGTAATGTTTTTGGCGGAGCGAGAAAGGATAATAGGAATTAATATGGAGTATATAGCAAGCAAGACCAGATATGAAAAAATGAAATATAACCGCTGTGGAAGGAGCGGATTACTACTGCCTGCAATGAGTCTTGGACTCTGGCATAACTTCGGTGACTGTGCACAGTATTCCAATAGCAAAAACATGCTGTTGGGTGCATTTGATCTGGGAATTACCCATTTCGACCTGGCCAACAACTATGGTCCAAGCGCCGGCAGTGCCGAGGAAACCTTCGGTAAGGTTATAAGTGAAGAGCTCGGACAATACCGGGACGAAATAGTAGTTTCAACCAAGGCAGGATATTATATGTGGCCGGGACCATACGGTGAATGGGGCAGCAAGAAAAATCTCGTGGCAAGTCTGGATCAAAGCCTCAAAAGGATGAAGCTGGACTATGTAGATGTTTTTTATCATCACAGACCCGATCCCAACACTCCTCTTGAGGAGACAATGGATGCACTGGCGGGAATAGTCCGCAGTGGGAAGGCTCTATACGCAGGAATCAGCAATTATAATCCTGCTGATACAAAAAAAGCTGCCGGTATTCTGGCAGATATGGGTGTCCACTGCCTCATTCATCAAATGAACTATTCGATGTTCAACCGTGAAACAGAGAAGGTATTGGATGTGCTTGACGAGCAGGGCGTTGGAAGTATAGCATTTTCTCCTCTGGCACAGGGCCTGTTGACCGGTAAATATTCAAACGGAATACCGGCTGATTCCAGGGCTGCAGGGCACAGCGTTTTTTTGACAAAGGACAGTATTACTCCTGAGAAGATAGAAAAAGCGAACCGTTTGGGTTATATGGCTGCTGAAAGAGGACAGAGTCTCACACAGATGGCACTTGCCTGGGTATTAAGAGACAGGGTTACTAGTGTTATATTGGGAGCAAGCCGCCTTGAGCAGATTAAGGAAAATATTGATGCTCTGAACCGTGCAGCCTTTACTGATGAAGAGCTGGCTCAAATTGACGCAATCCTTAAGTAATCCTAAAGTAGTACCAGTTGAAGGATTACTTCTCAAGAAGTTAAAAAGCTAAACAACGGGGAGAATGTTATTATGGTTCTGGATTTATTTGAAAACAGGGAATTATATCTTAATATGAACAGCGGATTCAGGTCAGCCTTTGATTTTATTGAATTCTGTAAAAAAGAAAGCCCTTTACTAGGAAGATATGATATTAATAAGGATAAGGTATTTGCTATAGTTCAGGAATATACAACTGTTCCGGGTAATGAAATCCAATGGGAAGCGCATAGAAAATATATTGATATACAGTATATTTTCGAGGGCAGTGAGCTTATCCATTGTACAAATATCCGGGAAATGCCGTCAGATACCATATACAATGAGGAGAAGGACTGTCTGCTGTACGATTTTAACGGAGGAATACAGTTAAAGATGGATACGGGAAATTTTGCCATATTTTATCCTCATGATATGCATAAGCCTATGTGTATGATAGATAGCCCCTCAAAGGTTAAGAAAATAATTATAAAGGTGGCGGTATAGGGCAAAAGACCACCGGCTTTATAATTAAAATACATCCTAACAGCTGTCTTTAACAATTATTTATGATAATTGCTTGAAGGCGGCTATTTTTTATTTACCAGCAAACAATGGGTATTTTTATCTGTTATTAACTATAGCATCTATCAGGATAATGCTGTTCAATAAAAAACCATATATAAAGCATAATATATGTATAAATTCATAATTTATAAGAAAATAATGTAAAGAAGGCAAATACCAGGCTATTTTTTGGTATAATATCTAAATAAGGTTTATTAGCGCCCTATCCGGCTCACTGTAGGTGCGTATTTAAGAAGACTGTTTATATTTGGGCCAGAAAGGCTAATGCTGCGCGAAATGGAAGAATCAGTTGGAAAACATAGAGAGATATGTGATATAAATAAGAAATGCTCGGGATACTGCTGTACGCAGATAAAGAATTTTTCTGTAAGAGCAGGGAAAACAGAAATATTGCATGATGTAAACCTCCATTTGCATTGCGGAGAACTTACTGCCCTGATCGGGCCAAACGGAGCGGGAAAGAGCACACTTCTCAAGGCAATATTGGGGGAAATCAAGCATGAGGGAACGATTGTATTTGCCGGATCAAACGGACAGAGTTCAGGCAGACCCATGATAGGGTACGTTCCACAGCAGTTGGAGTTTGATACGGCTGCACCGGTCAGTGTAAAGGACTTGTTTGCTGCCTGTATGAACAGAAAACCGGCTTTTCAAAGGGCTTCTAAGCAAATAACTGATAGAATTCTGGAGTGCCTTGGGAGAGTTCAGGGTGAAGGTTTGATTGATAAAAGACTTGGTGCCCTGTCTGGAGGTGAGCTTCAGAGAGTACTGCTGGCGCTGGCACTGGAGCCGGTTCCGCAGCTGTTGCTTATGGACGAGCCTGTTTCGGGTGTGGACAGAAAAGGTCTGGAAGTATTTTATGAAATCGTATCCCATATAAGAGAGAAATATGACCTTACAATAATACTTGTATCTCATGATCTGGATCTTGTTAAAAAACATGCGGATAGGGTTGTGTTGTTAAATAAGACGGTTATTCTTAACGGGACGCCTCAGAAAGTATATAGTGACAAGCGTTTACATGAAACCTTCGGCTTGTCGGGAATTATTGAGGGCTCTTAAAATGATAACACACTATTTTGAAGCGAGTGATTTTTTGATAGTGCAAGACGGAGGAAGGCGTAATAATTGATTTGTTACAACTGACGACAACGCTGCAATACCGGGAAATAACCGCTTCAAAAATGGGAGGTTATTGTTTTGAGAGCCCTAAGGGATAGTGAAGAGTGAATCATAAAGAGGGGTAGTAATATTGAACCAGATATATAGTTTGTTGGATGCAATTCTCCCATTTGAATGGCTTGGATATGATTTTATGAAAAATGCCTTTTTAGCGGTGTTGTTGCTGACGCCCATATTCGGCATTCTTGGGACTATAATAGTTAACAACCGGATGGCATTTTTCTCTGATGCGCTTGGGCATGGAGCATTTACAGGTATTGCTATAGGAAGTGTTATCGGAATATTTCAGCCTATCTGGTCGGCGATAGTTTTTTCAATAGGCTTTTCAGTTCTTATAACGGTTATAAAAAACAAAACGAAAAGTTCTACCGATACAGTCATAGGAGTTTTCTCATCTGCTGCGATAGCTTTGGGTGTGGTTCTGGTAACTTCGGGGGGAAATAACAAGTACACATCCTTTCTGGTGGGGGATCTGTTAAGTATCAGCCCTGGTGAGGTAGGAATATTACTGATTCTTGCTGTAGTAATAATAGTTCTGTGGGTTATGTACTACAATAAGGTTTTATTGGTGAGTGTCAATATATCACTTGCCAAAAGCAGAGGAATTAATACCCTGGCGGTTGAGCTGGCTTTTACTTCAATAATTGCTGTGGTTGTCACAGTTGTTATTCAGTGGGTGGGACTGCTGATAATTAACTCGCTTCTGGTGCTGCCTGCTGCTGCAGCAAGAAACATATCTGCAAATGCCCGTCACTACAATGTCATTGCAATCTTAATATCAATAGTTTCCGGTTTGATAGGGTTGATACTGTCATATTATATGGATACTGCCACAGGAGCCACAATAGTAATAGTTTCATCAATAATCTATTTTATCACCTTAGCTTTGAGAAAAAGATTTGCATAGAAAAAATGCAGCAGTCCTCTCATATTGGTGCACCAAATGAGAGGACTGCATTAATATGAAACATCTATACTTATTGTTGTCAGGGGGTGGTGTGATGGAGTGGATATCAAGGTTAAATGAAGCAGTAAATTATATTGAAGAACATCTTGATAAGCAGATCAGCTATGATAAAGCTTCACAAATTGCATGCTGTTCAACTTTTCATTTTCAAAGGATGTTTTCATATATTGCAGATGTGCCCCTATCCGAGTATATTCGGCGCAGAAGGCTCACATTAGCAGCATTTGATTTGCAAAGCAGCGATGATAGGATCATTGACATAGCGTTAAAATACGGATATGATTCTCCAACTTCCTTTAACCGTGCTTTCCAGAATATTCATGGGATTTCTCCAAATGCTGCCAGAGCAAAAGGAGTATCGCTAAAAGCATATCCGCGCATCACCTTTAAAATAACAATAAAAGGGGATGTAGAGATGAATTACAAAATATTAACAAAGGATGCATTTAAAATTGTTGGAGTCAAAGAGCACTATGATCTTAAGGTGGAAGAGAATTTCTTACAGGTGCCCATGTTTTGGCAAAAAACGGCACAGAGTGGAATTATTCCTGCTATTTGTTCACATATGAACAGAGAACCCTTTGGATTGCTTGGGGTAAGTACATGCATGAACGGGAAGGACTTTGACTATTATATTGCAGTAGCTACCGATAAAGAAACCCCTGCCGGAATGGCAGATTATACTGTACCTGAATGTACCTGGGCTGTTTTTGAATGTGTGGGGGCAATGCCAAATGCATTGCAGGAGTTGCAAAAGCGTATTGTAACAGAGTGGCTGCCTACTTCAGGATATGAATATGCAAATGCACCCGACATTGAAGTTTATTCTGATGGGGATCAGCAGGCACCGGATTATAGATGTGAAGTATGGCTTCCCATTACTAAAAAGGCAGAGTGCTGATTTTATAAACTATAAATTTCTGACTTGAAATAAACTGAAAGGGACAACTGTAATGAACTTAATTGAAGTTCCATGGCAGCAGTCCCTTTATATATTATTATCACCTGTAAGGGTTTCCGTTATAAAATCAACCGGTTGGATTAACTATCCCATTACCACCAGTACCTCATTCGTATCTTTAAGTTCCTCATAGGCCAAGTAGC
>JAQSXC010000284.1 GCA_029266335.1 Eubacterium sp. | reverse complement strand
TAGCGTGAGGCGTATTGTACGTTGTCAATAGAGGGTACTATAAATTAAACCTTACTGCATTCCTCCCAAATTATACTACCTCTTTAAATGCCACATTCTGTTTAAAGCATATTGCGGCACCCACAGCTGTAGCATATTCAGCATTTGGAGGCGTTTGAAAGTTTACGTCGTAAAGCTTGCTGAGCTGTGTGAAAATATGGTCGGCCTGAGGTACGTTTGTAAGGTTGCCTGTTAAAACCACATCTTTGATTTTATCAATTCTTGTATTAAACACTGCAAGCATACCGATGGTCTGGAAAACAAGATTTATTATTCCCATGGCAAGATCGGATTTAGTTACCAGATCGCTTATTTTACCGAAGTTGGAGGCAGTAGTTTCGCTTGGCAGAGTTTCCAGGGCTTCCTTGGAAATATCACCGATGGTAAGATCCACATGTGACAGGTCACCGCCGTTGGCGGCTTCAATCAACTCATCGAAGTGCCGGACATTGAGCATTCTGTTTGAAAGCCCCAGCAGTGTTCCGCCGCCTACTCCCGTTCCACCAAGATGAACTGCGGTATTATTCTCAGCTTTTACAAGGGCCGTTCCGGTACCCATACTGACTATGATTGCCTTGTCCAGATTACTCAGGAAGAGACCTCCCATACCTATGGCCATAAACTCATCCACTTTTCCTGTAGGTATTCCAAAGAGTCTGTTATTGATAAAGGAAGAACCTACTCCTGTTATCATAATTCTTTCTATATCTTCAATTTTTAATGAATGAGTGTTGAGAAACTTCCCGAAAGCACCGTAGACCGACGCTATGGGATCATTTGCACGGACAAGCAATGGTGCTATCATTGATTGTCCGTCAAATCCAACTATTTTCGTAGTACTTCCACCAATATCTATTCCAATAACCTTAGCCACAAAACCACTCCCTACGTTATTTTTTATGCAATTATTCTGCTCATCCCCAGAGGGATTTTAGTATATATTTTTAGTATTTATTTAGAAATTCTCAAGTTTACCGGTATGTCTGGCGTGCACTTATGGACAAATTTGCTCGTTTAAGAGCCTGTAAACATTCTTGCCAGTGCTATTCCTACTCCTGTTATACCTTCTCCGCCAAGCAAACCTGAAGCTGCGACTGTACCTGTTTCAACGGATTTCTTACCACGGACACGATCGCTGACAAATCTTATGATTCCTCCCAGGAAAACAGATGCTGAAATTATGAAGGGGAGGAATACGCCTATACCCAATGTGGCAGTGGGGAGACCAAGAAGATAAAGGACAGCACCGATAGCAGCTGCGACGCCAAATACCACAGGGCTTCCAATACCATTGATCATTGCACTTACTCCAACAGCCTGGCCGGCAGGAAGAGAAGTACCTGCGCCAACCTCACCGAACTGATTTATAATGGCAAACAGGGAAACTGAAGCAACTATTGTACCAAAAACACCGCCCACTACCTGGGATATAAGCTGAGCTTTAGGATTGGTTCCCAGAATCTGACCTGTTTTATAGTCATTGAACAAATCTCCCGAGAAACCGCTGGCGACTGCAACACATGCTGCCACAAGCAGCGCATCGGTTGCGTCAATATTTACGAATATTCTTATCCCAAGGAGAACGATTATTCCGAAAATCTCCATGGGATTAATACCTGTCTGACCTGTTATGGTAGCAGCCATAATAGAAACAATAAATACTCCAACTATAAGCAGAATTGAGGGTAATACTGCCAACCCGCTTACTATAGTTAATATAAAGGCCAGAGCGGTTGTGGCAATTATAAGAATTCTGCTGTAGTCAAAAAATTTGCTCCTGTTTTGTGCAGGATCTGAGTTTATTTCTTTCTTCTCAGACAATAATTTTTTTATACTTGAAAAAATTATACCGATTAAAACCCCAAGTCCTGTTCCTACAAGAAGACCTATGCCGGCACTTGTTGTGAAGGCACTTGCTGCGGCGGCATCTGCAAAAAGTCCAAGCTTTGGTCCAAAGGGAATTATGAAGGCATATGAAAATAATGCTCCCAGGAACCATACACCGGTGTAGAGTGTTCCCAGTATATAGCCCATGCCCACTGCCATTGGAGAATTCCAGATTCCGAAGCCGCCTTTAAACATGAAAACCTCGGGAACCAGCCTCAACTGGTCTCTTAAGAAAGTATATATGGTGGACGCAGCCATTGTTCCGAATAAAACAAGTGATTTTTTTCCGCCTTCGTCACCTACTTTAATTGTTTCGGCTGCTGCCTGACCTATTGGATAGGGTAATGCATTTTTCACAATAAACCTATACCTTAAAATATAGGATGTTACGCTTCCCAGAAGCATTCCGGCGGATGCAATAAGCAGAACCTTGGGAAAGTTCTCCGAAAAATTGTCTGAACCCTTCCATATACCCATGATCCAGAGACCGGGAAGAGTGAAGGCCAATCCTCCGGCAACCATTGCACCTGCTGACATTGCTGTCTGTGTTACATTTATTTCGTTATTTGTAGTTTTTCCGAAGAGTTTTAGAAGTGCCATCGATAATACGGCAACAAATATTGTCGGCCACGGCAGCGCACTCATTCTTAATGCAACATACATTGAGCTTGCTGTTATAACACATGAGCCAAGAGATCCGATAATTAAACTTCTGAGGGATAACTGTTCAACACCTAAAAATTTTCTTTCCTGATTATTATTCAAAGTAAAGCCTCCTCATTGAGATAAATATTTTTTAAAACATTTATTCATGTAAGCCCATGTAATAAAAGCAACCAATTAATTGTAGTATTCCTTGAATTCACCGGGGTATATGTATGATTATTAAAATATAGAAAATAAATTGAAGGTAAATTCAAATATTCAACTAAAACTTGATAAAATTTAGATTGGGCGTACAGATAGAAAGGTAAGCTAACTGGAAATAAATTTGATATTTTTCATAAAATCAACCTCCGTTCTCATTCCACAAGGGATATAAGTCGTAATAAATGCTGCAAGGCAGCTGCTTGAAACTATCGGTCTGGCTTCAAAAGAATACCAGCCGTTACACTATGATAACATATTAACAATCTGATAGCAATATGGATATATAAGTAGAAGTTGCCAGTGGCATGACTTTGTGGTTTTTTGATCCCCGTTTGATAAGGGAATGTAATGCTTTGATAAATTGAGAGAAAAAAATTTCCTGAACCTGAAAATGTATTTTTAAATAAAAAACTCTTTGAACGTTTGAAATAGCAAGGTTTATACGCCACCTCGCGAGAGTTTTTCTGTTTCTCTGTAAAAAGTATTCCAAATGTGCTAATATATTTTTAATATGTATATGAAAGAGAGGGTATTAAAAACAATGAATTCAAATGAAATGAGGCTGGCAGTGCTTATTGATGCCGAAAATGTGCCATACAGCAATATAAAAGGTATTATGGAGGAAATAGCCAAGTACGGAACACCTACTATAAAGAGGATATATGCTGATTGGACCAAGCCTACAATTTCTGGCTGGAAAAATGTACTTCTGGAGAATGCAATAAACCCGGTTCAGCAGTTCAGCTACACCTCAGGAAAGAATTCATCGGATTCTGCCATGATAATAGATGCAATGGATTTACTTTATTCCGGTAAAGTTGAAGGTTTTTGCATAATATCAAGCGACAGTGATTTTACCAGGCTTGTTACGAGGCTAAGGGAATCGGGGCAAAAGGTATTTGGTTTTGGTGAAAGAAAAACACCTAATCCGTTTATAGCTGCCTGTGACAAGTTTACCTATATCGAAATAATCAGTGCTTCCTCACAGACAAGCAACACTTTTGATAACGGTTCCAAAAAGGATGAGGTCACCGAAAAAGAGCAGAAAAATAATACTGTGTCCATCAGTAAGGATATAATTAATCTGATATCTGTATCAATCCATGATGTGGAAGACGAAAACGGCTGGGCTTTCCTTGGTGATGTTGGTAACCTTATTATAAAGAAACAGCCGGATTTTGACCCTAGAAACTTTGGCTTCTATAAGCTTACTCACCTTATTAAAAAATTGAAAGAGTTTGAAATAGAAGAGCGTGATACCAACAACACAAAAATCAAGCATATCTATGTCAGAAACAGAATTAAATGATTCAGCTTTTAAATCAGCTTTTAAACTATGAAAATAATATAGTAGTGTAATAAAATTATATAAAGAGCTGAATAGGTATGTAA
>JAQSXC010000067.1 GCA_029266335.1 Eubacterium sp. | reverse complement strand
TATAGATGGAGTAGATCGGGGGAATCCTGCAAAGCACCTTAAGCAGGCATTGAATTATATTCAAAATCCAGATAAGACAGAGGAACGAGTTCTGGTGGGCAGTATTAACTGCCTGCCAGAAACAGCTTTTGAGCAAATGATGGAGACGAAGCAGATATTTGGTAAAACGGATAAAAGACAGGGATATCATATTATTATTTCATTTCCACCAGGAGAAGCCACAGAGGAACAGGCTTTTGAAATTACAAGGCGATTTGCGGAAGAATTCTTGGGAGAACAGTATGAAGTAGTTTACTCTGTGCATACGGATAAAGAACATAAGCATGGACATATTGTTTGGAACAGCGTTGATATGCAGAATGGTAGAAAGTACGAATATAAGAAGGGAGACTGGAAGTATAAAATACAGCCGATTACCAATAAGCTTTGCAAGGAATATGGACTTTCTATTATGCCTGCGGAATATAGCAAGGAACCTAAGAATTTGCCCAGAAAGGAATGGGAGAAAGAACAGTCGTTTAAAGAATATATTTTAAGGGATGCAAAGTTTTGTGCAGCAGTTGCTGGAAGTGTTGATAATTTTGAATTTCTGATGAAAAAGCTTGGGTATGAATTTAAGCCACATGAATATATGATGGTGAGAGTGCCTGGAAGAAAGCAATATCACAAGCTGGAGCGAATGGATGAAATGTTTTTACGAGGAAAACTAAATCACTATCTGGATATGCCTTGGATGGCAAAACCATATTATTATGCAGGTAATCCAATGAAGCATTTTCGAAGAAATCTATCATCTTTTCAAAAGAAGTATTACAGCAAAATGTATCGTTTGAGAATTATAGAGCAGAAACGATTTTATGTGGGTTCAGCAAGATATGCAGAGGATCTAAAGAAGTTTCATTTAGTGCAGGATGAATATTTGATGATTGTACAGAATGATATTAAAGACTTTGGTGATCTGATTGATTATAAGCTTAGTCAGAAAACAAAGCATGAAAATATTGACTCCAGACAGCATGAAATTTATACAGAAAATATGATACGAAAACGAGCAATTAAATCGACGGAAGATATGAAAGCTTATCAGAAATGGTATCTAGAAGTTCAGGGAGAATTAAATCAACTAAAAGAGGCGAAGAAGGAAGCAAAGTATCAGCAGAAGTTAGTTGATATAGCAATTCAGGAAAATCTTGCAACAGCTAGTTTTGATGTGCTCGAAACGGAATTGATTATAGCGGATAATGAAGTTGCATTGCCATATTATTATGATTCAGATATTAGCAATCTGGATTATGAAGAACCAGCAAGAGAATCTGTGTTAAACAAGCCTGCTATTTCGAATGAAGATTCTGTGTTCGACGAAGAATTAGTTGATGTAACAATTCAAAAAGAAGTTGAGGAAGAACCTTTTTTTGATTTTGATGAAATTGCGGTAACTAAGGAAGAAAAAGCTATTGATATAGCTGAAATATTAGAAAATCCATTTCCATCTACTATAGAAACATATTTGTTATTATCTGTATCTGAACGTATTTTGCTTCAACAGATATCTCCAGGTATGGATGAAAATGAAGTGTTTGAGATAATAAGAGGCAACTTTAAAGCAAATGGTTATAGGTTAAATTTTTCTGAAATGTATGACGAGGCACTAGAACTATGTAAGGAACTTAAGAAACAATCTATAGAAATAAGAGCGATTGAGATAGCTGAACAACTAAGAGAACAGGGTGATTATCAATATTTGAACCCAACTACAAAAGCAAAGATTTTTGATTTTGGAATTGGAGATTCAAATAATAATCTGAAGCTTTATAATGCAGTTATGACAGAACTTGGTATGAATCAGGACTTGGATGAACAGTTTGAGGATTATCAGAAAATATATGATGAGACAGTAAATCGACAGGATGAAGAAAGAAGTAATAAGAAATGGGAGAAAGACAAAAACAGATAATGAATTAGGTATGTAAATTAATGTGATCAAACTAACAGTCAATTTAATCATTGTGATAAAAATGATTAAATTGACTGTTGACAATGATTTAATTTAGTTTTACAATTTAATTAGACCAAAATCGCAAAAATGATAAAATTAAAATTTGAATGAGGTAATTAAAATGCGTGATTACAATTATAATCAAAAATGGAAGGATTTATTGACACCCGATATTGTTTCCTTACTTTCTAAAATACATGAATTCAAAGGTGAACAGACTTTATTTATAGAGTCTTATGCGGATGAATTAACAGAATTAGTGGAGATTGCGAAAATTCAAAGTGTAGAAGCTTCCAATAGAATTGAAGGCATATACACATCGGATGAGCGATTGAAAAAAATTGTACAAGCAAAAACCATGCCAAAAACCAGGGATGAATTGGAAATTGCGGGATATAGAGATGTACTCAACACAATACACGATAGCTATGAGCACATACCAATCAAACCAGCAATCATTTTACAATTGCATAGAGATTTATATAAATTTAGTGGAATAGAAAGCGGAGGGCATTATAAAAACTCTGATAATGTCATTGCTGAAACAGATAGTCAGGGAAATAAAAGAGTAAGGTTTGAACCAGTTGCATCATGGGAAACACCAGAATCAATAGAAAAACTTTGTAAAGCATTTGATGAGGTCATAAAGAATAATGATTTGGTAGATCCATTAATTATTATTCCGATGTTTGTAATAGATTTTTTATGTATCCATCCATTTAATGATGGAAATGGTCGAATGAGCCGACTGCTTACTCTTTTACTGTTATATCGTTCTGGATATATTGTCGGAAAATATATCAGTATAGAAAAACTGGTTGAATTATCAAAAGAGACTTATTATGAGGCGCTGCAGGCTAGTTCTATAGGCTGGCATGAAAATGAAAGTGATTATGCTCCATTTGTAAGATATACCTTAGGGACGATTGTAAATGCATATCGTGAGTTTTCTTCCAGAGTCAAATTACTTACAACAAGTGGTATGTCAAAGCCTGACAGAGTAAGAGAAATGATTAAAGAAACAATTGGGAAAATAACAAAAACAGAAATTATGACAAAGTGTCCTGATATTAGTCAGGTAACAGTGCAAAGAGCATTAAATGACTTGGTAAAAAGTGGTGAGGTTATAAAGATTGGTGGCGGACGTTATACTGCCTATACATGGAATAGAGAGGTTGAATGAAATGATAACTGGTGAATTGAAAAATAAGATTGATAGTTTATGGGATATATTTGCAGCAGGGGGATTGGTAAATCCGTTAGAAGTAATTGAACAGATTACGTATCTTATGTTTATACATGATCTGGATGATTCGGATAATAAAAGAGCAAAAGAAAGTGCAATGCTAGGACTTCCCTATGAGAGTATATTTGCAGAAAACGTTAAAATAGGAGATAGAGATATCGATGGAACACAGCTGAAATGGTCTGTTTTTCATGATTTTCCTGCACAAAAAATGTATTCCATTATGCAGGAATGGGTATTCCCTTTTATAAAGACATTGCACAATGATAAAAATAGTGCGTATTCAAAATATATGGATGATGCCATATTTAAATTGCCTACACCATTAGTATTATCAAAGGTAGTAGATTCCTTAGATGAAATTTATAAACTTATGATGGAAACAAAAAAAGAAACGGATAAGACAGAAATTGATATTCGTGGAGATGTATATGAATACTTGCTTTCTAAAATCTCACAGTCAGGTAGGAATGGACAATTCCGGACGCCAAGACATATTATTCGTATGATGGTGGAACTTATGAAGCCACAAGCGGATGATGTAATTTGTGATCCTGCCTGTGGTACTTCTGGATTTCTTGTAACAGCAAGTGAATACTTAAAGGAAAAGCATAAGGAAGAAATCTTCTTTCATAAACAGAAAAAAGATCATTATATGAATCACATGTTTTTTGGTTATGACATGGATCGAACCATGCTTCGAATTGGAGCCATGAACATGATGACACATGGTGTAGAAAGTCCGTTTATTGAATATAAAGATAGTTTGTCAGAACAGAATATGGACAAAGAAAAATTCTCATTGATTCTTGCGAATCCTCCTTTTAAAGGTACATTGGATGCGGATTCGGTATCGCCGGATCTGTTAAAAGTGTGTTCGACAAAGAAAACGGAATTATTATTTTTAACTTTATTCGTAAGAATGTTAAAAGTCGGAGGGAGATGTGCTTGTATCGTACCAGATGGAGTACTATTTGGTTCTTCTACGGCACATAAAGCAATTCGAAAAGAAATTATTGAAAATCAAAGATTAGAAGCAATTATTTCTATGCCATCAGGCGTATTTAAACCATATGCTGGAGTATCTACAGGAATATTAATCTTTACAAAGACAGGACATGGTGGAACTGATAACGTGTGGTTCTATGATATGACAGCGGATGGACTTAGTTTAGATGACAAAAGGACTCCGGTAGCAGAAAATGACATCGAAGATATTATTAAAAGATTTCATAAGAGAGAAGAGGAAGAAAGCAGAGCCAGAACAGACAAGTCTTTCTTCGTACCAAAGCAGGAAATCGTTGATAACGAATATGATCTTTCTATCAATAAATACAAGCAAGTGGAATATGAAGCAATAGAATATCCACCAACAGAAGAGATTATGGACAAAATATTAGTATTAGACGCGCAGATAGCAAAGGAATTAGCTGAGTTAAAGGCAATGCTGTAAGTGTTGAAGAAAGGAAAAGGCAAATTTAGATTTGTAGGGATGATTATGAAAACGACTCAGTTGAAAAATATAGGAAAATTTCAGTCAGGTGGGACTCCGTCAAAGAAAGAAGAAAGTTACTTTGGTGGCAATATACCTTGGATTACAACGGTTGCATTAAACGGAAAAATTATTGATCAAAGTAATGCGACAGACTGGTTAACGGAAAAAGGTGTTAATAAGAGCGCTACAAAGATTGTACCCCCGTATTCATTAATGATTGGAACTCGTGTAGGAGTAGGAAAAGTTGCAGTTAATAAAGTCAGTATGTGTACAAATCAAGATATAATTTCTATTGTAGACATCAATACCGAAGATTGGGATATAGATTATTTGAGATACTTTATAAAAGCATCAGCGCCATATTTAAATAAGCAAGCAAGGGGAGCAACCATTCAAGGAATTAAATTAGAGGTTCTTCAAAATCTGAAACTTCCGTTGATCAGTGTAGAAGAACAAAAGAGAGTTGCATTAATCTTACAAAAGGTAAACCTAGTAATAGACAATAGGAAAACTCAATTAAATGCATTGGATGACCTCATCAAATCCCGATTTGTCGAGCTGTTTGGGGATCCGGTAAAAAATACTATGAATTGGCAGGTATGTAAATTAGGTGATTTGTCAGTTCAAATTAATAGTGGGAATACACCAAAAGGTGGAGAACAAGTTTATGTTGATAAGGGGATAACCTTTTTTCGTAGTCAAAATGTTTGGAAAGATAGATTGGAAATGGAGGATATTGCTTTTATTGACAAAGAAACTCATGAGAATATGAAAAGAAGTAGTCTTAAACATGGTGATATCTTGATGACTAAGACAGGCAGAATAAATACTGAAAATAGTTCTCTCGGGCGTGCTGCATTATATCTGGGTGAGGATGATACTGCAAATGTGAATGGGCATGTTTACTTTATAAGACTTAAACCAGAAATTAATAATGAGTTTGTTTTAAAAATTCTAGTATCCAAAGAATATTTGGGATATATCAGAAGTGTATGTGTTGGTGGAATTGATAAGAGGCAGTTGAATAAAAATCATATTGAAGATTTTCCTATAATATGTCCACCTAAAGATATGCAGAATAAGTTCATTGAATTCGTACACCAAGTTGACAAATTGAAAGTTAAAGTTAAGAATTCATTAGATGAAACGCAGGTGTTATTTGATTCATTGATGCTGAAATATTTTGATTAAGAACTTTAATAATAAAAATTTTTTTAGCCTTTGGGAATGGCGTATTGTTCGGCAATATGAATTGTATAATTTTGTCTATAGCCGTCCTAGGTTTTAAAATAATTGGGAAGGGACAAATGAAAAAAGATATTAGATTTGAGAACAAAGATTATGATTTAGATTCATGCCCTGAAACATGGAAAATGTATGATGAAATATATAAAACATCCTTTGAGGATTTGTTAAATTTTGATTTGTTAGAAGATAAAGGTACCAACAGACCACCTCGTTGTTATATAAAATCAAAAAAATCTAGTGAAGAGACTAATTTAAAATTAAAAATGGCTGGAGATACTATTTTTAATTTTGGGAGTAACAAAAGCACCAATGCTAGAAGAAATCGATATTATGAAAAATATGAGAATTTATTATATAGAGACTTTAAAGACGATGAAGATAAGTTACAAGAATATTTAGGCGAATTAAAGGATTGCAATAAGAAATATCATGAATTAGAGAATTTCTCTTTTATGCCAATGACTGGTGGGATGCAAGCGGTTAAAGGTGTTTTTTTACAAGAAAATATTGCAGCATTTATTGTGGAATTAGAAAATTATTATAAAAAGAAAAAGCTGGGGGAGGAAGATAATCATTGTTTTATGACATACAGGAAGGGAGAAGGACGCGGAAAAATTAGTCCTAAAAATAAGGAAGCTTTAAAGAATTTTTTGAAAAGTTTTATAGACCATATAGATTATTTTGAAAGAATATATTTAGTAAATTATAATGAATTTGAAGAATTAATAAAAATTAATGCTGGAAAAATAGACAGCGGAAAAAAGGTTGTTAATTATATGGGTTTTGCAAAAAAATATTGGATTGCTAGAGGAAGAATTGGAGGAGCAACTGATTTATTTCGCACATAGTTTGAATCAGATAATGAAAAATACACAGAAACTTAAAAGTGAAATATAGCAATTGTTGAATTCGAAAATATTAAGTAAAAATACAAAATGGGGGTACATAATGAATAACTATGAAAAACTAAAAGAAGTGTCTGATGAAATAAATAAGCTAATCGAATTAAAAGTATCATCAGGAAAACCTGAATTTATTGCATGGAAAAACAAAGCGGAACGCTTGTTAATAAAAATATTTGGAAAAGATAGTTATGAACATAAGGAGTTTCAAAATACTTCATTTTCACTATCTATGTGGGTTATGGGTACTCCTGATAGTGCATTTGTAAATGCGTGTAAAGAAGGTTTGCTGGTTTCAAAAGCCGTATTTGAAACATATCTCAGTGATTTAAATGAAGGTGAATCAAATCAACAAAAGAGAAAGGTTACATCAAATAACTATGATAAAGTTTTTATTGTACATGGTCATGATGGTGAAATAAAAGAGTCAGTTGCCAGATTAGTTGAAAAGCAAGGAATTATTCCTATAATCTTACATGAACAGGCGAATCAAGGACAAACAATTATTGAAAAAATAGAATATAATGCTGATGTTAGTGGGGCTATCTGTCTTTTTACAGCCGACGATGAAGGTAAGTCGAAAAAAGAAAATGATTATAAGCAAAGAGCACGTCAAAATGTTGTTTTTGAAGCCGGATATTTCATAGGAAAGTTTGGAAGAAATAAGGTGATGCTCATTGCCGACAAGGATATTGAGATTCCATCAGATTTGAGTGGTGTTGTATATTCGGATAGTGGACAATGGAAGTTTAGTGTTTTGCAAGAACTAAAAGCAATGGGATATAATATTGATTATAATAAAATAGATTAATATTTAGGAGAAAAAGTTATGTATCATGAATTTTTGGTTAATCAATCTATAGATTTAAATGGAAAAGTTAAGGTTAATTTTATTGATGAAAAATACATTAATTGGTTTTATGAAACTCAATTAGGACCACGTGGCAAAACGGACACGCCTATTTTCCCAATAATTGTTTCTGGAAATACACTAATACAAGAAAAGCCAATAGGTCGGGAAACGAAATGTACTAAATTAGAAAATGGAAATATTAGTTTCATTGATGATTACAGTGTCCCAGGAGGCTTTTTGATTTGTGTAACAAGTCCAACAGGATATGAGCCAAGTATAGTAAAGCTTAAAAGTATGCCTACGTATAGTAATAGAGAGTATAATGACGTAATACCAGCTCATTTTGAAATTAAATCGAATAGAGCTATTAATAAGTCATCAGTAATTATGCATGTGTTGGAAAGAGCATATTTTGGAGTATGCATTGATTTTACTAAAATAGATGGAGTAGTAAAAAATTATGAGAGATATTGGTTTAATGATCCGTATGATTTAACACTACACCTTGTTAATAAGCAGTTAGAGATTGTAGATTTTGATAAAATACATAGTATACATCCTGATCATGATGAAAAAGATATTCACGAATTAGTACAGGTATTGAATGATATAGTGCAAATGTTAAAAAGTGAAAATGAGGTTATGACTCCAAGTATAAAAGATAAATTATCAAGAATAATACCTAAGATTGTTGCGGGTAGTTCTTCTGTGGTTACGTTATTGGATTCTTATAAAAATGCTGGAATTATAGGTGAATTATTGTCAACGTTGGTTAAGTTGTTTGGAAACTAGTTTGTAATAAATGAAAATAATATATAGATTATTAAATTTATATAGAGAGGAGTCACAGATGACAAACTTTGATTATTTAAAACAAGAAACAAAATTTAATAGTTTTGCTGATGTGGCAATTGTAGCTGAGAAAGTTATACATATAGACGCAGAGTCTTGTATTATCAATTGTCGTCGAGCTATGGAATTTGCAATTAAATGGATGTATTCTGTGGACAAGTCCTTAGAAATGCCTTACCAAGATACTTTAGCAAGTTTAATGAGTACAGAAGATTTTCATGACTTGGTAGATGATGATTTATGGAAGCGAATGGATCTGATACGTAGAATAGGAAATCGTGCTGCACATAATGGAAGAAAAGTAACAAAGGATGAAGCAGTACTTTGTTTGCAGAATCTATATATTTTTCTTGATTATGTAGCATATTGCTACGCAGATAATTATCTTGAAAAAGATTTTGATGTAAAACTTTTAGAAAATCAAAAAGAAAATGTTGTTGCTGAACCAATTGACAAATCTATGGAAATTGGCATAGATCTCAAAACCCTTATTGCCGAGAATAAAGCTTTAAAAGAGGAATTAACGGAAAGAAGAGAAGAACAGCAACAGACCTATGTTCCAAAACCACTAGATTTATCAGAATACAAAACACGTAAGATCTATATTGATTCTATGTTAAAGGATGCAGGCTGGACAGAAGGAAAAGACTGGATCAATGAAGTTGAATTACCAGGAATGCCAAACAAATCTGAAGTGGGATTTGCAGATTATGTATTATACGATGACGCGCATAAGCCATTAGCTGTAATTGAAGCAAAACGTACCTGCGTGGATGTTGTAAAAGGACGCCAACAAGCGAAATTATATGCAGATTTATTGGAAAAGCAATATCATAGAAGACCAGTTGTATTTTTGACAAATGGGTTTGAGACAAGAATAATAGATAACCAGTATCCTGAGAGGAAAGTAGCTGTTATTTATTCTAAACGTGATTTGGAGAAACTTTTTAATCTTCAAACTATGCGTACAAGTCTTAAGAATATTTTAGTAGATAAGGATATTGCAGGACGCTATTACCAGGAAGGTGCTATTAAAGCAGTATGTGATCAGTTTGATCAGAAAAATCGTAGAAGAGCACTTTTAGTCATGGCAACTGGTTCCGGAAAAACAAGAACAATCATTGCATTATGCAAAGTATTGTTAAATGCAGGATGGATAAAAAATATTTTATTCTTAGCAGACAGAAATTCCCTTGTTACACAGGCAAAACGAAATTTTGTTAATCTGATGCCTGATTTATCTGTAACAAACCTGTGTGAAGAGAAAGAGAATTACAATGCTCATTGTGTATTTTCTACTTATCAGACAATGATGAATTGCATTGATGAAATAAAAGATGAGGACGGAAAACTTTTTACAAGCGGTCATTTTGATCTGGTAGTTTGTGATGAAGCACATCGTTCCATTTACAATAAATATAAAGATATTTTTACTTATTTTGACGCACCATTGGTGGGTCTTACAGCTACGCCAAAAGATGATATTGACAAGAATACATATCAGATATTTGAACTGGAAAATGGAGTTCCAACATATGGATATGAATTAGCACAAGCAGTAAAAGATGGATATCTGGTAGATTTCATGTCGGTAGAAACAACGATGAAATTTATTGATCAGGGAATTGTATATGATGAATTATCAGAAGAAGATAAAGCAGAATACGAAGAAACATTTGAAGATGAAAATGGAGAATTACCTGAAAGAATTAATTCAGCAGCACTAAATACATGGATATTCAATGAAGATACTATTAAGCAGGTACTACATATTTTAATGACAGATGGAAACAAAATTAATTATGGTGAAACACTTGGAAAAACCATTGTTTTTGCAAAGAATCATGACCACGCAGAGAAGATACTTGAAGTATTCAATAAAGAATATCCACATCATTCTAAAAATGGACAACCCTTTGCAAAGGTAATCGATAACTACATGACCTATGCACAGAGTGCCATAGATGAATTTTCTGATCCCCAAAAAATGCCTCAGATAGCGATTTCGGTAGATATGTTAGATACTGGAATTGATGTTCCAGAAGTTTTGAATTTAGTCTTTTTCAAAAAAGTGATGAGTAAGGCAAAATTCTGGCAGATGATAGGACGAGGAACACGATTGAGTCCAGGTCTATTAGATGGTGAGGATAAAAATAAATTTTACATCTTTGATTTCTGTGGTAATTTTGAATTTTTCAGAATCAGTAATGGAAAACCAACAGCCAATATGATGGCACTTCAAGGTGCAATATTTAATTTGGAATTTCAAATTGCATATAAGCTTCAAGACATCGATTATCAAACAGAAAGATTAATCGAATATCGTAAGAACTTGGTGAAATTAATGTCGGAAAAAGTGTTAGAGCTAAATCGAGATAATTTTGCCGTAAAGCAACATTTAAAATATGTTGATTTATATTCTAGTGAAAATAATTATAACGCATTGACTTATGAAGATTCTTTACTGGTAAGAGAAGAAGTGGCACCACTTGTTTTACCGGATTCAGATGAAGCTAGTGCCGTTCGATTTGATGCACTCATGTATGGAATTGAACTTGCTTATTTGGTAGGCAAGAAATATTCAAAGGCACGAAGTGACTTGATGAAGCGGGTAAGTGCTATTTCGAGTGTGGCAAACATACCAGAGATACAGGTTCAATCTGAATTGATTCATCAGATACTCCATACAGATTACATAGACCGGGCTGGAATCAATGAGTTTGAACATATAAGAGAGAAATTAAGAAATCTTATGAAGTATATTCCAAAAGGTGGAACATTAAAATACATTACACATTTTGATGATGATATCTTATCGCAGGAATGGAAAGAGTCTGAATTAGAAAGTGATGAATTGAAAAATTACAAAGCAAAAGCAGAATTTTATGTAAGACAACATCAAGATAATCTTGTAATTGCTAAATTAAAAACCAATAAACCACTTTCTTCGCAAGATATGGTTTTGCTAGAAGAAATACTATGGAAGGAAGTTGGAACAAGAGATGATTATGAACAGGAATATGGACAAAAACCTTTAGGGGAATTTGTACGCGAAATCCTAGGACTAGATATGAATGCTGCCAAAGAAGCATTTTCAGAGTTCCTGGTAGAAACAAATCTAGATTCTACACAAATATATTTTGTAAACCAGATCGTTGAATACATTGTTCATAATGGAATGCTGAAAGACTTTTCAGTACTTCAGGAATCTCCATTTACAGATAAAGGAAGTGTAGTGGAAATCTTTACGGATCTAAATGTATGGAGGGGGATAAGGAAGGTTATTGAAGAGATAAATGCAAATGCAGTGGCTTAAAATAATATAAACAATGTCAGCTAAAGGAGGGTAGGCAATTTCTGAATAGAAAAGGCTAAACAAAAAGAGCTAAAGCGGCAACTTTAACTCTGGCAGATTTGTGATGCTAATGACCACGTTATCTTAAAATGTTGTTTAAGTATAACATTGATATTTCTAATATGCAATTCAGAACTGACATTCGAAACCTTAGGATTGGTCATATCCTATACAATTGTACAAAATATTGAAAGTTCAATATCTGCCAGTTGGCATTTCAATAGATAGGACATTTTTATGAATTTAAAAGTAAGTAATGAATCAGAAACTGGGTTAAACACTGAATTTATCAATACAGATTCAGGGCGTCATATGTCATTGGAACATGTTATTGAACAGATTGAAAATGGTAATAAAAATTACACTGGATATCAAACAGTAACAAATCAAAATGGGACTACTTATATTCGTTCCAAACCAGATGGTAATAAAAATAACAATATTGAGTAGAACTATTAATCATTTTCTCAGGGAGCAATTCTCCCTAGGAAAATGATTATGGCAAGGAGATGATAAGTTTGAGTGTAGAACAAGCGCAACGTAGTGTAAATCAAATAGATAAAGATATTGCAGACTTAGAAAAGAAGATGGCTGATTTAGTAAAAAAAGAAGCAGATAAGACAAAACGAATTGGTGATACACAACGGAGTATAACTAAGAATACTTCCCAGAGTATGTTAAATTCAAAGCTAAGACAAGTAGAAGGTTATCAAAAAGACATATCCAAAATATTAACGGATAAAGCAGATGTTAATAAAAAACTAGCAGATAAAAGAAAAAGAAGAATAGATGCAGCTCTTAAATTACAAAGAGAAGAGGCAACACAAAACAAAGCTTTAGTGAGACAGCAAAAGAATATATTTAATACTTATGAAAAACAGATAAATGATTTAACAGCAAAAATTGAGACACAAAATCATGTGGAAAACAGTTTGAGTTTTGATAATAATACAGATGAAGAATTTGATGTTTTTGTCTCTCATGCAACTGAAGATAAAGAAAGTTTTTCTGACGAGTTTTCAAGAATTCTTCAAGAAAAATTTCAGTTGAAGGTGTGGTATGATGCTGTATCAATAAAATGGGGAGACAGTATTAGAACAGAAATTGATAAGGGGTTAAAAAAATCTAAATTTGGTGTGGTTATATTGTCGAGTAGTTATATTAGCAAATATTGGACAAATTATGAATTAGAAGGACTTTTTCAACGCGAGTCAAATGGAGGAAAATTGATTCTGCCTATCTGGCATAACATAACCAAAAAAGAAGTGCAAGAATTTAGTCCCTCATTAGCAGGGAAAATGGCTATGAATACAGCTTTTATGACTCCTGAAGAAATAGCTGAAAAATTAAAAGAACTATTGTAAATCTAGTAGATGTTAAGGTGAAGTAATTACTAAAATGAAAAAGTCCATATTATCTTGATGTTGGTAAAAATACTGATAAGGGCTGAATAGAAAATTCGTAATATATTGGGGGACATACATATGGATGTAAAAAATACAAAATATCTTCAAGAATGGATTTTAGATGAAGTTCTTTCGGAAGAGGATGAACTGAAAATACAAAATATAATTTTTGCATTTTCTGAGTATATGGTAGCTACCAATCCAGACTATTTATATAATAAAACCTATTTGAATGCTTTTGTCGATGGATTTTTGAATTGTAAAATAGAATTAAAAAAGAAGCGAGATATATTAGAGAAGAAAATACTAAATGAAATTGATAATGCAGGAATATCAAGAACTGAAATCGTGATTCGAGTTGATAGAGCATGGATTAGTAAAAGCGGTGGAACTGAACTTCTTAATGCATTTAATCTTAATAGTGTAAAATCAAACATTATGAAATATGAAATTGAGTATGTTGGTGAAAAAGGTTTCGTTGTTGCCAATAATGCTGATATAACAAAAAATTATGAACAAACGTTGAAGGAAGATATTGAATTATTTATAAAAAGATATAAGGAGATATGTGGCGATGTACAAGGATCTATCGATTAAAGAAAAATTATTTAGCGAAAAAAATATATACTTGGCGATTTATTCTGTAGAGTCATATATTTCAAATAAGGAGCTTTTAGATCAAAAAGAGAAAGAAGATCTTATCAAATTGAGAGATACATTTAATTTGGAGATCATAGAAGATTGGATAAAACGAGTAAAAATAAGACTGGAAGAAGTAGTTAATGATGATAAGTATTTAAAAACAAAGGTATTTTTCAAACCAAAAAAATATGATGGAAAGCCAGTGTTTAGACCATTACACTCTGCAAATTTGCTTGATCAGATTACAGCAGTGGCGATGTTAAATGTTTTAATATATGACTTTGATAGTGAAAATAAGATATCAATGTCTAATTTAAGCAGGCTTATTCCACACAATTTTTATGGTAATAGAGTTGCATACGAACCAGAGCGTCTATTTAAACCGTGGCAAAAACAATATACAAATTATACGTCTAAAGCAAATGAATATTATAGAAAATTTCACGAAAATTCGGAATATACATGGGAAGTAAATCTTGATATTGAAAATTTCTTTCCAACAATAAATCCTATTTGTTTAATTAATTACATAGATCAACAGATACCCGTAAAATATACAAAGGAAGATCGAAATTTAATAAATAAGTTGTTAGAAAAACTGATTTTTGTTGAATTAGAGAAAATGTCAGTAGAAGATTTGAAAAGATATACTGGGAAAATAGAGATTAAAGAATGTAAGTTTGCAATGGGTTTACCACAAGGTTTACCACAAAGTTATTTTTTGGCAAACTTATTTATGATAAATGTTGAAGAAATATATAAAGATGTTCTTCCGGGGGAGATGCTATTTTATGTAGACGATTCCGCTATATTTACAAATGCTATCCGTAGTATAGAGGATTTTACAAAAAAAATTGAAGACATAAATGAAAAAATCAAACTGAAAATGGATGAATTGTATAATCCTAAAAATATTGATATAACTTCTGAAGTAAAAAATTTTGTTGAAAATAATAAAGATATGTACGTTATTCATATTCATGAGCCGGGGGATAAAAGTACAATTTCAAATATTGCTGATAGTAAGGAAGGCGAAATTTATATTCATTGTATTGGACGAGAAACATCTAAAACAGCATTTGAAATTAATACAAGTTATTCGGATGAGGAGAGTAAGATTCTGTTGAATAAGACAGAAGCTATTCTCGAAGTGCTTGAAAAAGAATTGAAAAATATAGAACAAAAACTTTCAGATGACAAATTAAAACAAGAAGAAAAGCAGCAAGGTGAATCATATAAAAAGAAATTAATCCGATATAAGAAATTTTTCAAATATAGAAATAAAGACCTTGCTTTCAGAGAAGATATAAATATTGATGATCTCAAAGAAGAAATACTGAAGGATCTAAAATTTTTAGATAATGCAGACATATCAGAGGGATTTCAAGAATTCTTTGAAAAATATAATGAAGATACTTTAGGTGCGAGTCTAAGTTTTGTACTAAAAGCAATGAAAGAGGAAAATAGAGAATTTTCAGAAATTGCTGATAAAATAGCTTTGTTAAATAAAAAATTATTTGGAAAAGAAAATAAAAAAACTTCATATTTATACGCTGCATATGTAGAGTATATTGAAAAAGTAAATTTAGAACAAATAGATTCCTTAAAACTGAAAATAAACTCATATTCAAAACTGCAAGAGATGGTAAAGAAAAGTAAGCGATTTGTCAATAAAAAGACAGACAAAGTTCGCCTACAAATGGTCAATGATGAACTAGGTTTAATAGAAAAACAATGGACTATAGAAGAATATGTAGAGAAAGAATTTTTTGATGTATCAGTACTAGTGACTTCAAATTCAGATACATTACAGAGAATGGTACTTAATGCGGTTTTTTCTTGTTTATTTATGATTGAAATAAGCGATGATGTAATATTACAAAAGCTTAATAACCGTAAGATCACTTATTTTGAATTGAGAATATTAGAACTATTAAGAAATAAATATTTTTCGATGAATAAATTTATTGTCTTAAAAAGTGATTTTGCTAAATCAGAGTATCATTATTCAATAGATTATTCAATAATGCAAGTATTAGGAATATTCAGAACATTTGTAAGCAGCCCGGAATATATCGATAATTTAATATTAGTTCATAAGTATGCATGTGATATTTGGAGAAATGGTTCAAAGCATCTATATTTTTATACACTTCATAATCAAGAACACGCAGTAGATTTGATTCAAAATTCCATAAAACTACTACGTGCAATTGACTATATTGATATTTCTAAAAATGATTATTATGTATTATTTGTTGCGTGCTATTTACATGATATATCTATGGTTACATTACCAAATCTTGATCAATTACAAGCAAATGGATTTGAAAGTAATAAGATATATTCGGACTTTGCAAAAGATATTGAAAATCAAATAAATAATACGAAGTTTGCCAAAAAAGAGGTATTAAAATTACTTAAAGATTACTATATGAAAATTGATTCTTTTTATGAGGGACTAGTTAGAGATGGTCATGCAAAAGATAGTGCCACCGAGATAAGAGCACGAAGTGAATTAGGATTTATAGATGCAGCAGTAAGAGAAATTGTTGCAGATGTTTCGGAAGCCCATGGTTATAATGTTAGCGAAGTATATAAAATAAAGTCCAAAGCAAGTTCAAAGCTTTGGAGTTTAAAATATACTAAAATCATTTTGCGCCTTGCTGATTTATTAGATATGAGCAATTATCGAGTATCAAGATTAATATTGGATCACAACCTTGATAATATGAGTGAGACATCACGTTTTCATTGGTTGTCACATTTGGTTACACGTGGGTATGAAATTAAAACAGAATATTATTTGGAGGAAAACAAAACAAAGCATTTTCTAGAAAAGAAGAGCATTGTTGAAAAAATGATATTGACTATTGATGTTGATTTACCACAAATGACAGGTGAAAAAAGAGGAGATTGCAGCTGTATGAACTTAAATACAGTTGAAGGAACAACTATTTGCTTACAGTGTGGTGAAAAATGTGATACAGATAAGTGTAACTTTCTGTGTAAATGGTTTGTTAAAAAGAATGAGTATTTGTTTATGGAGTTGACAGCGTTGCAGGAATATTTAAATAATTCACCTGATAATTATTTTAAGTCATTGATTGAGTTGCAAATAAGGTCGAATGATAAAAACTTCCTAACACCGAAGCAATTTACTTTATTAAAGAAATATGTGGATGGGAAATGATTTATTCAATATGAGTGTTAATTATTGTTTGAAAATTCAGTTGTGATATTTGTTGAGATGTAAAGAAGAATTACTGTGAATACTGATTGACAGCAATATATTTGATATAGAAAATAGAATGGAGGGTTGCAAATTGAATGATTTTGAACAACTATATTTAATTAAAAATAATATTGAAAATGAAATGAAAAAACACAAATTATTTCAATTATGTAAAGAAGATGCGATGAATACAGTATTTGAAAAGGTGGGTGTATTATCCGCAATGATGATATCTGCACCATCACAAAAACTTCAAGAATATATAAAAAGAAAGGTTGCTACGAATGCAACAATAATAGATGAAATTGATTTTATTCAGGAATCTATAAAATGGATAGGTAGATGGTCAGCTATATATTGTGTTGATGAAAGCATAAAGGGAATAAAATTATTTGCAGAAGAAATATATGATTTAATGGGATTAGCATATTCATATGATCAGTTTTATAAAATGTGGGATTTACATAGTAATCATGTAGTGAAATATCGTAAGTTTAACAATAAATTAGTATTTGACTACAGTAATGAAGAAAATTATAAGGTACATGTATCATATGACACTCTTAATAGAAAGAAAAATGAGAGCAGGAGTCTAGAACAGATTTTTAATGTTACAAATCTAAAATCAGATTTTGGTTTGATTGAACAGGCACATAGAAGTGATTTTGATTTTGGAATCAACTTTCATTTTGATGGGTTCGATTTAAATGAATATGAAATTTTTTCAACTGCATTAAATAACTATATAATGGAAAAAACATTTGGTAATACAAGTAATAAGGTTAAAATTGTTGTTCCTGGAGAAGAAGGAGTTATATGTTATAGTAAAATAAAATGGATTGAATTAATGAGTTCAAAAAGCGGTTTAGACCCCGAAATAGTCACAAATATAATAAGTTTTTTTACTTATAGATATGATGAGTTGAATTCTGATCTATCACTAACTTATTTTTTACCATATAAAAATGATTCTTTATTACTATCAGAAGCAATATATAATATTCAAAGACCAGCAGTAAACGCACTTAGAATTTTAGCAAAACGCCAATCAAAAGAATATGAGAGAGAACAAAATTATTTTGAAGAAATTCAGAAAAAAAGAATCATTGATAAGATAAACAATAAATATCTTGTGGCAGAAAATATTACAAAAGAACAAAAAATTCGTCCAGGTATGGATGTGTTAGTATATGATAAAGATTATAACAAGCTGCAAGTGATAGAGTTGAAGTATAAAATTCCTATTGAGTCAACTAGAGATACTGCAAATTTAGATAAGATGTTGGATAAGGCGTATCAACAGCTAGAGTCGGCTAAGAAAATTGTGTGTGAAAGCAGAGAAACCATAATGCAAGAATACTTTGGTGATGAATTTATGGGTGTTGTTCCAGATGCCATTGATTATTTTGTAATAACTAATTTTTCTATTGGTACCGGTATGAATTGTAGTACACCATAGCCAATACTGGTAGAGGATCATTATCTGGATATGATGAGTTTAAATAATGGGATGGATGAGGTACATAATACATTGAATGATGTTGGAAAAGGAGGTATCTCAAAAATAGAAAAACGTTATGCAAGGTATCCATTATTGGGATATAAAATCTTAGTGCCAGAGTATTTATTTGCTATCTGATAGTCGAGCCTTTATTGTTCAATAAAAGCATAGATATTATGGGAAAAAACATATATTTCATTTTTAATAAAGATGTCGAGAATAGGTAACTAGTGTGTGTTATATGGAAAATTGAATTCAGGAATGGAAAGGCAATTTTTATTTGCATTTTCAGTTAATCAATTTTATAATTAAACCAATGGAACTGCAAACCACTTTCACATCATTTTATGATTAGAAATCACTGGATTGTAAGCCATTGGATACCATGAGAATGACGCGAAAACACCTTGGTACTGGATTGGTACTAATAAGCGTTTAAACGATATGGAATAGTTAAAATAAGTGGAAATTACTATACAAAAATGTATAGAAAAAGAATGAGATATACGAAAAAGTACAAAGAACTTTGCGAGTTTGAATAATGCAGGAAAATCCTACAGCCAAATTAAATTAATGGTTGTAGGATTTTTTGGCCTATAAGTAGATAAAGAACTGAAGAGATCAACTTAAACACCCAGAGGCTTTGTATAATTGTCTAGTACGGAATATTATGAGAGGCTTTATATGATTATCTAGCACGGAATATTAAGAGAGGCTTTGTATGATTATCTAAAACAGAATATTATGAGGAGGGATGAATCAGTTAGCTTTAAATTTCTGTTTGTTATGGTAGGTGAATTATGTTAATATGGTTTCAAAACAAAGTTAAAAAAATAGGATATACTGGTTTAAACAGCAGACAGGAGGTGAACCAGGTGGTCAAAATACGATGCATAGTAGAAAGAATTACATATCAGAATCCAGAGAATGGATATACTGTTCTTAAAG
>JAQSXC010000066.1 GCA_029266335.1 Eubacterium sp. | reverse complement strand
AAAAATGCTAAAACCATAATTACCGATGGTAATTAGATTCTAGCAATTTTATTACAGCTGGTCAATATTTTGATCTACATACCTATCCAGGAGCTTTTCCAGCTCATCCTTCGGCAAGGGCTTTGAAAACAGATAGCCCTGCATTTTGTCACACTCATACTTCTTAAGGTATTCCAGCTGTTCATTTTGTTCTACACCTTCGGCGATAACAGCCATTCCCATTGAACGTCCCATTTTTATAATATGACGGGTAATTGTTTTATTTTCAACACTTATAGATACGTTGTCAATAAAAGTCTTGTCAATTTTCAGAGTAGTGATTGGCAGCTGTTTCAAATAACTCAGTGAGGAATAGCCTTTTCCGAAATCATCGAGAGCAATGCCTATCCCCTTTTCTCTCAACTGCTTCAATTTGATATAAACTACGTCAAAGGATTCAATCAGCAGTGTTTCGGTTATTTCCAGTTCAAGGCAATGTGGATCCAGTTTGAAGTATTCCAGAATCTTAAGTACCTTATTATTGAAATCAGCCTGAAATATTTGCAAGGTTGAAATATTAACCGAAACAGTCATATCCCTGAAACCTTTTTTATGTAACTGGCTTAAAAAATCGCAGGCTTGTATCAGCACCCATTCCCCCAGCTGAATAATCAGATGGGTGTCTTCTGCCACCTTTATGAATTTCATGGGTGAAACCAGACCCAATTCCGGGCTTCTCCATCTGATAAGTGCCTCCAGACCTGTTATTCTGTTACTGTTCAGATCAAGCTGGGGTTGGTAATAAAGTTCAAATTCATTGTTATCCATTGCTGTATGAAGATACTTTTCAAGGGTCATTCTTTCGGTAAAGTCTCTATTCATGACTGCGTCATAGAGCACATACCTGTTTTTACCACTCTCTTTTGCCTTATACATTGCAATATCAGCTGATTTGATCAGGTCTTCAATATTTTTCCCATGATCGGGATATATAGCAATACCAATACTAAAATTTATATGAAATGCCATATTCTTTATGAAAAATTTTTCTTTGAAACTATACAGTATATCTGCTGTCAATTGCTCTGCCCTTTGTTGATCCGTCTCCTCTGCCAGAATTATGAATTCGTCTCCTCCAAGTCTGTAGAGAGTACTTTTTTGATACAGATCCAGAGCCAGTCTGTCACTTGCAGCCTTTATCAGAACATCACCGAATTCATGTCCCATTGTATCATTTATATACTTAAAGTTATCCATATCAATAAATAATAACGCTGCTTTTTTCTGGTCGTTTTTTGATAAAATTCTGTTTGCGTCTTCAAATAAAGATCGCCTGTTGGGAAGATCGGTCAATACATCGTGAAGGGCCAGATATGTATATTTCTCTTCGCTTTCAGTTAAATTTTTCTGAATTTCGGATATTTCTCTTAATTGAGCCTTTAATTCCTCATCTGTTGCAACTAATTCCTCATAGGTTTGAGTCAATTCCTCATTGCTGACGTGAAGTTCTTTACGGATTCTTCTGATTTTTTTGATATACATCAATAAAACCAGAACGAAAATGATCAGTATCGAAAAAACAGCTGTAACGCCTAAAACCAGTAATTTATAGGTCTGAAAAAAAGAGAAGGGTTTATTGATAATTTCCGCATCCTTCGGAAGCCTGTTCAAAGGTGTATCAAATCTTCTCAATTGATTAAAATCAAAAACCTTTCTGGTTGCCTTAGGGGAATAAATGTCGATATCAGAAGCACTCTCACCGTTCAATATGCGCAAGGCCAGCTCAGCTGCATATTGGCCGTACAATTTTCCGCTGAGCATATTACCGCCAAAGGCACCATTGTTTATACCAAAATCATAGAGGTGGTATAAGGGCACTGTACTGTATTTGCTGACTTCTCTGGAAGCTTGATTAAATTCTATGATTCTTCCCATTGCATCACTGTTATACGTTGCAAAAAACAACATGGCATTATTGTCCAAAGTACTTACAAAGCTTAAAACCTCATCAAAATTCATATTATTCAGTGCAGCTATTTTCAAACCCAGCTTCATATCATTAATCCTGCGGGTAAAGAGTTTTTCTGTAGATATGCCGCTCTCGGTATTGTCGCAGACTATGTATACTTTGTTTATGGATGGATTGATTTTCAAGGCCATTAAAATTGTCTCTGTTGGGTCAATGTCCTCAATTATCCCGGTTAAATTGTCATGCTTTCCTTGTATTTCATTTACCTTTTCCTGATTAACTCCCGAAAAAACAATGGGAGCATTTGAAAACAATTCATTTCTGTTATCCAAAGCAAAATCCAAGGCTGCATCGTCGGTAGTAATTAATAGGTCCAGTTTCTTATTTGCGTACTTGTATTTAAAATAGTTTTGAAGAGTATCCAGATTATCCTTTGAAGGATAGTTTTTCCAGTCCATGTATTCAACATATATGACACAGTTTTCGTTTGATCCGGTAATAGTATCAATAATGCCTGAGTTCTGCTCACTGGTCCATTTTAACCCTTCATTATATGAATGAATTATCAGAATACTTTTCTGCTTTTGAACATCATTGGCAGATACAGCATAATTCATAGAAAGGATAAAGGAAAATGTAATTACTGCCAATAAAATTCTTCTACAAATTTTTAGCACCATGAATTTTGTACCTCGAGTTAATAAAAATTATATTCTTATAAATATCGGTAAACAGTATTACATTATTTTTAAAAATTCATCGTATTACTTAATAATATACCATAATTTTCATGTTTTCAATATATTTGTCATTGAATACTTCCAAGAAAAAACAAAGTAAACCGGTTTTCCCAAACCGGTCTAAAAAAAAGTGCTGTTTCATTTTTCATTTCTTCAAACCACACTAATTCCTGCAAATATATTGTTGGCCTCTGTGACAGCTGCTCTTATATTTATCAGATTCCTTTTCCAAGGTCAATATAGTCATTATAGGTTCTGTGTCCTCCTACATTCATACTCATTTCCCAGGTGGGGCGAAACCCGAAATTTTCATATATTCTACGGGCATTTTCACTTGCTGAAATCAATTTCAGTTCCTCAACGCCCTTTGCCTGCCCCCATAGGCTGACCTTTTCCAGCAGCATAGTAGCCAATCCCCTGCCACGGTACTCATGTTCTGTATAAACGTCAATTACCCAACCGTAAAAACCGGGTTTAAATAAATAGTAGGGAAAATCTCTTTTCAGCAGCAGCCCGGCCACTGCAGCAGGCTGTTCGTCAAATTCCCTGTCATAGGCGAAAAAATGAAGCATATCATTTTTCTTATAGGCATTTGTATATTCCTGAAGTAATAAAGAGTCCAGATTCTCCTGAAATGCTTGTTCAGGAACACCAGTATCCCTGAAAAGTTTTTTCCTTAAATTTAAGGCCAGAGGAATATCTTTTTCTTCAGCCGCTTTTATATAGAACTTCCCACTCTTACTCATAACCCCATCTCCCCAGATTACTCATTTCTGCCCATAAGCTTGTTCAAGCTGTCAAGCAGATATTCTTCAGTCTTGCCGGAAGGCAGCGCTGCCTTCATGCCATAAAGTGCGGCACTGTTTCCTTTTATTGTTTCCGGACTGGTTTTTAATTGATCAACACCTGCTCTCAGGTCTCTAAGAAAACTTTCCGAAACAGCTTCATGGGCCGGCGTCACCATAAAATGCAGACAGTCGGGATTTGACTGCTGATCAATTACCCAGCCTTGCTCCTCCAGCTTATCTGCCAGGGCGTGTATATTGATACTGTCAGAACCAAAAGCGAAGACGCCGGCTTCAGGTTTTCCCAGTATGAACAGCTCAGGTATTCGGGATATACCTTCCTGAAGTTTTTTTGTAATGGTCATTACCTTCCTGGTCAGGTTCTGATAGCCCTGCCTCCCCAGATAGTTCAACACCGCATATGCGGAGGCTATTGCTCCGCCGGGTCTTGTTCCTGTGGCCGACGGAGATACAAACAAGCCTCCCGGCCAGTCTGCATATGCAAAGTACTGATATCTGCGCAGTTCACTGTTCCTGTATAAAATTGCCGATACTCCTTTTGCTGCAAAACCGTATTTATGCAGATCAGCTGAGATAGAGCTCACTCCCGGAACAGAGAAATCAAAATCAGGTATCTGATAGCCAATATCTCTTACAAACGGCAGGATAAATCCTCCCAGACACGCATCCACGTGGAACCTGAGACCATGCTTAAGTGCTATCTGTCCCATTTGAGCAATGGGATCAACAATACCCTGGGGATAAGCCGGAGCCGAACCAACAATAAGTATTGTATTTGGTGTAATTGCCTGTTCAAGTACCTTTATGTCCGCTTTGTATTCATCGTTCAATGGTATATGTACCGCTTTGACGCCATAATAGTGGGCTGCTTTTTCAAAGGAGGCATGGGCAGATACAGGTAAAATCATCTCAGGCTCTTTGATTTCCGGATGCAGGACTCTTGCCTCATCCCTGTAAGTTTTAACGGCCATCAGAATACTTTCGCTGCCCCCGCTGGTAAGGCTTCCGGCAGTTTCCTCATCACCGTGAAACAGGTCGGCAGCCATGGATAATATATCATTCTCGAATTGACGCAGGCTGTTGAAGACTGCAGGATTCAGGGCATTGGCATGGAAGAATTTCAGATATGCCTCTTCAGCAACTTTGGTTATCTCTTCCCCCGCATAATAAACCAGACTCCAGGTCTTCCCCTCTTTCCAGTTCCCATCTCTCTCTTTAAGTTGGTCCATTTTGGAAAAAATAGTTTTTGAATCAGTACCGTCCTTTGGAAATTTAAGCATATTAGCCTCCATGAGCCGCATAGCGGCCACAAAATATTAATGAAATTATGCTCTCTCTTGCAAATTATATTAAAGTGCACATCTGGCCAGATCGGCATCAGGATGATTTCCGCAGCGCCTGTAATTGTCCAGATCAACAGGGAGACTGTATTTCTCACGCAAGCTTTGAAGCCCTTCGGCCAGTCTCACATAATACTCCAGTGATGGAATTGTCTGATCATGAAATACCGTCCCTGGAAGCGTATTCCAGACACAATAAACAGCATTGACTCCATGTTCTGCCAGAACTTCAGCTTCCTCAAGGGTTGATTTTAAAGCCTCTTCTTCACTGGTGAAACCATTTGGTTTTGCCAGTTCCACACCACCTACCAGACCAGTATTTACATTTCCTCTTCCAAAAATGTCAACCGCCAGATAGAGCCGTTCCTTCCATCCTTTATAACCTACCCATTTTGCCTTTCCGGGACAGATCCAGTTGAATTTCTCTTCATTCAGAACCTCAATATCCGCAGTATAGGTCATCAAGCCTGTTTCCTCATATAAACAGGTCAGCTGCCTCTCGTTAAGCGCTGTTGAAATCAACTGGCTGGGAAATTTTACGGTTTTGAAATTTCCACCTATAGCCTTCAGAATTTCGATATAATTTTCCAACTCTTCATCAAAAGGCTCATTGCCCTGTATTATAGAACCTCCGGTAAGAAGTATATTTGCAAAACGACCCGGCTGCTTTATTGCCTCTCCTACGCTTTCGGCTATATCCAAGGCATTGAGCTTTAAAGGCTTCTGATCCTTGTGCTTGTGATAAGTAGCTGAGATTGCACAGAATTTGCAGCCCTGTCCCTTGTCCCAGAAATGGCAGTACTGGTAAGGATTTATATCCAGACGCTGAGGCCGCGCACCTACAACCTTCCACATAGGTACTCCTGAACTTGTCACTTTATTGTAATAGTCAGGCTTATACCAATAGTCAACCTCCTCAATAACCACATCATTGTCAGTCAGTACCTTCTTTCCATCAATAATGTCTACCACATATGGAATCTGTTTGGTTGGAAAGGGTGCAGACATAATTGTAGTACCATCCCTCAGCATCAGTGAACAAGGTATGGCATTTGTTTGCATATCTACGTTATAACCTATGTATTCCACCTGATGGATATCTGGATTCACAGCCTCCAACGCACGTTTTGTATATGTAATGGTCCTTCTTTGTACATCAGTTTTTATGATTACATATGGTGATATATGTTTATATTTGCTGATAACTTCCTGAAGATTTAATGGCTTTTCCATATAATTTCTCCTGAATAAAAAATATTTTATTAAATGAAATACTCAATATCGGTTTCAAATTCTGAAAAGAATTCTTCAAATATCTCGTTTCTGATTTTTGTATATTCGGGATTTTTCCGGTTTCTGGGCCTTGGGACGTCATTTTTGACAATCCTTTTTATGGTTCCTGGCCTCTGAGACATCAGAACTACTCTGTCAGCCAGATACACAGCTTCATCAATATCGTGTGTAACCAGTATCATGGTTGTCTTTTCCTTACGCCAGATTTTAAGTATTTCCTGCTGCATATTTATTCTGGTAAAGGCATCCAATGCCCCAAAGGGCTCATCCAGCAGCAGCATATCTGGATTATTCACAAGTGCCCTGGCTATACTGGCACGCTGCTGCATTCCGCCTGAAAGCTGATATGGATATGCCTTGCCGAATTTTTCAAGGCCAACCAGTTCCAAGTGCTGCTGCACAATTTCCCTTTTTTCAAAAATATTATTGTACCTTCCTTCAGAATCATCTCTAAGGCCAAATTCCACATTTTTTTCCACAGTCAGCCATGGGAAGAGTCTGGACTCCTGAAATACAAAGCCCCGGTCTACAGAAGGCTTTTTGACCTCTTTTTCCTTAAACAGACAATTTCCGGTGTAACCCTGCTCCAAACCGCCTATGATACGCAGGAGAGTACTTTTGCCGCAGCCGCTGGCTCCAACAATACATATGAATTCTCCCTTTGAAATGGTGAGGTTGATATTATTCAAAACCTGAAGCGTGCCAGAATCAATTGTAAAATTAATATTTAAATTTTTTATTTCAAGAATTTTATTATCTGCATCAGCCATCAAATAACCTCCGTTTACTGATTAATGTTTATAACGCATCGGTAAAAAATTTTTACTGCAGGAAGCTTTTCTTATCTTTATTTCCTCGTTATGTTCCATTTCAAGACCAGTCTTTCTACAGTTCTTAGCAGTATATCCAGCAGCAGACCTACTATTCCTATTGAAATAACTCCTGCCAGCATCACATCGGGCTGTGATAATTGTCCTGCATATGAAATAAGGTAGCCTATACCCGAAGAAGCAGCTATGAGTTCGGCACCTACCACGCTCATCCAGGCTATGCCAAGACCAATACGTATTCCTGTAAATATTGCAGGCAGCGCTGATGGGAAAATGACCCTGAATAAAGTTTTAGCCGGACTTTTTTCTAAAGAATATGCCACTTCAAGATATTTTTTGTCGGTGCTTTGAATACCATAAACAGTATTCAGCATTACGGGAAAAAATGTACCGAAGGCAATTACTGTTACTTTTGAAGATTCATCTATTCCCATCCAGAGAATTAAAATCGGAACCCATGCAATTATGGGAATTGGTCTGATTATTCCGAAGACCAGGGTCATAGCACTCTCAAATTTTCTGATCAGTCCCATAAGCGTGCCTGCCGTAACTCCCAAAAGACACCCTATCAGGTAACCTTTTATTACACGAAGCAGACTTACGCTCAAATGTTGAAACAGCTCTCCGCTTTTTGCCATAGCTGCCAGTGTTTCTCCTATTGTAAAAGGTGAAGGCAATACAGATGCGTTGATTTTACCGTTGTCACTGGCTATTTGCCAGGCGGCTACAATCAGAACAGGCGTCAGAAACATCAGAAAAATATTCAGCCTTTTATCAAAGCTGCTGATTTTACTGTTTATTTTAAAACTCATATAATATACTTCACCCCCAGGAAAATTCGCTATGTTTAGTTTTTCAGGTGCTCATTTCCATATAACAAACAAATTGCTATTGCAACCCGGCCAATTTTAAATATTGAGTGTCAATAAGTGAATCAACATCTACATCTTTTTTAATAATCTGATATTTTCGCAGGAATTCCTGTGATTTCTTTATTGAAGCTATATCCTCATCCTTCAAACTTACATCATCAACAACCACCTTTGAAAACATAGGGGCCAATACGCCGGGGTCTACTCCGGCATCAGTACCCACTATGCCAAGTGCTTCCTCCTGATTTTGTGCAATCCATTTACCGGCCTTGTCAAGAACCTTCAAAACCCTTGCACTGACATCAGGATGCTGCTGTAAAAACGGATTATTAGCTATAATAACATCTACTTCTTTTTTATAGCCAACACCGTCAGCCAGTTTGTCGGTAACTCCCTTTGCTATAGTCATGCTTGCATAGGGTTCCCAGGTAACAGCTGCGTCAATATTTCCTGATACAAGACTTGAAACTATGTCACCGGGCATCAGATTCACCTGTTGTATGTCTGAAGGCTTAAGATTTACTGATTCAAGATATATGTACAACAACTGATGGCAGGTTGAACCGATAGTTACACCAACTTTTTTACCTTTCAAATCTGCTATGTTTTTTATTCCTGATTTTTTTGTTACCAGCAGGCTGTTAACCTGATCAGAACTTATATATTTTCCGACTATTTTAATATCTACATTGTTTGCCTTTGCAGAAAGTGCAGGAATATCGCCAGTTTGACCAAAATCAAGCTCGCCAGCTGTCAGTGAGGTTATTAACGCAGGCCCTGATTGAAACTTGCTGAATTGGAAAGTTATATTGTCCTTTTCAAATTCTTCTTTGAAGAATCCCTTTTTATCTGCTATAACTATCTGGGAATGCCCGGGTTGATAACCATACCTTATAACTACATTCTTATCTGCCGCTGTGGTTGCTTCACTGCTCTGAGCTGAAGTATCGGCAGCCGCAGTCTGAACTGTACTTTCTGAAGCTGTTGAAACAGCAGTGCTTTCTGCAGCTGCTGATGAATCTGCTTTCCCGGAGGTATTACCGCATCCCACAGTCCCCGTAATTAGCAATATTGATAAAGCTGCCGATAATACACTTTTTATAACTTTGTTCTTTAACATGTAAATGCCTCCTTTTTTAATAACCAGATTTTATTTTGCCAATCTATCCAGATGAAGTAAAAGAGGATGGTTTTTTTCCTCTTCTGCTTTTCTCACTTTATAGGTTTCATCCCGTACCTCTTCAGGTTCTATTACCCATACTGCCGCCAGGTCGGCATCTTCAATGCGCTGGCTTATCAGTTTGTAGTAATATTCAAAAACAGGCCCGGTTATAAGACACCTGACCGGAGTCCCTTTTATCTGTACACTTCTGCCATCTTCAGACCTTACCGAAACTGCAACTTTTTTCTTGAACCAAATACTGTTCACCAGGTTGCTGTTGGTTCTGGAGGATTCTAAAAGTTCCAGATATACCAGATTTCCATCGGAATCAATATTTATTGAACCCTTGAATACAACATGAGGTACACCATCCTTGTCTGTTGTCGCCAGTACTTTGACAGCATTGTCCCCTGTGACCAGATCAATAATTTCTTTTTCAAGCTTTATAGCCATAATATTATTCCCCTCTCTCTAAGGCAAACTTAAATAATAAAACTCCGTTTTAAGGCGAAAATTTTTTCGTCAATACAAGATGGCGAAAGGCGCAATAATTGTTTTATTGCAACTGATGACAAGGTCGTACTGGCAGAAAACAGCCGACTTAAAATGTGGAAGTTATTACTTAATTATGCCTAAAATACCCTATCCAAATCTGAATCCGGATGGTTCCCGCACCGTCTGTAATTGTCCATATCTATTGAAAGACCATACTTTTTTCGGAGGTCAAAAAGTCCCTTACTTAATTTGACATAATACTCAAGGGACGGGTTATTCTGATTTTGAAATACCGAACCCGGATATGGAACCCATACACAGTGTACCGTGCTTACTCCATGCTGTGCAAAATCCTCAGCTTCTTCAAGTGTGGCCTTCAGTGCATCCTCTTCCGTTGTAAAGCCGCCGGGTTGCGCAGTTTCAACACCGCCTACAAT
The DNA here is from genome assembly GCA_029266335.1 of Eubacterium sp. Lineage (GTDB taxonomy): Bacteria > Bacillota > Clostridia > Acetivibrionales > DSM-1351 > Ruminiclostridium. The sequence goes on along the minus strand of JAQSXC010000066.1, from coordinate 10,268 downwards.
TCCGGTATTAACATATCCTTTTCCAAATATATCAACAGCTGCAAATATACGGCGTTTCCATTCCTTATAGCCCACAAGCTTGTTTTTGCCGGGACATATTGAGGCAAAAAGCTTTTCATTAAGCACCTCCATATCTGAGGTAAAGGACATTATTCCGGTATTTTGGTATATCCTGGCCAGCTGATTTTCGGAAAACGCTGATGCTATTATCTGACTTGGAAACCTTTTTGTTTTGAAATTGCGGCCTATAGCCTGAAGAATTTCAATATACATTTCAACTTCATCGTCAAAAACCTCTTGCCCGCTTAATATTGAGCCTGCTGTCATTTTTATGTTTGTGAACCTGCCCGGCTGTTTTAATGCTTCATGAACTGTTTCATAAACATCCTCAGCATTCAGTCTGGCAGGCTTGTTGAATTCCCGTTTGCTTTTATTGAAATTGGCTCCCATATTGCAGAATCTGCAGCCTTCACCCTTATCCCAGAAGTGACAGTAACTGTATGGGTCTATATCAAGCCTCTGCGGCCTTGCTGTAGCAATCTGCCACATGGGTTTTCCTGAAGTTGTGAGCTTATCCTGAAAATCCGGTTTATACCAGTATTCCACTTCTTCAACAATTTCTCCGCCATCAGTGAGATATAGCTTTCCATCAATTTCGTCCACAACATAAGGATCATTCCTTAAAGTAGGAACAGGCCCTGTCAATATGGAAAGTCCGTCTCTCAGTATCAAAGATACAGGCATGTAGTCGTGCTTTTCTCCAACCGAGCCGAAAATCCCTCTGGCCTGAACCTGGTGAATATTCTTATCAGCTGCTTCCAGCGCTTTCTCACTGTATACCACAGTCCTGCGCTGAACATCTGCTTTGATTATTGCATATGGAGATACATCACTATATTTTTCAATTACGTCTTTAAGCGACAGCTCGGTTTGTTTTCTATTCAATAATTCAACTGCCATTGGACACCGATCTCCTTTATAAGAAAACTAATATTGCATGTTAATATATGCTATTACTATTATCTTAATATAGTTAACATATATAATTTGTATGTTATTTTGTAAAAAAATTATATACCGTTAAAAACTTTTACAAGTGTTTTTTTATGGCTTCAACTTTATCAAGTCTCTCCCAGGGCAGGTCAATGTCTGTTCGTCCAAAATGTCCGTATGCTGCCGTCTGTTTGTATATGGGTTTTCTCAAGTCCAAAGCGTCAATTATTGCAGCCGGTCTTAAATCAAATTCCTTACTGATTATATCCACTATTTTCTCCTCGGACAGTTTACCGGTTCCAAAGGTATCAACTGCGATTGAAACAGGTCTGGCAACACCTATTGCATAAGCGACTTCTATTTCCAGTCTGTCTGCAACCCCGGCAGCAACAAGATTTTTTGCCACCCATCTGACTGCGTATGCTGCCGATCTGTCAACTTTTGTAGGATCCTTACCTGAGAAAGCTCCTCCACCATGTCTTCCCACTCCGCCATATGTATCCACAATTATTTTTCTGCCTGTTAATCCCGCATCTCCCTGAGGTCCTCCGATTACAAATCTGCCTGTGGGATTTATAAAATATTTGGTTTTTTCATCAAGCAAATTTGAAGGTATAACCTCTTTTATTACATGCTTTATAACGTCTTCTCCGATCTGCTCCAAAGTTACATCTTCACTATGCTGCGTGGAAACAACCACAGTATCTATTCTTTTGGCTTTGCCATCATCATCAAATTCAACAGTCACCTGAGATTTTCCATCAGGCCTCAGATATGGAAGAATACCTTCCTTTCTTACTTCAGTTAATCTTCTTGTCAAACGGTGGGCAAAGGATATAGTTATAGGCAGATACTCAGGTGTTTCATTGGTGGCATAACCAAACATCATGCCCTGATCTCCTGCTCCTGTTCCAAAGTCCTCACTTGAAGAACCCGCTTTTGATTCATATGCCTTGTCAACACCCAGTGCAATATCGGCCGACTGTTCATCTATGGATGTCAGTACTGCAATTGAATCTGCATCAAAACCATTTGCATTCTTTGTATAGCCAATATCTCTGATTGTATTTCTTATTATTTTTGGAATATCAACATATGCCTTTGTTGATATCTCACCTACTACCAGTGCCAAACCTGTAGCAACAGTTGTTTCAGCTGCTACTCTTGAATATGGATCCTGTTCAATCAATGCATCCAGTATAGCATCTGATATCTGATCGCATATTTTATCCGGGTGTCCCTCGGTTACCGATTCGGATGTAAATAATCTAGCCATAAATTTTATTCTCCTTTTAAATTGATTTTATTAATAAGGCAGAATGCACATTCAAAATATACTATTCCGATATGTTTATTTTAATATCATATATTTTTCATTACAATGGAGTATATTTTGATAAATGGTAGATTAAATTTGGATTTATATTTCCCGGATAGAATAAAAGTGGCAAAGCCACTTGTGCTTGGGCAGTGTGACGGCTAATAGTCACACTGTGCCTCTACCTTGGAAAAAATATATTAAAGCAGTAATGTGACAGGGGAAACCCGGTATACGCATAAAAATAATGCAAAGAAACCTGCCTTTTTCTTTGCATTATACACCTTCGGGAATATATTCAACGGCTTCCTCCGCCCATATAGTAAAGGAATTCAATTATATCTCCATCTTTAATTATGAAACTGTTATATTCCTCTCTGGGAACTATTGTTTCATTAACCTGAACTGTTACATATTCCTGCATTTCGACATATCCCTGATTAAGAAGCCCTGTAATATTTACTTCTCCGTCAAGTTCAGTTTCCTTTCCATTTACAGTAATTAACATAGTTCTACTCTCCTTCAATATAAATATTAACCGCAAACATTTAAATCATAATCTATCAATTCACTGATGCTGGGTGTGTCGCTGCATACAGCACAATTCTTGTCCAATGAAACCTTGATTTGTCTAAAATCCATTGTTTTAGCATTATAAGTCAGCAGTTTTCCATTCAGAAGCGTACCCACACCGGTAATATACTTGATTGCTTCGGTCGCCTGTATTGATCCGATTACGCCACCCATTACACCCAGGACACCTGCTTGTCTGCATGTAGGAACCGTATCAGGCGGAGGAGGATTTTTGAATACGCACCGATAGCAGGGTCCGCTGTCTGGCAGATAGGTCATTGTCTGTCCTTGAAACCTGATGATACCGGCATGGGAAAAGGGTTTTTTCAACATAACACAGGCATCATTAATCAGAAATTTAACAGGGAAATTATCTGTACCATCGATAATAAAGTCATACTCCTTGTCTTTAATAATGTCCATAATGTTCTTCGAATCCGCCCGCTCCTGATAAGTAACAACATTTACATCCGGATTGGTTTGATTGATGCTTTCCCTTCCGGAGATGACTTTGGGCTTGCCAACATCCTCTGTTTGATGGATTATCTGTCTCTGAAGGTTGGATAGATCCACCACATCTGCGTCTACAAGTCCAATCGTACCTATCCCGGCAGCTCCGAGATACAATGCAGCCGGTGCACCAAGCCCTCCGGTACCAATGATAAGAACTTTGCCATCCAGCATTTTTTGCTGTCCCTTTACACCAATATCCTCAAGTATAATATGTCTTGAATATCTTTGAAGTTGAGAATTTGTAAATCTCACTCTATTATCATCTCCTCATTGAAAATATGACTTTATATCATAAAGCCCGGTTAATAATATTTTTTACCAGAATAGCAAGCTGATGCAGATTCTCCTTCAGAAGATATGCACAGCAGCTGTTTTTCATAGCAAACTTTATGCTTTCGGGTGATACATCCTCAGAAACTATAATAAACGGCGTTTTAGGGGCCAGTTCATTTCTTGCAAACAAAGCTTGTATAGCATTAAAGTGGGGCGTCGAGTTATCGGAAAGAATAATGTCAAACCGATTAAGGCTTAATGCCTGTCTCATTGCATCCTCACTGCACACATACTGGCTTTCGACATCAAAGCCTCCTCTTTTTAATTCAAGGACATTTAAATCTGCAATATATTTAAATTCTTCTATTATTAAAACTTTGATTTTCTGCATGTTAATCCCTCATCCCGCTGCTGTTCAGCCACAGAAATATTTATGAAAAGCACATTAATAGACAATGGATATGCTCACCGCCAGAAAACCAGAGCGGTACAAAGGCTACCCTTGGTAGCCATGCACCTATAGAACATATATTGCCTCGTTATAAATTATAAAATCTATAATTTCCAATGACAACAAGACTAAATTTAGAATTTAAATGATTATATTTTGTTATTCATTTTTCAAATTGACTTTAAAAAACAATATGTTAGTATACTTATTAAACAAATATTTTTAGTATGTTTTCAATTGACAAAATATGCTCAAAATTGTATATTATACATATATTTATAGTATGTTTTATTGCGAATAATGTTCCGGAGGGATAGCTATGGTCATATTAAAGAAACAGCATCTTAACGAAATGCTTTATCATTCCAGCCAGGGCCTGCCAAATGAAAGTTGTGGTCTTTTGGGCGGAATTATTGAAGGAGATAAAAAAATAATTCAAAAGGTATATCTTTTAAATAATATCGATAATAGTCCGGAACATTTTTCCATGGATATTCAGGAACAATTTAAGGCCATCACGGATATGCGTAAAAACAGATGGCAGCTGTTAGGAAATTTTCATAGTCATCCTTCTTCTCCGGCAAGACCTTCTGCCGAAGATATCAGACTAGCCTTTGATCCCTGTATCAGCTATTTGATTTTGTCGCTTGAACAAAATTCAAATCCGGTTTTAAAGAGTTTCATTATAAAAGATAAAAATGTATCTCTAGAAGAATTAATTGTTTTGGAGTGATTGCCATAATTAATAAAGATATTACTGATTTTAAAAACTCTACTAATACAGACCTCCGGGAAATTGCCAGCAAGCTTCAGATATCAAATAATGAACTGCATGCTTTTAACTATACAATATCTCATGAAATTAAAGCACCGGTACGTGCCATTGACGGATATGCCAGAATTTTCATTGAAGACTATAAGAATTGTGTTCCTGAAGAAGGTATTGAACTGATCCAAAACATCAGAGACATATGCAGTGATACGCTGGTACTGATAAATAAACTGCTGGAGTACACAAAATTTACAGATTTTGAGCCTATTTTTGAAGCCTTGGATTTATCGGAAATGGTTAAAACAGTATTCGATGAACTTGTAGTCGGTTACAATAAAAAGCAAAAAATAATTTTGGAAATTGAAGATCATATACCTTTTATATTAGCTGATAAAGTACTGATGAAGCAGGTAATAACAAATATAATCTCAAATTCCTTAAAGTTTACAAGATATGTGGACATTGGAATAATAACCGTCGGATACAGATTTGAAAATAATGAGAATTATTTTTACATAAAAGATAATGGTGTTGGATTTGATATGAAATTTTCAGAGAATCTTTTCGGTATGTTTCAACGTATGCATTCCATAAATGATTTTGAAGGCAGCGGAGTCGGACTTGCGATTGTAAAAAAAATAATAGAGAAATTCGGTGGAAGAGTCTGGATAACAGGTGAGGTTGGAAAAGGTGCCAGCGTATTCTTTACTATCAGTCGGGAGAATATATTGAAATAGTAATCGGGAGCGTCTTTTCATTACTATTTGTGTACGTGCATAGGCACGGATATGGAGGGTAATATGTATAAAACATTAATTGTGGATGACCGTGATATTTTTCTTATTGAAATGGAACGTTTGAAGGTATGGGGTGAAATATCGGGTTTTGAAATTGCCGGAAAAGCCAATAACGGCAGTCAGGCTATCGATTTACTTAAAAAGAATACTTACGATCTGGTATTGACAGATATCAGAATGCCTATAATTGATGGCCTTCAGCTTTTAAGAGAGATCAAAAAGGATAAATTATGCTCCTGTGTCGTTATAATCAGTGAATACAGTGAATTTAACTATGCAAGACAAGGTATAATTCTGGGCGCCTTCGATTACCTTGTAAAACCTGCCACCGAAGAAAGCATGCTTCAGCTTCTAAAAAGAGCAAACAATTTTTTAAAAGAAACTCAGACCCAAAGGTTGACCTTAGCCTTTGATCCGGATAATAAATTCGGCTGGGCCTATCCTTCAGCTGAAGAGAAAAATATCATCAATTATATTAAGCACAGGGATTTTTCTGCTGTCCAACTGTTCAGTTCAACAGTGGAAAATCTCTATCAGGCCTTACCTGATAATATAATCAAAGCAGATATTATTATAAAAAAGCTATATCACAATATTATAATAGCAGTTTATGAAGAATTTAAATGGCTTGGCAATTATATAGGAATTAATTATTTTGAAGAAGTGGATTTTCTTCATGATGGAAACACCGATACCTTCAAAGAATTTTACCTGAGGAAAATAAATAACCTTATAAAATTTATAGTGAAATTCCAGCCGGATACACAGGATGAAAACATTCGAAACATCTGCGAGTACATATTGAATAATCCGGAAGAAGATTTAAAGCTAAAAGTAATAGCCGAAAAATTCTTTATTAACAATACATATTTGAGTAATTCCTTCCCTGCAAAAACAGGCATTCATTTTAATGATTATGTTACCATGGTTAAATTGACCCGTGCAGAATATCTATTTAAAAATACTAATTTGAAAACCTACGAAATTGGATTTCAAATAGGATACCGGGATTTGAACTACTTTATGAAACAGTTCAAAAAAATATTTGGTTTGAGTACGTCAGAATTCCGAAATACTGATTATCCGGATTATCAGATATAATCAACCCGGTATTTTCTTCTACAGTCCTGCTATTGTACACCCCGGTTTACTGTGCTATCATAAAATAATGCAAAAGTGAATTTACAGTAACCGGAGGAACTCATGTCTATAAAGCTGAATTCTATTTTAAATAAAAATACCTTGGTATATTTACTAACTGTAATAATATCGGTAATTTTGTTGTTGGCAGGTAACAAAATTACAACAAAAAACCTGGATCTTTTTAACGGTGCTGAAGGCGTTAAGGCTGAAAAAGCCCAGGTTATAAAGATTATCAGTACCAAAGCGGTTGAATACGATCTGGGTGGAGAAAATCCGGAAAAAGGTAAGGATATAGCTTTTACTGCCAAGGTTTTGTCGGGAGATCAGAAAGGCAGGGAAATAACGGCGCTGCAAACCATCGATCCCTTTACCGGTGCTTCCCTCAAGGAAATAGAACCCGGTGATAAAGTAATTTTGTATAATCTTGATAATGAAGATTCCGAATATGACTGGGTATTGGGAGAATATTTAAGAACCGACGCCCTTTTAATCCTGGGTATTGCTTTTCTCATATTCCTCATTATATTTGGCCGTTTTAAAGGCTTCAACACAATTGTATCTCTGGGCTTTACCTGCGTGGCGATCTTTGCTGTATTTATTCCTTCCATTCTTCAGGGCTTCAATATTTATTTCTGGTCAATAATCACGTGTATTTTTATAATAACAATGTCCTTTCTCATTATTTACGGAGCAAATAAAAAGAGTCTTTCAGCAGGGATTGGCTGTCTAGCGGGAATATTGGTTTCAGGCTTCCTGACCCTCATAATGGACAGGGTACTTAAGCTTACAGGGCTTGTCAGTGAGGAGTCACTATATGTTATCAGAGTCAATCCCAATCATCCTATAGATCTGCGTGCAATTATATTTGCTGCCATACTTATTGGCGCAATAGGTGCAATCATGGATGTTTCCATGTCCATAGCGGCTGCCCTGGCCGAGTTCAAAGAGAAACTGGAATATACCCCTTTTAGTTTATTGGTTAAATCCGGTATGGCTATCGGAAGAGATATTATGGGAACTATGGCAAATACGCTTATACTTGCCTATATCGGCAGTTCCCTGTCAGTAGTACTGCTGCTGGTTTCCTATAATAGCTCAATTCTGGAGCTGATGAACAAGGAAATGATTGTTGTAGAAATTCTTCAGTCACTTGTAGGAAGTATAGGTATTCTGGTAACAATACCAATCACTTCCCTGATTTGTGCATACCTCTTTTCTGAAAAAGTAAAAACAGATTCAAAAAAATATACCATTCCTTCAAATGAATTTTCCGATGAATATACTGATGGCTGGAGCTAGACTCTTATCTTGCCTTCCAGAATTTACTTATAATTAAATACGTTCTGTCGGAACAAAATATATAAAAATAAACAATATGTGAGGTTTTTATATGTTTGTACCGCAAAGAGTTATCTTCGAAACAGGAGCACTTGAATATCCCCTGGGGAAACAGCTCCATTCCGGATTTAAAGCCAAAGGTATAGAAATAATAGAAAGTTCTATAAACAAGGTAAAAAGCAATATCCCCGGTGAAACACCGGCAGAGCTGTATAAAAGCGGAAAGGCAACTCTTGTTGTTGGCGCAAAAAAGAGCCTGACCTTTCAAAGCTGCAAGCCCTCCGCACATTACCAGCTTCCTCTTGTAAGCGGCTGTATCGGACAATGCGAATACTGCTATCTCAATACCCAATTAGGCGACAAACCTTTTATTCGAGTTCATGTCAATCTTGAAGATATTTTTCATCAAGCAGATAAATATATTAAGGGCAGGTTGCCTGAAGAAACCATATTTGAAGGCTCTGCCACCTCTGATCCCGTTCCGGTGGAACCTTATACCGGTGCGTTAAAAAAGGCTATAAATTATTTTGCGGTTCAACCGGATGCCAGATTTAGATTTGTTACAAAGTTTACTGATATTGATGATCTCTTAAACCTGGAACATAAAAACAAAACGGAAATCAGATTCAGCCTGAATACAGAATCAATTATACAGGCTTACGAGCATAAGACTGCTTCAGCGAAAAAGCGGATAGAAGCAAGCTCAAAGCTTTACGCCGCAGACTACCCCATTGGCTTCATAATTGCACCGGTATTCATTTATGAAGGCTGGGAGAAGGAATATAAGGAATTGCTGGCAGGCCTTCGTGAAGCATTCCCGGCAAAAGCGTCAAGGCCTGTTACCTTTGAAGTCATTTCACATAGATACACTACAAAAGCCAAGAATACCATAACTGAAATCTTTCCTGAAACCACACTGGATATGGAAAATGAAAAAAGGCAGTTCAAATACGGTCAATTCGGGTATGGTAAATACGTATATCCAAAAGAAACCCTTGGACAGGTCAAGGAGTTTTTCCAGCAGGAAATAGCAGCTACTTTTGAGAACGGTGTGATTAAATATATAATTTAGGCCTTTCGTTCAGTCTGCTACAGCAGCTATACCGGCTTTGATAAATCCAGTCAATTCGGGTGTTTTAACCTCTACCTGAAAACCTATTTTTCCGGCACTGAAAATTATAGTTTCGATATTGTCACAGGAACTGTCAATGACTGTCCTATAATCCTTCTTCATACCTATGGGAGAGCAGCCTCCACGGATATAGCCGGTCACTTTATTTATCTCATCCATCCTGATCATTTCAACTGACTTTTCTTCTACAGACTTTGCTGCAGCTTTAAGATTTAATTCCTTACTTACGGGAATGACAAATATAAAGAAGTTCTTACTTGCCCCTCTTGTGACAAGTGTCTTATAAACCCTTTCAACAGTATCCTCATTACGTTAGTCTTTTGTATTGCCATATTATAATACCTTCTTTCCTGCCAACCTGATTTAATAATTAACAGTTTACATTATTTAATATACCGGTAACATCTTATTACTGATCCTGCAAAATACTTTTCAAGATTGCAGTCAATTCAGGACCGTTCTTGAGCTGGGAAAATGACAGAAGTTCCACTTAAGAAAAAGCCATTCACAATTATTCCCCCCAGATTCTCAAAAATATGTCTCTTACGAAAAATTGCAGCACCCTTGAATTTTACCACTTATGTTTATAAAATAGAAGGATGTCATAAATATAACTTGCTGTCTATTCCAACGGCTCCTGCTTCGGAAACCTGAAATGTCCGATAATCCGGCCGCTTTTACTCCACTTCACCAGAATATTTTCTTCCTCAACGGCTACAGTGCTTGCATTGTGTATTATGTAAGGCACCCCGTCCTTACGCCTTTTATCGGAAACTACAGCCACATGTTCAGATTTATTCAAAACTACTATATCGCCGGGCTGCCATTGATACAAATTCTTCTTGTTGTAGGGTTTAACCTCCCATGTCAGGTTCTCGGCATACTTTTCAAAAAATACTATCTGATTTTTAACCCTTCTGAAATCTATATTGGGATCGGGTATTTTTACACCATTTTTGTAATCC
>JAQSXC010000065.1 GCA_029266335.1 Eubacterium sp. | reverse complement strand
CCTCTTGTTCAGAAGGCCTTAAGCGGATACGATATGTAGTTTTACATAGTTTAAACAGTCAGAGGCTTACAGCCTTTGGCTTTTTTGTTGTGCGTCCAGCATGGGAGCCTTCTTAATTTACCACATACCTTACAAATAAATTAAGTCAATATTTCATTAAGAACACATTAGTGGAACATTTATTGTTTTTATAAACACAAAATGATACATTATATACAAAATATGGTACAGAAATAAATACTAATTTACGGTGCATCCAAGTATTCTCCGCATTGATAAAAAATAAAGGTAAATAATTAAGGAGGGTTAATTATGGAATCAACAGTTAAAGGTTTTATCGTATTAACATTTATACTTATATTAGTAGGCTTTCAGGTAATTCCTGCTCAAGCTGTGGATAATACTTGTGAAAAAACTACTGGCGGAATTTCAATTAGTATGAAGATAGACAGTAATGATGTTTTGGTAAATGGAGCGTCTATAACGCTTGAAAATGCACCTTTTTTTAGAAATGGTATAGCTTATGTGCCACTTAAGGAAATTGTAGATTTATGTGGAGGTATGACGCAGTATTTTCCAGCTAAGAAGAGTGTCATGATTGCTTTGAAGAATGAGAATGACTACGTGTGCTTCTCTGAAATATGGATTGGTAAGTCGAAATTATTTAGACCAGGTGATGACCTTCCAGAGTATAACTTTAATGAAGACCCAATAAAAAGGGAGTTTGTATTCCCAATCAACAAATATTATATGCCAATTATACAAAACAACCGTACATTTGTTCCGGCAGATTATTTTTCTCGGTTTGGATATGCAGACGTAAACTGGAATGCTGAACGAAAAAGAATTATAATGTCTGATGACAATACACTCAGAGTTGGCAATTTAAAGATTTTTGGTGATTTTGAATTACTGGATGAGGATATTAAAAAACGGTTTAAAAATACAGGAAGGATTGGCGAGGATTTCCCAGGAGAAGTCTATTCGGACGGTGATATGGAACTAATACTAAAAAAAGAAACTCCTTCTGAGAAAGATAGTCTGAAAATTATGAAAATAGTATTATTAAATGAAAAACATAGCACACCAAGGGGGTTGAAAGTTGGAGACAGTGTAGATAGATATATGGATTTGTATGGGGTTTCTAAATATGAGTATCCAAATTTTGTTCAGATTGAAGAAAACGATGGCAGGATTACAAAAATTATCATACAGCCTCTTGCCTAAGCTCCCTCATATACAAGAGGATTTGAACCACTGATTATAAAACTACAGGCTGCGGTAGTCGCTTTAATATCACTCTTTGTGGGCCATTTAACAGTCACAGTCCCGTTATTTCTAAGGCAGAAGCAAGGGTAGTCTCGAGGCCCCAGATTATCAAGAATTGGGTCGGAGAAACTAGTAACCTTACTTCCGCTCTTGTATAGAGTACCATCTACGTAATAAATTCCATAAAATGCTTGGCCTGCTTGATAGTACTGTTCCATCGCAGCAGCATTGGTCTTTGCGATGACTTTTGACTCACTTATTCCAGGAGGAACCATATTAACCAGGAGTTGCTTTTTTTCATCTAAATAAATAGCAGGCGCAATTGACTCAGTGGATGGGTTTGTTTTAAAAATACTGATGTTGCTGTAGGTTGCCCCTTCAAGAGTATAAGATCTTTTGTTGTAATGGTTTACAACTGAGGAACTTAAAGTACCATAACTCATATTAATGCCTTCTTTCTAAATTAGAAATAAGAACTTACTCGTTCTTTCAACAATTTAGTAGATTTAAACGGAAAATAACAACTAAATACTATTTATTTGTATTAGCAAATTTGTTAAACAACGTACCTTCAAATGCCAATAAAAGTATAATTTATACGCGTACAGATTTTCCTTAAAGGAAACAAACCATTAAAGCATTTATTGCAAGGAAGAGGTACAGAGTAACTATGAGAGTACACCATGGAAACAAAAGTGGATACAATTCGATTGTACAAAAGATTTTGATTAAACGATTACCAAATAGATAAATTTTACAGGTTTATGGAGTAGTTACTTGTTTGTAATTAAAAATTGCATTCCTCCCCAGTTTACCGACATAGTTTCAAAAGGTATAATAAGAATAATAGAGGCTATTAACATTAAAAGATTATCACAGCATTAAAAAAATTTAGTAAGCCAGAAAGGCTGATTATACTTAATATGAGAGTAATTTTTATATTTATAGATGGAATTGGAACAGGTAATAAAAACAGTGATACTAATCCCATATATAAAGCTCCTGCTCAGGTTCTGGCAAAACTGATTGATGAAGCCAGGTTTGAGGCAGATGCTTCCTTGGGAATACCCGGTTTGCCCCAAAGCGCAACAGGTCAGACCGCCATTTTTACAGGGGTTAATGCTCCTGCTGCCTTAAACAGGCATTTGAGCGGTCAGCCTACCATAACTTTGAAAAAGATTATTCAAAAGGTAAATATTTTCGGTGAATTAAAGAAAATGGGACTGACTGTTGCCAATGCAAATGTGTACAGGGACGAATATCTGAGAAACATGCTTGATTTAAAGGACAGGAGGAACAGGCCTTCGGTAACCTCAGTCATGTGTATGGCCGAGAATATAACCTTTAAAACACCTCGCGATTTTGCAAACAACAACGGAGTATACCATGATATTACCGGTGAAATACTAAAGAAATCCGGCTATGATGTTGAGCTGATAACTCCTGAGCATGCTGCTCGGAATCTGTATAATCTGAGCCGTCAGAATGATTTTACAATGTATGAACACTTTATAACTGACATTGCCGGACACAAATATGATATGAAGGAAGCGGTGGAGGTTGTTATAAACCTCGACAGATTTCTTGCCGAGTTAATGAGGTTGATCAATTTTGAAGAAGATGTCCTCATTATCACCAGTGACCACGGAAACCTGGAGGATATATCGGTCCGAACACATACCATGAGTAAGGTGCCTGTGATTGTTAAAGGAAAGCATTCACAAAATGTTAATTACAAAATAGAGTCATTAGTTGACATAATGCCATATGTTATTGAACTGTTTAGAAGGGAAAAAGGATAGTAATGTCAAAAAAAATAGAGCTTTTAGCACCGGCCGGAAATTATGAAGCTTTTCTGGCGGCTGTTGAAAACGGCGCCGATGCGGTATATTTGGGCGGAAAGCTGCTGAATGCCAGACAGTTTGCAGGGAATTTTGATGATGAAGAACTTGAAAAGGCCTTATTTTACGCTCATGTAAGAGGAGTTAAAATACTTCTTACCCTGAATACTCTTGTACTTGATGAAGAAATGCAGGAAGCTGTGGAATATGCAGCCAAAGCATACGAAATGGGTGTTGATGCATTCATACTTCAGGATGTGGGACTGGCTGCCAGCTTGAAAGCTGCCATCCCCGGCATACCCATTCATGCCAGTACCCAGATGACCACGTATAGTATTGAAGGTGTCAGGGCTCTTGAAAAGTTGGGTTTTGAAAGAGTAGTGCTGGCCAGGGAATTGGAAATTCAAGAAATTGAAAACATTTGCAAGAATACCGGGCTTGAAATAGAAGTATTCATACATGGAGCTTTGTGTATCAGCTACTCAGGACAATGTTTAATGAGCAGTCTGATTGGAGGCAGAAGCGGCAACAGAGGTAGATGTGCGCAACCCTGCAGACTCCACTATTCAATGGCAAAAGACGGAAAGAATCTGAAAAACAGCTATCTTTTGAGCCCGAAGGATATTTGCTATATAGATGATCTTGCCGAGCTTGTTAATGCAGGGGTGGCTTCTCTGAAAATCGAGGGAAGAATGAAGAGCCCGGAATATGTGGCAACAGTAGTCAGTACCTATCGGAAATATCTCGATCTGCTTGAGCCGATGCAGGGAATGAATCCGGTTTCCGGACAAGATAGGCACCGGCTGCTTCAAAGCTTTAACAGAGGGGGCTTTTCAAAAGGGTATCTTAGGGGCAAGACAGGGCCTGAGATGATGGCCTATGACAAGCCTAAAAACTGGGGAACTTATTTAGGAACCGTACTTGCCGGGGATAGAAATTCGAACTCGGTAAAGCTCCGGCTGGAAAACACTTTGGGAAATGGTGACGGCATTGAAATCTGGTCAGGTAAAGCCTATGAGGAAAGCCCGGGAGGAATAATTACCAAAATCGTTCTGGATGGAGGAAAACAGGTCAAGCGTGCCAACTCAGGTGATACTGTATGGGTATCGGTTATAAAAGGCAGTGTTGATAAGGGTAGTAAGGTTTACAAGACCTCCGACAGGGAAATGCTTGAGCAGGCAGCGGCTTCATATGCAAAATTCTCACGGAAAACCGATGTCAAGGTGGACTTTACACTCAGGAAGGATAAGCTGCCTGTAATTACCCTGAGCGATTTTGACGGAAATGTTGTTACGGCAGAAGGTGAAATTCTGCCTGAGAAGGCTGTAAATAAACCACTCACAGAGGAAAGAATATCCGAACAGCTAAGCAAAATGGGCTCAACTCCCTTCAATGTGGTTGAATTAAACATTGATATGGATAATGATATTGTCATACCTATAAGTGAACTGAACAATATCAGAAGAAAAGCAGCCGGGCTTTTGGAGAATAAGAGAATATCGGCGGGCAAGCGAAAACTGAATTTTCAACAGTATAATGAGAATTTTCGCAAGGAATTATTTTATTCCCATCGGGATTTGACATATTTCCCGGGAAATATGCCAAAATCCATTGAAAATAAAATAATACGTAATAATCTGCAGAAAAATAAAAAAACCAGGCTTTCTGCAATGCTTTACCATATAAATAAGGATATTGAACTTGAAAAGCTTAATGCCGACAGGATATATATACCACTTAATGATATTCCCGGCAGTGCTTTGCTGGAACAAATAAAAAATGTCCGGAGTGCTGGAAAAGAAGTTTATGCTTATATATCGGCTATTATAAAAGGAAAGCAGAGCCAGGCTGTAATCAGAAATGCTCCTGCTGTAAGTGAAGCAGTAAATGGTTTCCTGGTGGGAAATATGGGTGTGACAGAGAGCTTGAGGAGTATACTGGGGGACGACGTAAGATTATTTGGAGACTATACTCTGAATCTAATGAACAGCTCCGCACTATATTTCCTCAAGGCAGAAGGCTACAGTGGAGCAGCATTATCCTATGAACTGAATCTTACACAGCTGAATTCACTTGAATATCCGCCGGAGTTTGCTGCAGAGGTAGGTATATATGGCAGAATTCCCGTAATGACCAGTGAATATTGCCCTGTAGGGGGGAGTGTGGGAAATGCCGCACCTCATAAATGCAGAACAGAGTGCAAAAACGGTGTTTACCATCTTAAGGACAGGAAAAATGCGGCATTTCTTGTTAAGTGCGACTGTGTGGATTGCAGAAGCACCATATTTAATTCCGATATACTTTTCGCGCCTGATTTGGTGGGAAATATAAGTAAATCCGGTGTTGAATATCTGAGAATGAGTTTCGTTGATGAGAGTAACAGTGAGATATATGATACAGCCAATTTACACAGAGATTTGCTGGAGGGCGGGAAAGCTGCAAATGAAGATTTAATTGAAAGTATAAAAAGTAAAGGAATTACCAGGGGACACTTGCATAGGGGTGTTTAGCAAGGAGTGGAAAGGAGGTTAAAATGTCAGTTGAGGTTTTTGTTGAGGTATGCAGGGAGGATGCTGTTTTACCAAGGTATGCAAATCAGGGCGATGCAGGAATGGATGTATATGCTGCCGAAGAGGTTATTATTGCACCGGGAGAAACTGTTATCGTGCCTACAGGATTAAAACTTGCAATTCCTGATGGATATGAAATTCAGGTAAGGCCAAGAAGCGGTCTGTCTTTCAAAACACCAATCAGAATTCCCAATTCACCGGGAACAATAGACAGCGGGTATAGAGATGAGTTGGGAATAATCGTAAACAATATTTCGGATAAAAGCTTGTCCGAATCCATTCAGCAACCTTTTACACTTGATGAAAAAGGTAACAGGAATGGAACATACATTATCAGAAAAGGCGACAGAGTGGCTCAGATAGTCCTTCAGGTAGTTCCCAAAATGGTACTGACCAAAGTTGTATCAGTTAAGGATATTGGTGTAAACAGAGGCGGAGGGTTTGGGTCAACAGGAATTAAAGATTAAAAGGTTAGGTGCCGTAAGGAGGAAAAGTTGTCGGAGATTCAGAAAGATATTTATAAACAGAATATTTTTATTGAAACCATAAAGGAAAGAGAAAACGATATTCCAATAATTATCGGTGAAACTTATGGCATTGATAAGGGCAGCTGCATGCTGCATTATCATGAATGCATAGAAATATGCTACGTGAGACAGGGAACAGGAACCCATCTGATTGACGGTATTGAGTATTCCTTTCAGGCAGGTGATATCTTTGTTATCGGAAGCAATGAAATTCACCTGGCCTATAATGACAAGGATGTAATAATGCTGGTAGTGCTGTTTATGCCCACACTATTATATGGCGGAGCAGGATATTCCTTTGAAACGGAGTATATACATACCTTTCAGGAAGCCAGAAGTGTGCAGCTGCATAAAATACAGCCCGGCCATGATTTTTATGAGCCTGTTTTGGATGCTCTAATGGAAATGCTCCATGAAAATATACATAAGAATTTGGGTTATGAGTTGGTTATAAAAGCAACTCTCCTTAAAATGGCTGCAAATATAAAGAGATATTTTAAAATAGAAAACCGGGGAAGTTTACATAATGATGTTAAGAAGTTCGAATTTTTTCTACCGGTGTTCGATTATATAAAAGAAAACTACTCAAATAAAATAAAAATAGAAGAGCTTTCCTCCCTGGTTAATATGAGCGTATCAAATTTCAATCTTGTTTTTAAGAAGTCAACAGGTTCAACACCAACAGAATATATAAATAAATACAGGATTGTAAAAGCCTCTCAGATGCTGCTTGAGACTGATAAAAAAATAATAGATATTGCAGAAGATTCAGATAGATATTGCAGAAGATTCAGGCTTTTTCAGTCTCCCGAATTTTATCGGCTGCTTTAAAAAGTATACCGGAAAACTTCCAAAGGATTTTAGAACTTTAGGAATGACCAAATAATAACTTCCGATTCCTTGAACGGTTATTTTCTGCCCTTCCTGCGTTGTCGTCGGTTGCAATAAAGCAATTATTGCGCCCTCCTCCGCCTTGGGAGGACAAAAAATCCCTCGTTCAAGAAACCGATTTTATTATTTGGTAATTCCTTAAGAGAATAAATAAATTTTCTTATTAAGAGAATAAATAAATTTTCTTATAGGATACTTAAAGATTAAATATAGCTGCTGCCTTATAATTTTTTTAGGGTAGTATTTTTTTTGTATAAAAAAAGCGTTTTAACTAAAGCACTGAAGGAGTGGAGAGATGCTGAGAACTACCATAGCTACACCTGTAAAAAATAATTCTATTATCAATTTCGCAGCCGAGGAATTAAAAAAATATTTAATGAAAATGGATCAGGGACTTCAGCTTGAGGTCGGTGATATTGAAGATACAGCTGAGGCAGCAGCCATAAAACTCGGTCTATATGATGATTTTAATATACAGCCCCTGGTGAAAAATACAAATGTATTGGATGATGAAGTTTATGTTGATGTATACAAGGGCGAGGGTGTTATTGCAGGTTTAAACCCCAGAAGTGTATTGCTGGCTGTATACAGGTTTCTTGCCAAAGCCGGCTGCAGGTGGATCAGGCCAGGGTCCGACGGCGAAATTATTCCAGGCGTTAGTGCTGGGAGTATTTCTGTCAGACTTCAGGAGAAGCCTTCCTACAGGCATAGAGGAATATGTATTGAAGGTGCCGTAAGCCTTGAAAATGTAAAGGATACTGTTGAATGGCTCCCCAAAATAGGGCTAAACAGCTACTTCATACAATTCCGTGAGGGTTATACCTTTTTTGAAAGATGGTACAACCATACCGGTAACGATACAAAAAGTGGTGATAACTTTACGATTGAAAAAGCAAGGGAATATACAAAAGAGGTTGAGGCTGAAATCAACAAAAGAGGTCTGATTTATCATGGCGTGGGTCACGGCTGGACCTGCGAACCTTTCGGCATCCCGGGCATAAGCTGGGATGAGGTAGAGGCGGAATATCCACCGGAAATCACACAGTATTTTGCCCAGGTTAAGGGTGAGAGGAAGATGGTTGACAACATACCGTTAAATCTCAATCTGTGTTATTCAAACCCTGAGGTCCGGAGATTGATGGTCCGGTGTGTGGCAGATTATCTTAAAGAGAATGGTAATGTTGATATCCTGCATTTCTGGCTTGCTGACGGAAGGAATAACCAGTGTGAATGTGACGAATGCAGAAAATACAGTCCTACAGATTATTATGTACAGATTTTAAACCAGCTTGACCAAGCTTTGACGGCAAACAATATTGATACAAAAATAGTATTTCTGCTGTACTTTGATTTATTATGGACACCAGAGAAATATCATATAGAAAATCCGGACAGATTCATTATGATGTTTGCTCCCATAACCAGAACCTATTCTGCATCGTTTATTGATACTGATAGTGACGATACTGCTCCGGCCTATCAAAGAAACCAGCTGAAAATGCCCGAAACCATAGGTGAAAATCTGTCCCTTCTGAGAAATTGGAAGAAAGAGTTCAGCGGTGACAGTTTTGATTTTGACTACCACTTTATGTGGGATCATTTTTATGACCCGGGTAATACCAAAACCGCCAGAACCATATATGAGGATGTAGTCAACCTGAAGAAGCTCGGATTGGAGGGACTTGTCAGCTGCCAATGCCAGAGAGCATATTTGCCGACAGGCCTGGGAGTATATACAATGGCCCGTACCCTCTGGAATGACACTGCTGATTTTGACGAAACAGCAAAAGATTACTTTGTGAGTGCTTTCGGTGAAGATGGAGAAAAGTGTTTGGCTATTATGACAAAATTGTCTGAACTGTTTACTCCGCCTTATTTCAGAGGAGAAATTTCAGAAGCTGACCAGCAATTGACACGAAACTATGAGCTGGTTAGAAAAGTATGTGAAGAATATGAAGTGCTTATAAATCGGAACCTGAGTCTTGAAAATACAAGTCAGAGAAAATCCTGGCAGTACCTGCCGTACCATAAGGAAATCTGCCTGAGAATGGCTGAAATGATGATATACAGGACTCAGAAGGATATGGAGAAGGTTAATATGACCTGGAAAGCTTTAAAGGAATATCTTTATGTAAATGAAGACAATATACAGCCTGTTTTCGATTTATATGAATTTATTCAAACCTTTGAGGTTATGAATGGCTTTACTCTTAAGGGTTCGGTGGTTTAGCAGGTACTTGATTTAACGGAAGATTGATGGGAAGGTTTCACGCCTTGTCAGGCTCAGTCAGGGGCGTGCAGCAATTATTATTTGTGGGCCGGAAGACGGAGGATATTTTATATGAAAAGTTTAAAAATTGCAGTTATTGGTGCAGGCAGTACATATACCCCGGAACTTGTTGAGGGTTTCATAGTCAGGCGGGATACTCTTGATGTGGAGTCAATTTACCTGATGGATATAGATAGAAATAAACTTGAAATAGTGGGGGCTCTCACTGAGAGAATCCTGCGCAAAAACTCCATGAAGTGCAGGGTTGTTCTAACTGAAGAACTGGAAGAAGCCATAGAAAATGCAGACTATGTGCTGTCACAGGTTAGAGTTGGAAAGCTGGATGCCAGAATACGGGATGAAAAGATTCCGTTGAAATATGATTTTCTGGGTCAGGAAACCACCGGAGCCGGGGGCTTTATGAAAGCAATGAGGACTATCCCTGTTATTATGAATGTTGCCCGCCTGATGGAAAAACTGGCACCAAACGCCTGGCTTATAAACTTTGCAAATCCATCGGGACTGGTTGCCGAAGCGATTCTCAACAATACAGGAATAAAAATGGCGGGTCTTTGCAACTGCCCCACTAGTATGATACTGGATGCCAGACAGATGGCACCTGCCGATACCAAAGATTTTGATTACGATTATGTGGGACTGAATCATCTCAGTTGGATAACCGGCGTATATGCCGATGGTAAAAATATTTTATCCGATTTGTTTCAAAAGGGTCTTGAAGTCACCACAATGAAAAATATTCAGGGCTTGGAGCTTGAAAAGCCATTGCTGGAGGCTACAAAAGGAATTCCCTCTTCCTATCTCAATTACTTTTATTTCAGAGAAAAGCAGATACAGCACTGTAAGGAGGCAGAAAAGACCAGAGGAGAAGAATGCAAGATAATTGAGCAGGAACTGCTGGAAATGTACAAGGATGTTAACCTGCAGGAGAAGCCAAAACTGCTGGAACAGAGAGGTGGAGCATATTATTCCACTGCTGCGGTTTCACTTATAGATGCACTGGAAAATAACAAAAATGAGTATCATGTAGTTAACGTAAAGAACAATGGTGCACTGCCCTTTATGGATAAGGACGATGTTGTTGAAGTTAAGTGTCTGGTGAATAAAGACGGTATTACTCCTGTCAAACTTGAGAACTTTGATAACAGCTACATTATCGGTTTGATGAAAGCTGTGAAGGCTTATGAAAAGCTTGCTGCAAAAGCAGGTCTTGAGGGAGACTATAATGCGGCATTATCATCACTGCTTGTTCATCCGCTAATAGGGGATTATAACAAGGCAAAGCCTATGCTTGATGAAATGCTTGAGGCTAATAAGGATTTTCTGCCCCAGTTTAAAATTTGATTTTCTATTAGATTCAATTAAACCTTGTTGAGTTTCGGGGAGAATATCTTCAGCAGCGGGTGGTTACTTTATTCGTCTTATAGCGATAGGGGAGTGAACAAATTTTATAACAATTTTGCGGCTGCTATGCGGCTCAAAGCCATAGCATGGCTAGGAGGTTAATATGGCGCAATATGTGCTGGGGGTAGATGGCGGAGGTACTAAAACCCAATGTGCACTTTATGATATCGAGGGCAAACAGGTTGACTTTATAAATTGGGGTCCTACAAACCATGAGGTCCTGAAGGGTGGTTTTCTGGCAGTTAAAAGTGAAATGACGGTTATGGTAAATTACCTTTTGAAGCGTAACGGTATACAGCTGAACCAGATAGTAAAAAGTGTTTTCGGAATGGCAGGTGTTGATACAAAAAGTCAACATGCTGAAGTCTCAAAGATAATAAAAGATTTGGGTTTTGAAAACTTTGAATTATATAATGATGCCTACCTGGGAATCAAGGCAGGAAGTAAAAATGGCTGGGGAATTGGAGTAGTACATGGAACAGGAGTTTGTGTGGCAGGAATAGACCATCTGGGAAATACACTTCAAATTGGCGGACAGGGTATGCTTACAGGTGATTTTGGCGGTGGTACCTATCTTGGAGGGAAATTCATACAGTCAATTTACAACTACTATTTCCGCTGTGGTGAGTATACATATATGCTGGAATTGCTACCCGATGAACTAAAGGTTTCTTCAAAGCATGACTTTATTGATAATGCCACAAAAAAAATAGACGAAGGACTGATAAAGGTCGCCGAGCTAAACAGACTGGTCTTCGAGGCTGCAAACAGAGAGGATGCTGCAGCAATAAATATACTGAAAGAGCTGGGTGAAAGTTTGGCCCAATCCATAAATGGCTGTATCAGGGGAATGGATTTCGAAGAATCGGTATCCCTGCAGATTGTCTTATCAGGTTCTATAAATACCAAAGCCAATAACACAACAATTATAGACACTATTAAGGAGAGGGTTGCTTCGGGAAATAGAGACAGAACCATAGAATTCATTATCCTTGATAAGATACCGGCTATGGGTGCAGTGATATGGGCATTAGAGAGCATATTGGACAGAAGTGAAATAAACAGGATTTTTTTATGAACTGAATATAACTTATACAGTATTATACAAGCTTAACGGAACACCAGGGCGTTTGGAATTTATAGCAAACGCTCTGGTGTTTTTCAGGCCCTTTTACACCGATTTTATTTTATATCTATTTTCTTTATGGCTGAAACTGTTGTTATGATGTAAAATTGTGTATAAGGAGCTAGGTATTATACATAATAAATTTGATAAGGAATAGTTGAATAATAAGTTCCGAAAGTTTACTCAACTATTCCAAAAGGTAATTTGAATAACAGTTGGAGGCTGATTTTATTAGAATTAATGGTAATATTCAATCAATCAAAGACAGACTTCTCAATGAGCTTGAGGAGCTTTTTGATAAAAAATACGGTTCCAGGGAGCTCGTACCCGTTGAGCTGGCCGAAACCATAGCAAGGATATCCCAGGAAATAAACAGGGAGATTTCGGTACTTATCAACAGAAGAGGAATTGTGGTGGACATCAGTATCGGGGACAGCGGTACGGTTTCACTTCCCCAACTGGACTCAAGAAGGGGAAAAACCAGACTGTCAGCCATAAGATGCATCCATACACACCCGGGAGGAAATGGCATGCTGTCCCAGGTCGACATCAGCACTCTTCAGAAGCTCAGGCTTGATGCAATGCTGGCAATGGGTATCAGTGAGGGACAGCCCGGGGAAATATATGCCGGCTGCCTGTCTGCCGAAAGTGATTTTGATGTGTATGGACCCTTTACCCTTGGTGAGCCGAGGCTGAACTACATCTATAAAATAATAGAGGAACTTGATGCCTCGGCGAGAGAGGATATATATGAAAATGAAGAAGCAGCTGAAAAAGCTATTCTGGTAGGGCTTGAAACCAACCAGAGCAGGCTGGAGAGTGTTTCTCTGAAGGATGCCGAAGATTCTCTTGACGAGCTTGAAGAGCTTGCCAGGACTGCCGGTGCCATTGTCATAGACAAAGTCCTCCAGCGCAAGCATGCTCAAGACTCTGCCTACTTTGTCGGCAAGGGTAAAATAGAGGAACTGTCGCTGCTGTGCCAGGCACGGGATGTGCAGTTGCTCATTTTTGACGATGAGCTATCAGGCGCCCAAATCAGAAATATTGAAGAGGAAACCGGAGTGCGGGTTATAGACCGTACTACTCTTATACTGGACATTTTCGCCCAGAGAGCTGTATCGAAGGAAGGTAAGCTCCAGGTTGAACTGGCACAGCTCAAATATAAGCTTCCCAGACTAATCGGACTTGGTACTGAATTGTCCAGGCTTGGAGGAGGTATAGGTACCCGAGGTCCAGGTGAAAAAAAGCTGGAGGTGGATAGAAGACATATCCGCAGAAGAATTACCAGCCTTGATAGAGAACTGGACCAGTTGGAAAAAAGACGGGACTTTATGCGGAGCACAAGATCCAAAAACAATGTGCCGGTCATAGCAATAGTCGGGTACACAAATGCAGGGAAATCAACGCTGATGAACAGAATGTGCGGAGCATCCGTATTTGTGGAAGATAAATTATTTGCAACACTTGATCCTTCTGCACGAAAGCTTATACTTACTGATGGCAGGGAAGCTGTACTGATTGATACTGTCGGATTTATCAGGAAACTGCCCCATGACCTGGTCGAGGCTTTCAAGTCGACTCTGGAAGAGGCTGTTCATGCCGATATGCTGCTGCATGTAGTAGATGCTTCAAATGAAAATGCTGCCATGCAGATCAGTGTTGTAGAGGGTTTGCTGGAGGAGCTGGGAGCGGCTTCAAAGAATACCATACTGGTTTTAAACAAGCAGGATCTGGTAACTTCGGGAAGAATTAATTCCACGGGGTATTCTTCAGTTTGCGAAATATCGGCAGCAACCGGCTTCGGTGTTGAACAGCTTCTTGAGAAGATAACAGAGGGCTTCAAGGAAAAGCTGAAGGAAATAGAAATGCTGATACCTTATAGTGAGGGGTGGGTACTGCCTTACATCTACAAGTACGGTCAGATAATAAATCAGGAGTATCAGGAGAATGGTATAAGTGCAAAAGCATTGGTGAAAATAGACAAAATTAGCAAACTTGAAGAATTTATCCTTGTATAAAATGGCTAATTACGCTATTATATAAGTATAGAATGTATTAAATTCTATGCATTGGAAATAATAAGGAATAGTTAAATAATTTATACATACTTATAGTTATGTTGTTATTTAAAATGTCCTAAATAACTCAAAAAAATCTTATCAGGGAAGGGGTTTTGATTATGCTTGTTAGAAACTGCGCAGGTGGTGTTGTCTTTTCCGGAGAGAAAGTATTTCTTCTCAAAAATGAGAAGGATGAGTGGGTGCTTCCAAAAGGTATTATAAAAGTCGGGGATTATCCCGATGAAATTGCGATACGAAGAGTCAAAGAAGAAACAGGAATCAATGCCGAAATTATTTCTACTGCAGGAAATACCAATTACGAATTTTTTTCAGTGACACGTCAAAGACCAGTTTGCAATAAAATCACCTGGTACATCATGAAATCCCTCGACGACAAATTTGAAGTGAATAAAGAAGAAAACTTTACTGATGGGGGCTATTTTACCATTGATGAAGCTTTACAGAAGATTACTTACAGTCAGGATAGATCCTTGATAAATTGTTCGTATTCAAAATACAGTAAAATGGAAAATACAAACGCTTCAGGCTTTTGATTTTGAAAGTTGACAATAATGATGAAAGCATATTACAGCACTCTCCAAAATTATGGAGAGTGCTGTTTTTGGATTTATTGAAGCAAAAACTGATATGAGCATTTCTATGGGCAATCCGCCGTAAAAAGGTTATGGTAAACAGATTGGCTAAAATAGAGGGCTTGCACTTACAATCCGGTGATACTGGTTAAAGCATCCGTATTGCTGTGATTTGTGGTTATCAGGATCATCAAAGTATAATCTTTCTTCCTCCAGTTCCTCAATACGGGAAACCTCACCTGAAAGATACTGCTGAAGCCTGAAGATTGCAGTTTCTATCCTGGCTGTAAGACCACCGTACCTCAGGTCTATTACTTCCCAGCCGAATGGCTTATAGGTCTTGAACCACTGAGTTCTATGAGAGGCTCTCAGGAGCTTAATATCCTGCTTTAGTTGGGGTAGTTCGGTATAAGCCAGATAATTGAGCACGGCAGTATTGTTATTATCATATGCACTTTTTAGTTTGATTCCCAGCTCACATTTTTTAGCCAGGACATGGGCCAGAACGGAGGGCATATCAAAAATGTTTTTAAGCTCGGCAGTGGCATTGGCGGCAGCGTTTTTCAGTTTTTCTTCATAAAGCGTATAATGCTGCTGCAAGTTCATTCCCTCAGCTTGCCTGTCAAAAAGCCCCAGCAATATATCCTGCCATAACACTGGTTTTGATGGATTTGAAGGCACATTGGATTCCAATTTGTCATTTGGTACACAGTCCATTTGACCCAGATCCATAAAGGCATCATAATCTCCGCCTGTACAGAATTTGAACCTTTTCTTAAGTTTATCCACGTCCGGCTCCCTGGTGTATCCATGTTCAGCAAACAGCTGGAAACCCAACAATGCAGATAAAACATTGGTTTCTGCACCATTATCCCCCCATATGGTGGCAATTACCTCACGTATTCCCTCCTTTTTACAGGCAGAAAGTCCTGCATTTGTGGCGGTAAAGGTTTTTGAGTAGTTTATGAGCAAACCGTTCCAGGTCCAGATACCACCGGCGAAAATTATTTCACAGCCGAGCTGCTTGTGTTTATCCAGGAATGCTCTGTATTTGTCCTCACTGTTATGATAGTAGTCCCAGTACACCAGCTGTGTATCGGAAGGTATGTTTTTCACAACATCAGCTGGGAAGGATACCTCCATATCGTAATAGTCTCCGGTTTTAGAGCCCAGTCTGAAGTACATATCACTCCATATCATAGGAGACAGGCCATTTTTATCTGCAATAGCCTTAACTTTTGAAAGGTGCTTGTTCATAATATCAAAGCGCCGGCTGTACCCGTTGATATCGAGATACCTGCCAAGCCCAAGATTATGGGCTTCATCCATACCTATATGGATTCTCTTGCTTCTGAAAGGCTTTGAAGCACTTGTAACCATCTTTTCAATGAACTCATACGTTTTGTCACAGTCTGCAAGCAAAATATCCTCGGTATCTCTTATATCCTGAGCAAAATCCCACTTTAGGGCCGCAGCCATATGGCCAAGTGTCTGAATACAGGGGATCATCTCAATGCCGAAAGTATCTGCAAAGTCATCGCAAGCCGATAGTTCTTCCTGTGTGTAGCGGCCCCTCATATAGCCGAAATAGGGAAGGCCTTCGATCCGGTATGTGTCCTCAGTATAAAGCATGAG
The DNA here is from genome assembly GCA_029266335.1 of Eubacterium sp. GTDB lineage: Bacteria > Bacillota > Clostridia > Acetivibrionales > DSM-1351 > Ruminiclostridium. The sequence continues at coordinate 10,830 of JAQSXC010000065.1, read as the reverse complement.
CATATTCAGGCCCATTAAGGCCATTTTTTCCAACAGGTATTTAATGGTATCAACAGTCATGACGGCATTTCTCGATACATCTATCATTACTCCGTTGGTTTTAAACTGAGGTACCTCTTCTAGAGAAAAACTGTCCGAATCACTTGAATTCTCTATAAACAGTCCCAGGGCACGAAAAAACTCTATTTTTTCATTAAATTTTATGTGACCCTTTCCATTTGTCAGGGAGACAGAGATATTTCCCTCTGCCCTTTCAACTTTGACCGGAATTCCGGTTTCTGAGCACTGATATCCAAGTTTATCCGATAAAAAGGCAAGCCCTGCCTCCAGACCTTGTGTATCTCCATAAAAATAAAAATTCATAACATAACCTCCAATTCAATAATAATTGCTCACCCATATAGCTTTATAACTTAATTATATATTTGTAATAGATTCGGACATTAACATGATTGCTCTTTTATAGCACTGGATTGCTATGTTTATACTTATACTTTATGTTTACAGTAATTTGTAATACAATAGAAATGAAAATTAGTTTCAAATTAAATGTTATTCAGTAACGGGGAGGAAAATGATTAAGGATCATACATTATATGAAAAACCATATATACCTGAGACAGCCTTCCCTGTAAGGATCAACCTCACTGAAGCTGCTGCCGGTGATACCGTCTTTCAAAGTCACTGGCACGAAGAATTTGAATTTCTATACTTTACAAAGGGAAATGCAGTGGTGGGTTGCAATTCAAGGCAAATATCAGTAAAGGCAGGAGATCTCATAATAGTTAACAGTAATGAACTCCATTCCTGTTACAATATGGGCGATGAACTGAAATATTTTTGCATTATTATTGATCCTGTTCTCTTGCAAAGCAGTGTTGAGGACAATTGTGATATAAAGTATATTTCACCTATTAAACGGAATTTAATAATTTTTTCAAATAAAATCAGTGGAGATGCAGCAATATCAGAATGCATTTTAAGGATTGTAAATGAAAATGAAAAGCGGGAAATAGGATATGAGCTTGCAATAAAGTCCCTTGTTTACAATATGATAGTACTTCTTCTAAGGGGTTATGTGGAAACAGTTTTTGCTCCGAGAGAATATATGCTGAGGGAAAAGAGGCTGAAACAGATAAATGTTGTTTTGAAGAATATAGAAGATAATTATATGAACAGTCTCAGAACTTCTGATCTTGCGAAACTGATTAATGTAAGTGAATATTATTTCTGTCACCTTTTTAAAAGTGCTACCGGGAAGCCTCTGAACGAATATGTAAATATTTTGAGGGTTGCCAAGGCAGACCTGCTTCTGAGAACAACAGATTTAACAATTACCGAAATAGCTTTCAAATCCGGCTTCAGCGATTCAAATTATTTTAGCAGAATTTATAAAAAAATCAAAAAACGTTCGCCCTCTGACACCAGAAAAAAAGGGTAATTTGGAGAAAATAATGAATGCAAAGGGTATTTATAAAAAGGGAAGGCTCTTTTCCAGAGTATTTCTGTCTGTAATAATATCGGTATTTATAACAATTCTGGCACTTTCAATTGTACTATATCAGTATTTCGGCAATATAATTCTGGAGCAGACCTACTCCATGATGTCCTATGATTTGAAGCTTGTAAATCAGAGTACCGAGTATCTGGTATCCGATGTAAAGGAGCTAAGTCTGAGAATTTACAATGACTGGGGTGTTTCAAAGCTGAAATACCCTGTACAGCCGGATAGCTCCGAGCTGGACATTGCGATTTCACAGCTGAATTACTTTAGAAATACATCTCCATTTGTGGACTCCATCTATGTATATAATGGCAAAACGGGATACTTCTATGTTAGTTCAAATAACAGGATAGATAATGCATTAAACGGGGAAGAAGGTTTTTATGACAGAGATATCATAAATAGATATAAAGATTTTAAAAACTTTACACCTGTTCCGCGAAGAATAAACAATCCCAATCTGCAAAGCATGAATGGGGAAAATATTGTTTACAGCTTCATGTATAGCGGTACATATAAGGACAAAAAGCCTGACTTTGCCGTTATTGTAAATATTTCAGGAGCCTGGGCAGCCAAAGTTACCAATGGACTTAATAGGGATCTGAACAGTAACATATTTATATTGGATGATAAGGGTGAAATAGTATCCAATACTTATAAATACCCCTTTCTAAAGGATGTATCCCGGGAGGATTTCGTTACTCAAATAACAGCATCAAAGTCACCGGAGGGTTTTTTAACTACGGATATTGGAGGGGTTAAGTCCTTTATTGCATTTTATCATTCCAAATCCTGCGACTGGATATATGTCCTGCTTACACCTTATGAATCAATTATGAAGAGCGTAAAGGAGCTCAGAAATAAGACAATTTTAATCGGATTTCTCATTTTAGTAGTAGGACTGATACTTTCATACCCTATTTTTAATAAGCTTTTTAAGCCGGTGAACAAAGTGTTGACCCGGATAAAAAAACTTGAAGCCGAGAATGAAAATTCTATAAGTACACTGAAACAGGAATTTCTGCGGAATCTGATAATAAATAACAGAGAAGCGGATGCCTCCATAATCAAAGAAAAAACCGATAATTACGGAATTAAGCTGGATCTGATTAATTCCAGGGTTTCTGTGGTTTTATTCAAACTTGATAATTATAGAAATTTTTATGAAAAATATAGTAATGAGGATAGAAACCATATCCGGGATTTGCTTAAAAACAGGCTGAATGAAATCTGTTCAATTGAATATATCTGTGAAGTAATTGATTTTGACGAGCAGCAGGTAATCGTGCTCCTGAATACAGGAGAGGATAATAATGCAGAATCTTTAAATGAAGGGATATATCAGATGGTGAAGAGAATTCAAACCGATATATTTGAATATTTGAACCTTTCCCTATCAGCTGTGGTAAGTGAGCCGGACATTATAATAAGCGGTGCCGGCAACCTGTATGAGAATATCCAGGAAGCCTCTTTGCAAAGGTTTACATGTGGGCATAAATGCATTCTCAATACTTCAGATGCTATGAAGTATAAGCAAAATAGTTATATTTATCCGGCAGGCAAGGAAAAAAATCTGATAGATTGCCTCATGTCCGGAAAAATTGATGAGGCCAAAGAAATATATACCGGGATAATTGCAGGTCTGAAAGAACAGCAATATTCAACAGTAATGTTCACTGTGACCCACCTGTTGTACAAAATAAGTACTGCGTTGGAGGCCATACAAAAAAATGGCATTTCCTTTACCGGCACAAATGTGAACTTTATGAAGCTTTTATATGATGGTGTAGAGACACTGGATGAACTCAACGATAAATTGTTTGAAATGTTCGACGATATTGGAGCAAAGCTGCAGGATAAAAAAAGTACAAACCGGGATTATGTGGCAAAAAAAATTATGGAGGCAATAAAGAGCGACTATATGAATCCAAATCTGTCGGTAGAGTATTTTGCGGATATGTTTAATATGTCTGCTCCACATATCAGCAGGTTGTTTAAGAATGTTGCATTGGAGACCATTGGCGATTATATTGGTAAAATACGAATGGACAAGGCAAAGGAACTGCTCTTGGGTACCGGTCTGACTGTTGAAAAGATAGCAGAGAAAGTAGGTTTTTCCAGCAGCATATATTTCTTCAGATGCTTCAAAAAAGTGTATGGGGTAACACCGGGAGAATTCAGAATAAAAAATAAAGCTTAGCAAAACTTGGGATTTTATGTCAGGGTATACTCCTGGATGGTGAGTACCCGAAATATTTCTTGTATACTCTGCAAAAATAGGAAATATTATTATAGCCGCATAATTCTGCCGATTCAATGACATTATATTTGCCTGAGCTCAACAGGCTTTTAGCTTTCTGGCATCTGAATATATTTAGATACTCAATTACGGTTTTTCTGGTTACAGCTTTAAAAAGTCTGCAGAAGTAGAATTTACTGAACCCCACATGCAGGCATATATCATCTACCGATATATTTTGAGAATAATTGTTCCGTATATAATCAAGTGCCTTTTTTATTGTATTGATTTTCTTATCTCTCTTGGTTAATTCATTCAGTGAGAAATTATCAGCTGAGTAATACCTTGTCAAATGAACAATCAAATTCAGTATATTGGCTGAAACTACAGATCTGTAGCCCAGTTTTTTAGAATTAAGCTCCTCTATAATAACCTTAAAAAGACTGCAGGCATTATGGTCATTTTTAATAAGGTTTGAGAATGTAGCAGTGTTTATATTGAAGCCAAAGTTTTCATATACATTGGCGTTGACAATGAGACAATAATATCCAGCCTGTTCCGACACTGCCTCAATATGGTGAAGTTCATTGCAGTTGACTGTTACTATATCTCCCTGTTCTGCTTCTATGGTGTTCAGGCCGCATAAAATTCGCCCCCTGCCTTCAATGAAATAAAGCAGCTCTATACTCTCATGCCAATGAAAAGATGCCCGGTTTAAATGGTTCAAGTTTACAGTATCATAGTGAAAAATTATCGGAAAGTCCTGTTCAATGTATATATGTTTCTCATGATTTGAATAATCCATAATTTCTCCCCGTTTCATTTGAATTAAAAGCCATTCTCAGGCAGTCATACAATGTGCTAATGTAAAAATCCTATTAAGAGCAATATAGTGCAAGTTTTAGACAATATACTTTATTCCGTCATTACGGTTTTTAATATATATTAATACATGAAATGAGTCAATAAAAAGAGTTCAGCAGTGCAGAAGTAAATAAATTTTGTTGATCAGAGGGGGATTGAATATGGCAGATTTTCCTATAGGTATAATTATTGATTGTTTTAAAACCGACATGGGAACAGCTGTGGAAAAGGCAGCAAAATTAGGTGCTCAAGGCATACAGGTCTATTCTACATATGGTGAAATGTCACCTGAAAGTTTAACTGTTCAAGCCAGGAAGGAATTTCTTGGGCTGGTAAAGTCGCATGGTCTGAAGATATCGGCTTTATGCGGTGATTTAGGAGGACACGGTTTTGCAGATAAAGAGCAAAATCCTTACAGAATAGAACGGTCAAAAAGGATCCTTGAGCTGGCAAAGGATCTAGAAACAAATGTTGTTACAACTCATATCGGAGTTATCCCAAATAACAAAAATCATGACAGATACAAGGTAATGCAGGAAGCCTGTTATGAGCTGGCTCAGTTTGCGGATGGCTTAAATGCCCACTTTGCAATTGAGACCGGCCCTGAAATTGCAGTAACACTAAAAGAATTTCTTGATTCGTTAAACTCCAGAGGTGTAGCTGTGAATTTGGATCCTGCCAATTTTGTAATGGTTACCGGTGATGACCCGGTTAAGGCAGTATATACGCTGTCTGATTATATTGTTCATACACATGCCAAGGATGGAAGACGCCTTCTGGTAAAAGACCCTGAAATTGTATATGGGCTTATAGAGGAAGAAATACAGGCAGGCCAGTCTTTTATTGAATTACCTTTGGGAACAGGTGATGTTGACTTCAAAAATTATATAAAAGCATTAAAGGATATAGGCTATTCGGGATTTTTAACAATTGAACGTGAAGTAGGTTCAAATCCTGAGGCTGATATAAAAATCGCAGTAGACTTTTTAAGGTCTATTTAGTGGCAAGGGAGGCTGATTATGAACAGACTGAAAATAGGTATAATTGGTATCGGCAGCATAAGCGACTGTCATATAAACGCATATATTAAAAATACTGATGTTGAATTATATGCTTTGTGCGATGTGAATAAAGAGAGGGCAATGCAGGCGGCTGTAAAATATAATATACCCTTTGAAAGAGTTTTTTCTGACATGGCTGAAATGTTAAAGCTTAGCGAAATGGATGCTGTAAGCATATGTACATGGAACAGCGCACATGCTTCCTGTACCATGGCAGCACTTAATGCAGGAAAACACGTCCTATGTGAAAAACCTATGGCAATTAATGCGGAAGAGGCAAAGGAGATGAAGCTGGCAGCTGAAAAGTCAGGAAAGCTCCTAATGATAGGATTTGTCAGAAGGTTTGGGAATGATTGCAGGATACTCAAAGACTTTATTGATGGGGGTTATTTGGGGAATATTTATTATTCTAAAGCCACCTACTTGAGAAGAAACGGAAATCCCGGAGGGTGGTTTGGAGATAAGTCACGTTCGGGAGGAGGTCCTTTGATCGACCTGGGAGTGCATGTTATCGATTTGACAAGATATCTGATGGGAAATCCCAAACCTGTCTCTGTATACGGAGCCACTTTTCAGAAACTGCTGAACAGAAAAAACCTGAAAACCGGTACCCAATATTCTTCTGCCGAAAAATCACAGGAGGATATATGTGATGTTGAGGATTTGGCTGCCGCAATGATCCGTTTTGACAATGGTGCCATTTTAAATATTGAAGCAAGTTTCAGTCTCAATATAAAAAAGGACTGCGGTACAATTGAGCTATTCGGAACCAAATCGGGTGCAAGGCTTGATCCTGAATTGGAAATATATTCGGAACTTAATGATTATATGGTGAATATAGGGCTTTCCAATGAAACTGCTTTAAGTTTTGAGGGTCTGTTTGAAAATGAGATAAATCATTTCGTTTCATGCATAAAGGATGGAATACAATGTATTTCGACTGCACAGGACGGAATTGATATTATGAGAATTCTTGATGCAATCTATGAATCTGCAAAAACAGGACATGAAGTTATTCTGGAATAGTCCAGGCATTATTAAATATGTGAGGTTGTTAATTGTTAACCGGCATTGGAAAAGGAGATAATTATGAAAATTTCAGTAAGCACTTACAGCTATCAAAAATTGATTGATTCAAAGCAGATCAGCCAGCTTGATTGTATTAAAATTGCTCGAAATATGGGTTTTGATGCAATAGAAATCATGGATATATATCCTCATGACGGCAGTTCACATACAGAGTATGCTGAAAAAATAGCAGAAGAATGCAGGAAGCTGAATTTCCCCATAGTTAATTACACCATAGGGGCTGACTTTATCAATGGCAGCAATGGCGATTTTGAAGCTGAAATCGAGAGACTCAAAAAGCAGATAGATATTGCTTCAGTTCTTGAAACCCGGGGTGTCCGCCATGATGCAACTCTGGGATTTGATTGGGATACTGCAAAACACCGCGGTTTTCAGGATGCTTTGCCTGTTCTTATTGAAGGCTGTCGAAGGGTTACAGATTATGCGGCTAAGAAGGGGATAAAAACTATGGTTGAAAACCACGGGTTCTTTTGTCAGGACAGTGAACGCGTAGAAAAACTTGTTAACGGTGTTGCAGATAAAAACTTTGGACTTCTGACAGATATGGGAAATTTTCTATGTGCTGATGAAGCACCTGAAATTGCTTTCGGAAGGGTTGCACCCTATGCATTTTATGTACATGCAAAGGATTTTTATGTAAAGAGCGGAATGCATATTGATCCAGGGGAAGGGTTTTTTAAATCGAGAGGCGGCAACTATTTAAGAGGTGCCATTATCGGCCATGGTGACGTACCTGTCCTGCAATGTCTTGCCATACTGAAAAGTGCCGGCTACGACGGCTGCGTGGGAATAGAATTTGAGGGACTGGAAGAGCCCTTAAAAGCAATTGAAATAGGCTATAAAAATCTTAGAAGATTTATTGATATTGTTGATAATGGGTATTAATACGACGGCTTACCTTTTGGGTAAAATTGCATAAATGAAGTTTCTGAAAAAAAGAAAAGCCCTGTCTGAATTATTGCATTGAAAGAGCAAAATTCAGACAGGGCTTTTTGTAATTTTATACTGTTTTAATATAAAAAATCACAAAAGTTTATGAATATTCGAAATGTTTACCCTGGCATTTTACTAAATAATTAATAAATTCACTTATTTTTAGTTTCTGAGTTTGTTGTCCGATTTTATAATACAACTGGCAGGGAAACAGGAGGCTGAAAACATATGAAGAACATGAAAACAGCAGTTATTGCAGCTATTGCGGTATTTTGTCTATTTGGCGGGAGTGCTGTGTTTTATATGACGGCAAAAGGGTTTCAAGGTACGGCTATAGGCACAGTCAATGGTGAGCCGATATCAATTGATCTTTTCAAAAGTAAACTTCAGTCAGAGAGCTCAAATACATATGATTACTTTTATAGAAAATATGGAGCAAAGGATAGCGAAAACTTCTGGACAACAGGTTATCACGGAGAAATCCCTATAGAGTACGCACGAAAAAATGCTCTGAACAAATGTATTGAAATACTGGTGCAGCAGAAGTTGGCCAAAAATAAAGGTGTTGTGGAAGATATAAGCTATGCAGCCTTCCTTAAAGATTTGGAAAAGGAAAATACCCGCCGCCGGGAGGCTGTGGATAAAGGAGAGATTATTTACGGGCCTGTCCGGTATAGCGAAAAGGATTATTTTGATTATACCTTTTCAAATATGGTAATCAGTCTGAAGGAACAGCTGAGGACTAATGAATTTGCCCTCACTGAGGATGAAGTAAAAAAGCTTTATTATCAGAAGAAAAACAGTTTCAATTTTATAAACAAAAAGGTTCTTAAAATATATATACCATATGTTTCCGGCAGCAAAAGCAGCAGTAGCGGAGAAGAAAAGCAACGGATGGAAGATGCTTTAAAAGGAATAAAGCAGCAGCTTCTACCGGGGAAAGATATGGCTGGCTTAAATGGAAGCCATAAAGGGGTTAAAGTAAAGGAAATTATCCTGGACAATAAGTTTACAAAACAGCAATATCTTGAAACAGCCGGATCCAGGGAAGCTGCAAATAATTTGAAGGCCGGTGAAATCAGTGACTTCTATGAAGAGGATGGTGCACTGTGCATGCTGAAGGTACTGTCGAGCTCACAAGCTGAATTCCCTGATCTGGAAAAGCTTGAAGCAGCCATAAAAGCTGAAGCTGTGGACCGTAAATATGAAAAGCTGATTACTGACCTTATAAAGTCTGCAAACGTTCAGGTGAATGAAAAGGTTTATTCAAATATAAAAATCAGATAATTATTCAAACAGTTATGATAAAGCTTTATCTCTGACAAAGAGGTAAATTTAAAATAAAAGGGAGGAAAAGTAAATGAAAATTTTTAAAAAGGCTATGTCCTTAATGCTTGTGTGCACTCTGCTCACAGCATTGGCAGCCGTATTGCCGCAAGCTGTACAAGCGGCAGGAGCCACCTATTATGTTGACTCTGCAGGAGGAAACGATAATAACAATGGCATCAGTACCTCTACAGCATGGAAGACCCTGAGCAAGGTCAACAACAAGACCTTCAGCGCCGGGGACAAAATTTTACTTAAGGCAGGGGGCAGCTGGACAGGAATGCTGAATCCAAAGGGTTCCGGTGCCGCAGGGAATCCAATAACAGTCGATATGTACGGCACGGGAAACAAACCAATAATTAATGGCGGAGGAATACTTTATCCCGATGCTCCCGTTAAATTGGGCAATCAGTCCTACTGGGAGATCAAGAATCTTGAAATAACAAACATTGCCGGTAATGAAGCAGATAGGGCTGCCGTGCTGGTAAGATCCGACAATGTGCAGGTGAACAAATACATTCACCTGAGCAACCTGGATATTCATGATGTAAAGGGAGACAATTCCTGGGGTTCAGGAAAATCGACCGGTGGAATAATAGTTGACTGTACTGTTGTGGGAACCAGGTATGATGATGTACTGGTTGAAGGCTGTACTCTTAAAACTGTTGACAGAACAGGAATAAATGTAGGCTGGATTGACGATTCTCTCAGTGGTCAGACCGGCTCGGCCAATTATAATACCAATGTAGTAATAAGAAACAATGTGCTTGACGATATTGGCGGAGATGGAATAATGGTCTGCCATTCCAAAGCACCTCTGGTTGAATATAATGTTAGTCAAAGTGCCAATATGAGAGCTTCACTTAAAAGCGTTCAGGCAGGATTTGCCTGCGGAATGTGGCCCTGGTCAACAGATGATGCCATATTCCAGTACAACGAGGTGTACGGTCAGCGGTGGAATGAGGCTGAGTATATTGAATATGGTATTGGCGAAGATGGTACTGCCTTTGATGTAGACGGCTTTAATTTCAGGAGCATTCACCAGTATAATTACAGCCATGACAACCAGGGCGGTTTCATAATGGTGTGCGGAAATGAGGATTGCTATTCTCAAAACAGCATTATTAGATACAATATCAGCCAGAATGACGGCGATGACCTATTCGACATGGCCGGACCCAATAAGGATACTTACATATATAATAATGTTTTTTACACAAAAGCGGATATGAACGTTATGCCGTACAATTTCAGAGATAATGGGGGTATAGCACAAAACACCTACAGCTACAACAATATCTTTTACAATCTGGGAACGGGGAAGTTTGTGTTTGCCAACAGTGTAAATACAGTCTTTGATTACAATGTGTTCTTTGGAAATCACCTCAGCGGTGAACCGGCGGATGCACACAAAATTACCTCTGATCCAATGTTTGTGAATCCCGGCAGCGGAACTACAGGGCTGGCATCACTTGAAGGCTACAAGCTGCAGGCAGCTTCCCCCTGCATCAATTCCGGTAAACAAATCGGTTCCTTCGCCGGAATCAGCAACGGCGGAAAGGATTTCTGGGGAAATCCGCTTTATAACGGTGTACCTGACAGAGGTGTACATGAATTTACCGGTACTGTGGTAACACCGCCCACCAACCTGGTTGTAAATCCCGGTTTTGAATCGGGGACAACCGGATGGACTATTAACTATTCAAATAACTCGGTAGTTTCAAATAACTATCATGACGGAGCCAAGGCATTAAGAGTAGGAACGGCATCGGGAGGACGGGCGCAGGATATCCAAGGTGTTGCAGAAGGAAAGG
>JAQSXC010000283.1 GCA_029266335.1 Eubacterium sp. | reverse complement strand
TAGAAATAATTTAAACAGAAGTGTCCGTAGTCGTTTAAATGTATAAGAAAAGCTGAAGAGTCTGTGGGATTAAATTCTACAGACTCTTCAGCTTCAATCGGACAGATTACTTATAGGCAGGTTTACTTCCTTTTAATTATTACTGCTTTAATATAATATTTGTAATTAAATTGAAATACAATATTTAGCCTGAGTAAAATGTAATGTGATAAAATAAATTAATCACTTTTTGAGGGGATTTTATGTTCAGTGAATTTATCAAGCATTACAACATAATAAGAGATATTCTAAGAGATTGTTTTCTGTACGGGTATTTCTCAAGGGACGGTCTGGAGACAAAAAGAAATGTCAGCTCAAGAAAAGTGAGCTATGAAATAAGGCGAATCCAGCAATATGTTGAAAATGAGTATATCAGGTTTGATAAAGAGGGCAGATATAAACTAATGAGCCTGTCTTATGACTTTATGAAGCATAATGACAATTTCCTGGTCAGTACATATATGACCAAAAGCTTCACCCGTACCGATTTGATAACTTATTTTCTAATACTTTTGTATATACAGTCCGAAAACACTCAGTGTTCCCTGAGGGAAATTGAAGATTCACTTAATACCCTTGGGCTGATTTCCTTTGATAAAATCAGCAGTAAAACCATTCAACGAAAGCTTTCCGAGATGTGTGAAAATTTTGGAGTTCTTTCTTGCAGAGTTGAAAAGAAAACCAGGTATTATTGGATAGCCCGGGATATTTTAGAAGCCTTGGACAATAACGAACTTAAGGAACTGGCAACTGCTGTCAGCCTGTATAAAAACCTTATTTATCCTGTGACTGCCGGATACTTTTGCGAAAAGACTCTCATGGACTATTTACATTATGAGAGAAAAGCCGGCTATACCGGCAATAATATTTTTAGCTACCGGCATGTACATTTTCACCCGGTTATAGAAGAGCAGATCCTCTGGGACATTTTGAATGCAATACATCAGAGAAGAATGATAAGACTTTATTATCATTCACCGAAAAATCAGGATAAAAGAATCAACAACAGGGTGTTAATTCCATATAAATTAAGATACGACGTCAGGCATGGAAGGTTTTATCTGGTGTCTTTCACAAAACGTAACAAATGTTTTGTTTCAAGGCTGGATAGAATTGAAAATGTAGAACTTTCAAATGAAATATTTGATAGAAATGACTTTGAGGTACAGTACAAAGACAGCATGACTTACAGTTGGTCAAGTGCGTCCATGAGTTGCGAAAAAGCACCGGAAACGGTGAAACTTGAAATCGTTGTCACTGAACCTGCTGAAACCTACATTATTGATAGAATCAGAAATGAAGCGTCAAATGGTTTCCTGGAACAAATTGATAAGGAACATTATCATTTTACAATGCAGGTTAACGACAGCAGTGAAATTATCCCATGGATAAGGAGCTATGCAGGATATGTCAGAGTGCTGGAAAGTTCAGAGCTTGCAGATAAAATCCTAAATGACTGGAAGGAGATGCTTGATAATTATGGAGCTGTTTAATGAGGTCAAGAACAGGTATTTCCAGCTGGTATACAGAATAATCAATGAATGTGCAGAGGGAATGGTCAGAGGTGATTTGCTCAGGCTGATAGATGAAGGAGAATTTGAACAAAAGGTTATCGGAAAAAATCAACAGTCATTTTCTGATATGCTTTTAAACAAATGTAATGAAGATGATAATCTTGGTTTGTTAGAAGAGAAGGAAGGACTGTACTATCCTGTTATTGAAGGTTCCGGAGAACTTCCTCTGCCTGTAAGGTTTACAAAGCTGGAAAAGGCCTGGTTGAAGGCTATGGTGGAAAAACCTGAGATCAACATGCTGCTTGGCCCTACAACACTAGAGAAGCTTCAAAAGGAGCTGGCGGACTTTGATTCGCCGGTTCGGGATGAATATTTTGAAATAACTAATACATTAAAGCTGCCTGATATAGAACAACAACAGGCCTACCGGGAAAATTTCAAATTATTGCTGCAAGCACTGTTACAGGAAAAACCAATAAGATACAGCAATACCGATAAAGCAGGAAACCTCCACGGCAACAAGCTGGCTTTACCAATAAATCTGGAATATTCCATGAGGGATTCGCGTTTTAGAGTGTCAATGTATTCCATAGATGATAACAGACCCGTTATGGCTAATGTTTTTACACTCACTGACATAAGAATAGTGGATGAAGAGGTAGGGATAAACAGGGAGAAAGCAAAAAAGCTGCTTTTTGAACAAAAGTACTCTGAAGAGCCGGTCATACTTGAAGTTACTGATAGGAAAACTGCAATGGAAAGATGTTTTATGTGCTTTTCGGGTATGGAGAGAACTTCAAGGGATCTTGGCAATAAGAAGTATGAAATAAGATTGAATTACTATTTGTTTGAAGAAGAAAATCTCATTCGAAATATAATTTCTCTCGGGCCTTATGTAAAAGTTATTTCACCTCAAAGAATCGCTGATGAAATAGTCGATAGGGTAAAAAGAGCTATATCGCTATATAGTCAAAGTCAAAACTGAAACACTATAAAAAATTCCAAAAAGTTTGCAGCCGTATTTAAAGTTGCAAACTTTTTGTCTGTAAATTGGAAATATATCCTTGTATACTGAAATTGTTCCTGATCCCAGTGCATAGATTTCTGAATGGTCTTGCGGTGCCTGTATCAGTGATGTCAGGTATACCGGGAAAAGAGAACTCAAACAACCTTATTTACAGAGGTTCGATTCCTCTATTACTGTAAAGTAATTAGCTCAGCGGTAGAGCATAAGGCTATTTAACGGGGTTCGATTCCCAAATCAGTTTGGTCTGATTGCTTGGTTGCAGCTCGACTTCCAATCGAGGATTTTATGGTCAATCTTTTAGAGAATCCTCAGGCTTTATATTCAGTTATAAAAGCACCATGAGCTTTGCCCGCAGTAAGTGGATACCGGATTTTGCAGACTGATCGATATATGAACTATGCCTTGAAATGCCGGGTTCAGCCTGAAGTTTCAGGAGTTAATCATATATAACGGTTTGAACTTGGATAGCCGGCTTATACCGGCAATTCAATACTGAATTATCCTCAAACATTACTCCGCATGGCTTATGGAGAGGATTCTCATAATGGATTACAGCACTTGTGGTTTCCGGAGTGCAGGAAAGCATAAGCCGACTAAATTGGCAGATATTATTTGTTTTTTGAAAGGGGTTAAAAATAATGAAAAAGTTTATTAAAATGGATGAAAGAGGCTTGTTGTTCAAGGACGGAAATTATGTAAAATGTTTAAAACCCGGAAAGTATATCTTTAATCCATTTAAAAATTATACACTGGCTGTGGCTGATGTAAATAAATCCTTTGAATCAGCCGGTAAAAATCTAAATCTGTTTCTTGATGATCAGGAGCTTTTAAACGACCTGACAGTGATTGATGTCCAGGATCATGAAATAGCAATACATTTTGAGGACGCCAAGCTTGCAGAGGTACTTAAATCAGGAAAATATGCCTTCTGGAAGGTACTGAAAAAACATGATTTTATTATAATAGATACAAGGGAACCTGAAATAAAGGATATAGATCCTTTCATATACACCAGTCCAAAGCTCTCAGGCTTTGCCGGCTATTATGAAGTAGAAAACCATGAAAAAGGTATACTTTATTATAATAATATAGTTCAGAAAATTCTGGAGCCCGGCAGATACTACTTCTGGAAAAGCCCCGTACATGTCACTGTTAAAAAGCTGGATCTAAGGCAGCAGCAGCTTGACATGACCGGTCAGGAAATAATGACCGAAGACAAAATAACTTTAAGGTTGAATTTTGTTTGCCAATACAGGATTACCGATCCTCTGAAGGTTGTTGAAATAAAATCCTTTGAAGAGCAGCTCTACATAGTTTTACAGTTGATCCTCAGGGAGTATGTGGGTGGTATGAAGCTTGACGACCTTCTGGCAAGAAAGCAGGATATTGGAAACTATGTACTTGATAAACTGAAGCAGAAAAGCGGCAGCTATGGAGTTGAATTCCTGTTTACAGGCGTCAAGGACATCATATTGCCCGGTGAAATTAAGGAAATTCTGAATACTGTCCTGATAGCTGAAAAAAAGGCACAGGCCAATGTTATCACCAGAAGGGAAGAGGTTGCTTCAACAAGAAGTTTATTAAACACTGCAAAGCTGATGGAGGAAAACCAGACTCTGTATAGACTTAAAGAACTTGAATACCTTGAGAAAATTTGTGAGAAAATAGGAAATGTTTCACTGACCGGTGG
>JAQSXC010000282.1 GCA_029266335.1 Eubacterium sp. | reverse complement strand
CTTCGGGATTTTTCTGCTGGCTATGGGGTTGTATGAGATTTTCGGGAAGAAAAAATCAAGTAAATCTAAAAAAAGTTAATGACTATGTCCTATAATTGATAATAAATATCCGCACAGGGTATTGGCCAGGTTTGAAAAATTATGTACTATAATAGGGCAAAGCAAGCTTTTTGTCTTTTCAAATATTATTACCTGAAAGGTTCCTAGAAAAAACGCCATAAATAACTGAGTATAATTTATATAGGTAACTCAAAGGGTAATATCCTGTAGTAAATATATGTGCACATAAATATTACCCCTGGTATTTTTATGAAAGTGCCAAATAAATACTATGCTATTTAGGAGTTTTTCATAAGAAGTACAAACAGGTAAATATGATATAATTATTCTGTAATTTTTTCCAGTTGTTTTATATGTTCTTTTATATATGGTTTATATATGGTTTATATATTGTTTTATATATTCTTTAATAAGTTCTTAAGTAGAATATTATAGCTTTAAGTGAAAATAGCAATTATCCGGCTGCTTCAAAATAAAATTTTATGCTACGATGAATTTAAAATTGAGGGGGAGATAAACATGGAATTGCAGGATATTGGGTTGTTAGCGGCAAAAATCAGGGATAATGTTGCCAGAGTTATTGTTGGCAAGGAAGATATTATCGATTTAGCCATGATTTGTGTCATTACAGGGGGACATATGCTGCTGGAGGACGTTCCCGGCACAGGGAAGACAGTATTTGCAAGGGCCCTGGCTTCATCAGTTGACTGCACCTTCAGGAGAATACAGTTTACTCCAGACCTTCTGCCGTCAGATGTTACAGGAATAAACTTTTTCAATCAAAAGGAAAACAATTTTGTATTCAGACCGGGACCTATATTTTCCAATATAGTTCTTGCAGATGAGATCAACAGGGCTACACCACGTACTCAGTCGGCCATGCTGGAATGTATGGAGGAGCATCAGGTTACAATTGACGGAGAAACAAAACTGTTGACAGCACCCTTTCTCGTAATAGCAACACAGAATCCGGTAGAAATCCAGGGAACCTTCCCCCTGCCTGAAGCACAGTTGGATCGCTTCCTTATCAAGACTTCCATGGGATACCCGGATATTAGGGAAGGGATAAATATTCTTAAGAGGTTTAAGGAAAACAATCCTCTTGCCGAGCTTAAAGCCGTAGTGTCTGCCAATGACATTGTTGAGGCCTCAGGGGTATATTCACGGGTCAGGGTATCTGAAGATATTCTTGAATACATAACAAAAATAACAGAGGCAACAAGGAAACATCCCAATGCCCATCTTGGTGTCAGCCCAAGAGGATCGCTGGCGCTGCTTAAGGCAGTGCAGGTGTACGCCCTCCTCAAAGCCCGAAACTTTGTAACACCTGATGATGTGAAGGTTATGGCAGCGCCTGTTCTGGCCCACAGGATTATCCCAAAGAGTCTGTCTGTTGAAAACGTCAGTGCCAGCGAAAAAATAATAACAGATGTGCTGACGCATACGGCAGTACCGCTGGAACAGGTACAAGAGCGTTAGGAGGTTTTATGATATTTCTTCAAATTGTCCTTGCCCTGCCTTTGCTGGTACTTTTAGAATGCTTTTTATACAAAACATTTTTATTAAAGGGTATGTCTTATAAAAGGAGCATATCTGAGAATGCTGCCTTTGAAGGACAGAAAATATATATGATAGAGGAAATAGAAAATAACAGTCTGCTTCCCATAGCATGGATGAAGGCTGAGTCCAGAATAAACCCCAACTTGAGGCTGGCCTCTGCAAAAAACATGGACCAGGCTCAGGGGGGCTATCATAGAAGCGTCTTTTCAATAATGCCATTTTATCGCATAAAAAGAACCCATGAGGTAACCTGTCTTCAGAGGGGTGATTATAATGTGGGAAATGTAACAATAACTTCCGGTGATATTTTTGGCTTTACGTCAAAGATAACTACCTATGACAATGAAACAAGACTGCTGGTATATCCAAACCCTTTACACCAGGATAAACTCATTCAGTGTTTTCATTCTCTTCAGGGGGACGTGGTTGTCAGAAGGTTTATAAACCCTGACCCTTTTCTGGTTGCGGGTGTAAGACAGTATCAATCGGGTGATCCCATGTCGTCAATAAACTGGAAAGCATCGGCCAGAACAAATGCACTTCAGGTCTACAAATATGACTACACTGCCAATTCAAATATACTGATTCTTTTCAATATCGACAGCAGCAATATACAGGATCCCTATCCCAATGAGGGGGAATGCAGACAGATTGAGTTCGGAATTCACTTTTGTGCTGCAATCGTGGAAAAATCCATAAGTCAGGGTATAGCTACAGGGTTTTGCTGCAATGGCCATTTTCGGGACATGACCGACTTTGTAAATATTCCTGCACGCTGCAGTAAACCACAGCTTTATACCATATTTGAAGCAATGGCAAAACTTCAGCTCCACAGAGCTCTGTCCTTTTATACCATGATAAAAAATATAAGAGGCTCCATACCAAAGGATACTGATATTTTAATAGTCTCATTATATATGGATGAAGCTGTCAACGAGGAGATATTCCACCTGCGGAGGGATGGTCATCAGGTAGAGGTGCTTGTCATAGCAGAAGGAGGGATGGCGTGATGTTTGGATTTACAGTGATTACTGCTATTCTTGAAACTCTGATTTTTATGCCGGGATCTTTTATACTGCTGCAGCTGGTACTTCCGCCGACTTTGTCATTTATTGTGACATGTCTGTTTAACCTGGTTGTATTAACAGCTTTTTTTATATGCAGGCTAAAACCAGGCCCATTTGTATATAAACTTATAACGCTTGCAATTTCATTGCTGACTGCTTTTATTACAGCAGGTATCAGCTTTGGTGGTTTCTTTACTGCTGTAATCTGTATAATTATATTCAGCAGGGTAAAAACAGAAATGAACACCGGAAGGGATATAGCTATACAGCTGGCTTCGGGAGCAATTCTGCTGAATATTCCCCTAGCAGTTCTCTTTTTCAATACCACCTATAAAAGTATGGCTTTCTTCGGGAATATTGCAATTTGTGTTTCAACGGCTGCTTCCATAACAGTGCTTGTTATTAAGCAGATGGACGAATCCAGACGTTTTGGCAGCAATACCATGGATATAAGCACTATTCAACGCAGGAATAATCAAATCTTCGGGGGAATAATGCTGACCGTTCTGCTGCTGGCAGGAGCTGCAGGACAGGTTACTACAATTTACAGGTTTGTTTTCAGTGTAATAGGAAGTTTTTTTGCTTTTCTTGCCGGGTTGCTGGCACCCGGCAGTGTGAATACGCCTCCTGCAAGCCAGCAATTGGAAGATTTTCTGGACAAAACCGGAGCTAAGGATCCATCTCTCTTTGAGAAAATATTTCTGATGCTTCTCAATGTGCTGTCAGCAGTGCTTGTAATTGCAGCCTTAATATTTTTGATTTACCATATTATAAAATTTATAGTCAGATTGATTATTAAGTTTGTAAGGTGGCTCAGAAGCGGTGAACATTCTGTAGAAACGGTGTCGGAATACGGTCATACAGATGAAAAGGAAAGTCTCCTGAACAGAAACTTGAAGAATATGGCTCATAAATTCAGGAATATGGCTGCAGGGCTCTTTAACAGGGAGATACCCTACAGCAATTTACCTGATGGCATATCAAAAGTAAGAAGACTATTCATCTACTTTGTAAATAATGTAAAGAAAACCGGGGTAAAGGTGCCAAATGCGTCCACCGCTCGGGAGCTATGCCGCGACGCAGGCGGCATAGTTCCCGAGGCGTCACAGTTTAATGCGCTGCTGGCGGATTGCTATGACCGGGCGCGGTATGGTGATACCGCACCGACAGAGCAGCAGCTCCGACAGCTGGAAGAAAAGCTGCTGAAACATTAAATAACTATAGTTTCCTGTTATTCGAACAGAGTTATGAGAACAGAAAACCCGTGGAGTAGTAGGTTTTACTATACTCCACGGGTTTTTAAACAAATTTTCGTATCAGATTGGTCTCATCACTGCCATATTCCTGTTCCGGTGTACGGGATTATGCTGTCTATATTCTTTCCGTTCAAAATGATATTGCCTGCTCCATAGAGCATACGCCAGTAAACATTGCAATTTGTAATGGTATTTCCGGAAATGTCAAAATTATTGCAGCCCGCACCGGGAATAGTAACACCGTCGCTGTATACGGGTTTGTCAAATTTGCAGATGTACTGGTTTATGTTTGTAAAGCTGTTTCCTTTAATTTCTCCCCAGCCGTCTCTCAG
>JAQSXC010000281.1 GCA_029266335.1 Eubacterium sp. | reverse complement strand
TGCTTCCAGTTGACCAGATCTCTGCTATGGAAAATGGGTATACCCGGATAATAGGAAAAAGAGGACGTAACCAGATAGTAGTCTTCTCCAACCCGGCATGCCGACGGGTCAGGATAGAACCCCGGCAGTATGGGATTAATAAAAGAGTCTTTATTTGTAATTTCATTTTCTTTCATGTTATACCTCCGCATCGGCTTTACATTAAGGCTTTATATAATTACTCCAACTTGATTTAAATATCAAACCTCTATTTGCCAAAACTGTCTATCTGATTATTATAAATTAATTATAATGATTATTAACTGATTCCAATGTAATATCTCTTCCCGATAGAAGTATCAAAAGATATTATATCACCCTGCTGTTTGACTTCAACCTTCTTGTCCTCACAGGTTATATCATAATTTAGTAATAATATAATTTTACAAACCTCCCCATTTCTGGATAGAATGCTGGCACGACTTATCCTACCGTCCTTCCAATCCATATCTACTTCAAAGCCGCCACGTGCAACCAGCCCCTTTACCCTTCCCTCACTCCAGTTACCCGGAAGAGCAGGCAGAAATTCAATACCGCCCTCATGACTTTGCAGCAGCATTTCCGCAATACCTGCAGTACCTCCGAAATTGCCATCAATCTGGAATGGCGGATGATTGTCGAACAAATTTGGCAGAGTGGATTTTTTCAACAGTTCCATAACATTTTCATATGCCTTTTCTCCATCCTTCAGTCTTGCCCACATATTTATTATCCAGGCTCTGCTCCACCCTGTATGACCTCCGCCATGGGCCAACCGCCTTTCAAGAGTTTTCCTGGCGGCAGCTGCCAGTTCGGGTGTCCTTCTTTTACTGAACTGCTTTCCTGGATGTAAGCCAAATAAATGTGAAATATGTCTGTGTCCAGGCTCCTCTTCCTCATAATCCTCGGACCACTCCTGAATTTGCCCGTATCGTCCTATATGAGGCATTGGGAGACTGTTTCTGGCTTTTATCAGCTTCTCAGCAAAAGCTCTGTCGGTATCAAGAATATCCGAAGCTTCTATACATCCGCTGAAAAGAGCATATAATATCTGGCTGTCCATGGAAGGGCCAGTACATAGACAGCCCTTCTCACCGTTTTCCAGTATATATGTATTCTCCGGTGAAACAGAAGGACTTGTTACAAGTCTCCCTTTACCGTCTCGGATTAAAAAGTCCAGAAAGAATTCCGCTGCCTCTTTCATAACAGGATAGGCACCTTTTAAAAATTCCTTGTCCAAACCGAATTCGTAATGTTCCCACAGGTGAAGTGAGAGCCAGGCTGCACCCATTGGCCAGTAAGTTGCCGGAATGTATATATCCTGGGGAGCCGTATCCCCCCATATGTCGGTATTGTGGTGCGCTACAAAGCCACTGCAGCCATACATTACCCTGGCCGTTCTTCTGCCTGGTGCTCTCATCCTGTCAAGGTGATCAAAGAGCGGAATGTGGCACTCGGAAAGATTGCAGGTCTCGGCAGGCCAGTAGTTCATTTCTGTATTTATATTGATAGTATATTTGCTGTCCCAGGCAGGGAGCATATCCTGATTCCATATACCCTGAAGATTTGCAGGCAAACTACCCGGGCGGCTGCAGGATATCAGCAGGTACCTTCCGAAGCTGAAATAAAGGCATAGCAGTTCCTGGTCCGGTCTTCCGCACCTAAGTCTGTCCAGCCTCTCGGCCGTATCCATGCTTTGAATTTCATCGTGCTCCCAGGCATTCCGTATCTCAAGCTTAACTCTGCCGTATAGCTGCGAATAATCCTCAATGTGATCCGACAGCAGCCCTGCATATGTTTTTTCTCCAGCTCGGTCAAGATATTTCAGGCACTGAGCTGCATATTCTTTATGATAAAAGCTGGTAGCGGCAGATATGATCAGGGTTACTGCATTTGCTTCCTCGACAATGAGGTTTTCACCCACCGTATTGATTTTTCCTCCTTCGGTAACCGCCCTGACCATTGAACAAAATCTGATACCTCTGCCGGTTCCGCAGCTCGCATACATTCCTATAGTTCTACTGTCTACGGCCGCAGAATTATCAAGAAACCTGCCCCTTCTCATATTTGCTGTGAAGCTTATCCTACCCCGGACATCGGCTAGCAAACGGACAACAATAACTTGATCAACAGCACTTGCAAAATATTCTCTAGTATACTTGACTCCCCGTGCAACAAATTTCACTGCAGCACATGCATTTTCTATATCCAGCTCTCTGCTGTAATCTTTTATATCACCCTCATCAATGTCAAAATTGAGTTTCAGGTTTCCCATAGTCTGATACGGTCTCTGGCTTTCCGGCACTCCGGAAAGTGCCAGAACGGCCAGCTTTTCAGCCTCTTTAATCCTGCCCTCCGACAAAAGGTTCCGTATTTCAGGTAAATTAGCCAGAGCATCGGGATTATTTCTGTCTATCGGATCACCATACCAGACACTGTCCTCATTGAGTTGAACATTTTCATTTTTCACGCAGCCGTATACCATTGCGCCCAGTCTGCCGTTACCAACCGGCAATGCTTCATTCCAATCCTTTGCCGGAGATTTGTACCACAGTTTATGCTTCATTTTTATTCCTCCTTCGAGTATTTCATTATAACAGGGACATTTCCACACGATATATGCCGTCAACATTAATATAGTCAGCAACGCTACCTGTCTGCCTGTCAACAATAAAGGATTTCCTTCCTGCATTTTCAGGTAAGCTTCTATTTCACCCAACAGCCTTACAGTTACCGCTCCCCGGTGTATATAACAGGGGTTCTTATCATTAAAAAATTCAATGCTCTTTCTTATTATCACAGCCTCTTTTATGGGTAATGAATCCAATTCTCCCTTAAACAGCAGCTCATTATTGCAATTGAAAATAGATACTTGAGTTTTGGGATTTTTGTTTTTTCTCTTTTTAAACATAGCTGACTCTCCCCATTTGATTAAGTTTTCGCATTGTTTGTATATTCAGCACTAGATAATATATATTGCAAAGATTAGTCCAAATATAAGAAATGTAACTCCAAATATAATCTTTATTACAGGCAGATGCCTCCTTACTAACTCTGATACCTGCAATAGCCTTTTTGTTCTGTTCACAAGGATAACCAGCAGGATTAACGGTAAGGAGGCGGCCAATACATATAAAACAAATGACAAAACGGTAGTCCCTGTCAGCCCCGATGTATTTTGAGCAAGGTACACAATTGTAGCAACATATATCTGACCTGTGCATAAAAATTCTCCCAGGGAAATTATAACTCCTAGAATGAAAATAACAAAAACAGTCCAGCCTGAATCAGCTTTTTCGGCAAAAAAAGTTATAATCCTGTGGTTATATTTTCTCAATGAGCCTGGTAGTTGCATTTTTACGTTACTATATATTTCCTTCCTGGCCCAGTAGGCATCTCTGAAATTCAATAATGCTAATATTAATGACATTATAACCATGAAAATACTTATACCGTATTGCACATTTCTGAATGCCGTTGAATCCACAACGGTGATAATATGGTAAGCAGCTATTCCAAAGGAATAATATGCTGCCATCTTACCCGCTATATAGCTGAAGCCAAATTTTAATATATTTGACTTTTTGGAGATAACAAGGGATAAAAGCAAAAAAAGCATGGATATGGAACAGGGATTAATGCCATTTATAAGCCCGGTAAAGAATATGCCCGGAATATTTTCAGGTGTCAGGCTTTTTATATTATTTTCCTGGTTCAGTCTGTCATAATCAAAATTTAAAGCCTCCCCCCCAATTATTATTTTTTCCATATTCTTCTTTATATGGTCATATCCGCTGATATAACCCTTTGAATAAAACATAACAGGAACTTCACGTTTGTCTTTCGGAACATTATAATATTCAAAAAGACTTTGCAGCAATACCAGATTATTTTCCTGCGTAATGTTTTTATGATCTATTACCAGCGGTGAATTTACAGTCTTTCTTTCAATGTTCAGCATATAGCCGCTGGAAAGTGTTTTTAAGAAATTCTGAGTATTATTACAGTCGCTGCACGAAGAAGTATAGAAGTATACAAAATATGAACTGTTTTTGCCTGCGGAACCCGATATGCCTTTATAGTCGTTCTCCTGTTCAATGGAGTTCCTTGCGGGTTCATTGCTTCTCCGGCCAGGACTGAAACTCTTATTATCTATGCTGCTGAGCAAAAGCTCTCTCATATTTTTTTCTATATTTTCCAGTCCCATAATATAATTATTCCCGGAGGTAAGCATAGGGTAGCTGATGTCTTCAGGTTTCATGTTATTAGCTTCCAAAAAAAGCTTGAGACTTTCAGGCATTGCTTCTTTAAAAATATTAACTGTAATTATCTGATAATCGGAATTGTCTATACCCTTCAAAACAGAACTTGCCATATCATAAAACTTGCCGCTTTCATTACATGCTCCGCAGGCATTGAAGTAATAATAATGCAGTTTTACCGGCTCATTTTTTACAGAGCACCCGAACAAAGTTAAAATGGACAAAAAGCAAAGCAATATAGATATATATCTTTTCTTCATGGGCTACCTGCCTAATGTATGGTATGGGTATTGGTATTTATATTTAATCA
>JAQSXC010000280.1 GCA_029266335.1 Eubacterium sp. | reverse complement strand
TTTTCAAGGATGTCTTCAGAAATACACAGTTTACCGAGGTCATGCATCAGTCCGGCACAATGCATAAGTTCGCAGTCCTCCTTACTAAAGCCCAGCTTTGAAGCAAGGGTGCTTGCACTTGTTGCTACGCCTATGGAATGAGTAGCTGTAAATTTGCTTCTAAAGTCGATAATTCTGTGGGCTACATTTGCAAAGTCAAGCAGACTTCTGCTGTTAAGGCTTATCTTATACGAAGACATTTCAGTTTTAATCAAATCCTCAAGGTATGGGTTCACTATATCGAACCAGAAAAAGGGCTTCGGCACCAGTGTATTGAAAGCCTCGACAGCCTGCGGCATAAACATGGTTCCGCTTCCTTTCTCAATCATTTCCTTGATAAATTTTCGCTGATTGAGAATTTCCTTATTGCGGTTAATTAAAATGTCAATTCTATCTGCAAGATGGAGTACATGACTTGTTACCGGAATACTGTAATAGTCCATATAACCTTCGGTCTGCTCCTCCCAGAAGATATGGTGAAATTTGATTATTTCAGCTGCTGCCTTTAACTCGGCACATTCGTTAAGTATAAACCAGCCCTTGTAGCCATGAGAGTGTCTTTGGAACATGGAATTTCCAAAATCAAATTCAAAAAGAGTGCTTCTTTCTGACAGATTTACCGCACCACAGTCATGCAGAAGACTGGCCAATACCAGATCCTTAAGCTGATTGTCCGGTAAATTCATTTTCTTTGCTATGTTGTATGATATGTATGCAACCCTTTTGTGATGATTTGTAATGCTTGGGTCAATCAAATCAATAGCACTTGAAAGGGATAAAACCATATTTATAATCGGTATCTGAAGCTCCATTTAATCACCTGGTTTCTGTTTTAAAATATCATTATACTCATTTCTATATTTATATGTAAGGTTTACAGGCTATAATATTTATTATTTTATGATATTAAGGTCTGGTATAGACATATTTTACTATAAATCGCCATTTTTTTAAATGAGATTATTGTCAAATATAAATATAAAAGATATATAAATTGTACATACGGTATTGGCCATTTTTACATTTCAATTGGAGTAGTAGTGGTTTAAGTGGTATTGTATAATATATATGAAGAGTAATTTTTAAAATTATTGACAGTGGATTCCATAAAATGACGGTAAAAAATTCATAAGTGTATAAGCTTAATTCTAAACTTGAATATGCTGTTTATTGATTTTAACAGATTTTAGCACTTTTATTTCAACTTCAGTAATGAATTGGTACAAGCATTGGTCTTAGGCATATGAGAAGACTAGAACAATAATAGGAGGGAATCCAATTGCAGGAGATGGAAAAATTAATTGTGTATTTTGCCATATACAGCTTTATTGGATGGCTTTGTGAGGTTATTTACTGTTCTTTTTTATCAAGAAAAATAGTAAACAGAGGTTTTTTGGCGGGCCCGGTATGTCCGGTCTACGGTTTTGGAGCTTTATTTATAATATGGCTTTTAAAGCCGGTTGCCGCAAGTGTACCAGTAATATTTATCTGCGGACTGGTTATTACAAGTATTGTTGAGTACATAACCGGATGGCTTCTTGAGACTTTTTTCGGAACGAGATGGTGGGACTACAGTGATAAGAGGTTTAACCTTGAGGGAAGGGTATGCCTGAAGAACTCGGTTTGTTTTGGAATAATGAGTGTCCTTCTGATAAAATTTATTCATCCTACAACTGTTTATTTGGTGTGGAGCATACCATCACTGTATTTAATCATAACAAGTATTATTCTGGCATCTGTTTTTGCCATTGACATGATATTCACACTGAACACCCTGGTTAATCTTAATGCTCGACTTAGGAAGCTGCATGAATTTACTGAGGAATTACGTAAAAATGCAGATATTCACGAATGGTTTAATGAGAAGGAATTCCTTAAAAGCTTTGATAAATTAAAGCTCATAATTGAAGAAGGAAAAACCGGACTGAACCAGAAGCTTGAGGTAAGCAAAACTGAATTGAATAATAAATTAAAAGAAAAGTTTGAGGCACTTACTGACAGAAAAGGCAGCGGTTTAAGACTGATAAAAGCTTTTCCCGGTATGCGCAGTATCAAATACAATGTCCAGCTTGGACATCTGAAGGAAGTCCTTAAAGAACTAAAACAAAGGGTAGGTAAATAGAATTACATAATAATACGATAATACATACTGAAAATATAACTTAAAGTCCAGTTCAAAGTCCAGCTCAAAATCCAACTAAAATTGAAGCATATTTTGAAGCTGGTTAAGATTTAGTGCTAAGAGGCTTGTGTAAAACACAGGCTTTTTTTATGCCGCTTTTAACTTGACAGTGCTGTGCACTGTGTATATACTGTATATATAACAAACATAACAGTATATACAATAAACATAAGGAGGTTTTTGGTGAAAATAATAATTTCAAATACATCAGGTATACCTATTTATGAACAAATAAAAGATCAGATAAAGAGCGCTATATTATCAGGAGAAGTTGAGGAGAATGAACTCCTGCCATCGCTAAGGCAGCTGGCCAAAGATTTGAAAATCAGTGTTCTTACTACAACGAGAGCTTATACAGAGCTGGAGCAGGAAGGCTACGTTACAAATGTTCAAGGTAAGGGCTGCTATGTAATGGGAAGAGGCTCCGAACTTATTCGTGAACAACTGCTGAGGGATATAGAGGATAATCTGGCTGCGGCGATAAAATCAGCCAGAAGAGCGGAGGTATCCTCTGACGAATTGGTAAAAATGCTTAGGATACTAATGGAGGATGACTATAATGAGTAACGCAATAGAAATTAAAAATCTCTGTAAGGAATATGACAGCTTTTCTCTTAGAAATGTGAGTTTTTCTTTGCCTCAGGGGTACATTATGGGACTGATAGGACCTAATGGAGCAGGGAAGACTACTACTATCAAGCTTATGCTGAACATGCTCAGGAAAACATCCGGACAGATAACGATTATGGGTATGGACAGCGTTAATGATCAGAACAATATAAAAGAAGATATCGGAGCAGTTTTTGATTCAAATTATTTTGTACAGGATTGGACTGTAAAAGAGGTTGAAAAGTCTATAGGTATTTTTTACAACAGCTGGGACAGTAATAAGTACAAAGAAATGACAACGAGTTTCGGACTTGAACCCAATAAAAAAGTAAAAGAGCTTTCCAGAGGAATGCAGATGAAATTAATGGTGGCCTGCGCATTTTCCCATGACGCCAAGCTGCTGATACTTGATGAACCTACCAGCGGTCTGGATCCTGTAGCCAGAGATGAACTGCTGGATATACTTTCGGAGTTTATTCAGAATGGGGAAAGAAGTGTTTTATTTTCAACACATATAACTTCAGATCTGGACAAAATAGCTGATTATATTACCTTCATAAATAATGGTAATATTTTTTATACCGGCCCAAAGGATGATTTTATCGATGGGTTCAGGATGGTTAAAGGCGGCATGAGTGACCTGAATAACGAACTGGAGAAAAAAATGATAGGGATCAGAAAGTTTTCTACAGGCTTTGAAGGACTTATTAAAACAAGTGATATTAAATACTATAACAAGTTCACCTGTGAACCTGTATCTATAGACGAAATAATTGTTTTTACAAGTAAAGGAGGACATAATCATGAATAATGTTCTTAAACTGGTCAAATTGGATTTATCACTTATTAAACCCTATTCCAAATCTTTATTAATAGTATTATTAGCACCATTGATTGTAATCTATAGTATGCAGGATATTGTTCCAGGTATAATATTTTGCATGAGTATGATGGCAATGACATCGAACTACACCTTTTCAATAGCAGAGAAAAATGATCTTAACAGGCTGTATGGGTTAATACCGGTTACCAAAAAGGATATTGTTGCCGGAAGGTATATGTTCTCGGCAGCCGGCGGCATATTGGCAGCTTTGATAGGATTGGTTTTAAATATTATAGTCCTTACACTGACCAACCACAAATTTACACTGGAAGAGACAATTGTGGGGATTAGTGTTGGCCTCCTTATGTACTTTTTCTTTACTGCAATTCAACTGCCCGGCTTTTTTAAGTTTGGTGCCATAAAAGGAAGGTTTATATCATTTATACCGTTTGTCGGATTGTTTTTTGTAAGCGTAATAGCAAGAGGAGTTAATCCTGAAAGCCTTTCTAAACTTCCGACAATTGCTGTATTGAACAATGCCTATGCATTCTTTGTTGTATCAATATTGTTGGATATTATTTTTTATGGTATTTCCATGGGTGTAACACTCAAAATGTATGAGAAAATGGAACTGTGATATAAATCGAATA
>JAQSXC010000064.1 GCA_029266335.1 Eubacterium sp. | reverse complement strand
ATGTCCGGTATAAGGTAAAAATCTTTCCAATAAGTCAATAGTCTTTATCTTAAGGCTGCTGGTATTAACACATGGATGGCATCCAAAATATTCTGCACTAAGGATATCCTTATCCACCAGCAGGGTTACATGCTTGTCTCTATCATTCATCAACCCCAGAACACTTACCGATCCGGGTTTTATATTCAAAAATCTTTCCATATATTCCGCATCTGCAAAAGACAGCCTTGATGAATTAATTTGTTTGGATACGGTTTTTGTGTCAAACTTCTTGCTCCCGGGCATCATCAGCATGTAAAAGGAAGTTTTTGATGAATTACACAGGAAGAGATTTTTACAGATCTCAATATCCAAAAGTGTTTCAACTTCATAGCAGTCGTCTATTGTTGCCGTTTCTCTGTGATCCAGCCTGAAATAAAAGATTCCCAGCCTGTCCAACAGCTCATATGTATCAGTTTCTTTCTGCAACCTGTCTGATTTTTCAGGCTTTCCTGTATATATTGTAGTATCTGTAACAACATTTCCCATATATCAACATCTTCCTTGAATTAAATCCACTTAATAGCTTTCAGCGACTCATATTTTTTGAAATCCAAACGTCAAGCACTTTATTACTTGGAATATAAAGTATTACAGTATTAAAATACTCGGGTATTATGGCTTAATCCCTGGAAAGGCAAACCAGCAAGATCCCCTCTCCTAGGGTAACAGTAGCAATATCCTCATAAAACTCATTGCTGACTCCCCAGGAAGTTCCCAGTGACATTGTTGCATTATTCAATGGGTACTTCAAGCCCTTAGTGGTCACTCCCGTAACTTTATCAGAAACAGGGATAAGTGAAAGCTTATAGCCTTCTTTTTTAGGCATTGTAAAGGTCTCGTTGAACATATATATGTAATTATGTTCATCAACTATGCATGCCTTTACGCTGACATCCATCAGTTTTTTTAACAAGAATATATTTGACATTGAATGATCAAACCTGGTTCCAACTGCACCGATGAATACTATTTCTTCCACGCCTTTTTCCAAAGCTTTTTCTATTGCCAGTTCAGAATCGGTCATATCCTTTTCGGCAGAAAACTGATCAGCCTGAATGCCCTGCGTCTTAAAATATTCAATATCCTCTTCATTGGCTGAATCAAAATCTCCCAGAAGAATATCCGGTATAATTCCCATTTTCCGAAGATGGCTTGCACCACCGTCAACCGATATTATGTAGTCACCTTTATTTATAAAATCTTTTATTGCATCATAGTCCTTAATAGACCCGTTACATACGATAACTGCTTTCATTTATTCACCAAGGTTCAGTATTAACCGGATTGTTAAATTCCGGGATAATACCGCTTTCCCTACTCATCAGTATTCAACTTCCGCCAATCACAAATTATATGGTCATGCCTTCAGTGTCAGTAAGCAACACATTAAATATTTCAACTTCTTTTTAATCATCACTGTTGACAGTCTAAAAAATAAACCATTAACGAATATAATAATTATAAATGAAATAGAAGTATATACAAATTGGCTACAGCACGCTCCTGTTAAAAGCATTTTGCCTGAGCTCCTTTATAGCCTCTCCGGCATCAGCCTTACCGAATATTGCCGAACCTGCAACAATCACATTTGCTCCTGCTTTGGTTACCAAACCGATAGTATTTATATCTATTCCACCATCAACTTCTATATCAATATCCAGCGCATTCCTCAGCATCAGATTTTTCAAAGCCTCTATTTTTTTTGTAGAAGAGCCTATGTAAGACTGTCCCCCGAAGCCGGGATTAACTGTCATTATCAAAACCATGTCAAGCTCCTGCAGCACATGATCAAGTACCGACAGGGAAGTAGCCGGATTCAATGCAACTCCTGCCTTCTTGCCATAACTTTTTATCAGTTGAATAGTTCTGTTGAGATGCAGGCTTGCCTCAGCATGTACTGTAATAATATCCGCGCCTGCTTCAGCAAATTTTTCTATGTATTTATCAGGATCTGATATCATCAGATGAACATCAAAGGGTTTGCTCGTGGTTTTCCTTAAGGACCGGACAACATCAGGACCTATTGTAATATTAGGAACATAATGTCCATCCATGACATCTATATGAATCAGATCGGCACCATTTACATCGACCTTTCTTATTTCATCACCAAGGCATGAAAAGTCTGAAGCTAAAATGGATGGCGCAATTCTAATCATTTCATCACTCTCCTGGATTCTGTCTTTTTTGTTTTGTATTGAGGTATCTCTTTTAGTGTCTTATATAGCTGTATATATCTCTGGAATCTGTTATGATCAATCTCTCCGTGCTCTATCGCTTCCCTTATAGGGCAGTCAGGCTCGGTAATATGGCTGCAGGAAGTAAATCTGCAGGTATTCAAATGTTTTCTGAATTCAGGGTAAAAATTCTGAAGCTCATTAAATTGAACATCCGTTAATTCATAGGAGCTGAAACCCGGAGTATCTGCAACGTAGCCTCCATACTTGAGTTCCAGAATTTCTGCATGTCTGGTGGTATGCTTGCCACGTTCAATTTTATGACTTACACTTCCTGTCTCCATAACCCAGGAATCCATAATGTGATTTAGAATTGTAGACTTACCCACGCCGGACTGGCCGGCAAATACACTGGTATGATCCTTTAATTCTTCTTTTAGCTGTCTGTAACCGGTATTTTTTACCGAGCTGATGTCTATACAATTATATCCGGCCAAAGTATAAGCATCCTTTATAACTTTGGCAATACCATCGTCAAGATCAATTTTATTTATGCAGATTAGTACATTGAGGTTTTTTCTCTCCGCAGTAATCAGTAACTTATCCAATAGCATAAAATCAGGGCTTGGTGCCTTAGCTGCCACAACAATAACCAATTGATCCACATTTGCAATTGCAGGACGCATCAGTTCGGAAGAACGTGTCTGTATCTCGTCAACATTTCCCAATCTAGCCTGCTCATTCAGAACACTGAAAACAACCTTGTCTCCAGGCAGAGGGACAATGGAATCCTTCCTGAATACTCCACGGGGCTTACATTCAAATACTTCACCGCTATTGTCATCTTTTACGTAGTAAAAACCACCAATTCCTTTTAAAATTATACCCGTTGGCAATAAGTTACCTCCTAATTACCCTTGTTTTCGTTTTCATTTCCTTTACCATCACCATTTTGATTGTCCACAGGAGTATCCTGTTGTGTAGAATTTGCCGGTCCATTGGTTTCAGTGCTGTTTCCAGCCGTATTTGTTGACGGAGCAGTCTGCTGCGATGTATCGGTGGAGGGAGCCTGTTCAGGTGTTAACCATATAGTGACAGATTCTCCCTCTGCTATTTCTGAATCGGCCTCAGGCAGCTGTTTGTTAACTATACCCTTTGTTACACCGGCGGGCAGAATATTTCCAAGCACCAATTTATTATCAGATAGTGCTTTCTGGGCCTCTATCTCTGTTTTTCCAACCAGATACGGAACTTTTCTTTTCTTAATTTCGGGTCCCTTACTTACATATATCACTACTTCTGTTCCTTCTTTAACTTCTTCTCCACCAGCAGGTTCTGTTCTTATAACAAAATCAGCCTGAACATCTTCATTAAATTCTCTCTCAATCCTTGACTTAAGGTTATACGAATCCATTTCATTCTGAGCTTCTCTATAGTCTCTTTCCTTTACCTCAGGGACTTTTGTCATCTTGGGCCCGCTGCTTACAGTAAGTTCAAGAGAGGTAAAACTGCCGTTCTTATAGTCAGTTTCCGGAGGTATGCTTTGATCAATAATTATACCTTTATCAACCTTTTCACTTTCCTTCATTTTCGGAATGATCTTAAACCCCTGTGTTTCAAGTTCGCCTTTAACATCATCATATTTTTGACCTATATAGTTTTTCATTTTATATGTTGGTTCGACATTACCTTTAAAAACTAAGCTTAAGGTAATAAACAAAGCTACAGCTATTACAACAACACTGGTAATTCCGGCTAACCAATAAGCCACATTGTTTTTCTTTTTCTCTTTTTTAACTTCATTATGAATATTGCGCGAATTATTTCTTGAATCATCTGCAATTCTGGAAGGGTTAACAGGTTTCATACGGATGGTTGACTGCCCGTTGATATTTTCCTGACCTACAAAACCACCCTGCGGCTGTACAAGAACCCTGTTTAAATCATTGATCATTGATGTAGCTGACTGATATCTGAGGTTCTGTTCCTTTTGTATGGCTTTCATTATTATTTCATTAACGCCATATGGCAAACTCTGAACAAGCTTGTGAGGTTCTACCGGCATTTCCTGAATATGCTTCAGTGCTACAGAAACAGGAGTGTCTCCGTCAAAAGGCACTTTTCCCGTCACCATTTCATATAAAGCAATTCCCAGTGAATACAGGTCGGATTTTTCATCAATAAAACCGCCTCGTGCCTGTTCAGGTGAGAAATAATGTACAGAGCCTATTGTGCTGCCCACCATTGTAATTGTTGAGGAGGTTACAGCTCTTGCTATTCCAAAATCGGTGACTTTGGCTATGCCCTCTTTTGTCAGCAAAATATTGTGAGGCTTAATATCCCTATGTACAATATTATTCTTATGAGCGTGTTCAATTGCAGAACAAATCTGAATGGTGATTTTAACTGCATCCTGCCAATTTATAGCACCATGCTTGTTGATAAAATCCTTTAATGTCATTCCATCAACATATTCCATTACTATATAATGAATATCCTCCTGATATCCTACATCATAAATAGAAACAACATTTGGATGTGAAAGACTTGCAACAGCCTGAGCTTCAACTTTAAAGCGTTTTACAAATTCTTCGTCATTAGTAAATTCAGAACGCAATATTTTTATAGCAACAAATCTGTTTAAGAGACTGCATTTCGCTTTATATACGACAGCCATTCCGCCGCCGCCGATTTTTTCCAATAAAAGATATCTGTTTCCTAATACTTGACCTTCCATATTTCACCTCAATTTATATTTTCCCCACTATCACGGTTATATTATCTTCCCCACCCTTATTATTAGCATTTTGAATCAAAGTATCACATGCCAACTGTGGTTCTTCGTTATTTTTTATTATATCCAGAATTTCTTCCTCTGTTAGCATATTGGTCAATCCATCTGTACAGAGAAGTATAATATCGTTTTCTTTCAAATCTATCTCATATGTATCAACCTGCAAATCAGGTTCATAGCCGACAGCTCTGGTAATAAGGTTTCTATTGGGATGGTTAACAGCTTCATCCTTTGTGATTGAACCGTTTTTCACCAGTTCCTCAATGAAGGAATGATCCCAGGTTACCTTTTCTATTGAGTCAGCTCCGGCGATATATACTCTGCTGTCTCCAACATGTCCGATATAAAGCCTGTTATCCTTTATAACTGTAATTATTAATGTAGTCCCCATCCCCTGAGTAGCTTCATCCAGAAGTGAAAAATTATAAATTTCATCATTAACGCGCGTAATAATACCATTTAACAGTTCAGAAATATTTTCAATATTCCAGTCTGCCTTGAGTAAAAGATTACACACCGAGTCAACTGCCTGCTTGCTGGCCACCTCTCCACACTTGTGTCCACCCATTCCGTCAGCAATAACAAAACAGGTTGGGACATCCGGATATCCAACCAGTACATTACAGTTATCCTCATTTAATTGTCTTTTTAGTCCCCTATCCGTTCTAATGCCATACTTCAAAACAATCACTCCTGAACCAAACACCAAAATACCAAAAGCCTAATTTGCTTTACTGTCAAGCCTGTTCTTTCTGAGTTGACCACATGCAGCATCTATGTCACTGCCAAGTTCTCTTCTAACAGTAGTTTCAATTCCTCTTGATTCCATAATGTTTTTAAATTTATCTATTTGAATCCGTGAGCTCTTTTTATAGCCATTTCCTTGAACTATATTAACAGGAATCAGGTTAACATGGCACAGCATTCCTTTTAACAGTCCGGCAAGTTCCCTGGCAGCCTGCTCCGAATCGTTTTCTCCCGAAATCATTGCATATTCAAATGTAATCCTTCTTTTAGTGCTCTCAGTATATATCTTACATGCTGAGATTAATTTGTCAATAGAATAAGCCTTGTTAACAGGCATCATTGCCGAGCGCTTATCATCCCTTGCACTGTGAAGAGATACTGACAGGGTTACCGGAATGTTTTCCCCTGCAAGCTGCAATATTCTGGGTACAATGCCGCAGGTAGACAGTGAAATATTTCTCAGTCCTACCATCAATCCATCCGGATGATTAACAATTCTTAAAAACTTGATTACATTATCGTAATTATCCAGAGGCTCCCCTATTCCCATCAAAACTATATGGCCGATTCTGTTTCCCGAATCCTCCTGCATGGACATTACCTGATCCAGCATTTCTCCCGGAGTCAGGTTTCTTGAAAAATTAGCTCCGGTTGAGGCGCAGAAGGTACAGCCCATCCTGCAGCCTGCCTGAGAAGAAATACATGCGGTAAAGCCATGTTTGTACTCCATAAGCACACTTTCAATTATATTCCCGTCTTCAAGTTCAAACAAGTATTTAGCTGTAGAATCTATTTTTGATTGCAGCTTGCTCACCTGCTTGATTCTTTCAATTTTACAAACCTGGCTCAAATCCTGTCTTAACTGTTTTGAAATATTGGTCATATCATCTATTGATTTAATTCCACTGTTTACCCATTTAAAAATCTGCTTTGCTCTGAACTTCTGCTGACCCATTTCGGCAAGCAAATGTTCAAACTCTTCAAGGGTCATATCCATTAAATTTTTCATATGTGTACCTTACTCTTCTGATATTTAAGTACAAATCACTTTATTTGTGATTATTTGGAAAATATTTTTTTCTGTTTTAACCATTTAAATTATTTGTCTGTCAAAACAAATTTTTTTAAACTTAACTGTTACGTATTATTTTACTTATAAAAAACCCATCTGTCTGATTTACATTTGGATATAACTGAATATATCCTTCCGGTGCAGTATCTGTCCTAAGCTTTCCGGGTAATAATTTCTCAAAACCTGCTAAATTATATTCCCTGTTTTCGGCCAGAAAAGCTCTCACGTTGTCCAGATTTTCCTCAGGTTGGATTGTGCAGGTGCTGTATACAAGATATCCTCCCGGCTTAACATACTTTGCAGCATTGTAAAGCACTTTCCTCTGGAGCTCCACAATTTCCTTCTGCTGACTTAGATTTGCTGAATACTTTATATCGGGCTTCTTTCTTATTATTCCAAGACCGGTACAGGGTGCATCCACAAGTACTCTGTCGGCCTTGCCGGCAAGGGTTTCATCAAACCTGGCGGCATCATACAGTTCGGTCTTTATTATATCTGTCCCCAGCCTGGCGGCAGTTTGTTCTATAAGCTTCAGCTTATGAGGATGAATGTCACGCGCTAGCACAGTACCCTTGTTTTTCATAAGCTGAGCGATATGTGTTGACTTGCCGCCGGGTGCACTGCAGACATCCACTGCCAGCTGGCCTTCCACCGGTTCCAATATTATTGAGGACAACATGGAGCTTTCATCCTGCACCGTGAAATATCCTTCCTGGAAGGCGTCCAGTTTTGCGATGGAGGACGGATTTTCCAGTACCACAGCCTCCTCCAGATTATTACCCTCCCGTGCCTGACAGCCCTTCTGCTTAAGTGCTTCTATCAAATCCTGACGGTTTGTTTTAAGTGTATTTACCCTGACATTGAAGTCAGGCACTTCATTATTACTTTTAAGAAGTGCTTCTGTAAATTCGGCACCAAAAAGCTTCAACCATCTTGATACCAAGTCTTCAGGATATGAATAGGTTATACTTAAATACTTCGTAACATCTTCTCTTTTTGGGTACGGAATATCCTGTCTGTTTCGATCAATATTCCTTAGTACCGCATTGACAAATCGGCTGGAGGCCTGGTGTCCGTATCTTTTTGCCAGATCCACGCTGGTATTGACCGCTGCCGACACAGGTATTCTATCAGTATGTAACAACTGATAAATACCTAATCTCAATATATTTTTAATCCAGGGTGATAGTTTCTTCAACCTCACACTGGAGTACCTGTCTATAATATAGTCTATTTCTATTAGCCACTTAACCGTTCCATAGGCCAGCTCTGTTGCAAAAGCTCTGTCCAGTTCTCTTGGCCCGATGCTTTCCAGATATTTGTTTACTGAGATATTTGAATAAGCAGCATTTTCATTTACATCATATAAAATTTTCAAGGCTGTTTCTCTTGCCACATCTATTGCCATATTTTCTCCGTTTTCTCTTTAATCATCACGCTGCCTCAGAACAGCGCCCCTGCTAATCACGATCTCTGCGGTTTCCTGCCAGCAACAGCAGTCTCAAAAAGTTTGCTATTGCTACAAGTGCAGATGCAACATAAGTCATTGCAGCAGCATTCAGGACTTTTTTGGCAGATTGTAATTCTTCCTTCATTAATATATTATGTTTGTCCAGACTCTCTATTGCTCTTTTGCTTGCATTAAACTCTACCGGCAGCGTTATCAGGTAGAAAAGTATGGCGGCCGCAAATAAAAGCAGTCCTAAATTTATCAGTACCGACCAACTCATTACCAGTCCAAGGATGGCTAAAGTCGGCCCGGCCTGAGAGCCTATATTGGCAACAGGCACCAAAGTGCTTCTTAAAAGCAGAGGACCATAATTCACACTGTGCTGAATGGCATGCCCGGTTTCATGTGCAGCCACACCAACAGCCGCTACGGATATGCTTGAATAGGTTGAGTCAGACAAACGAAGTATCTTTTTTCTGGGGTCATAGTGGTCTGTCAATTCACCAGGCACCCTGGCAACCTGTACATCGTGTATACCGTTGGCCTGAAGCAGATACCGGGCAACCTCCGCCCCTGTCATATTTTTTACGTTACCGACTTCTCTGTATTTGTTAAAGGTTCCTCTTACACGAAAAGAAGCTATTATTGAAATAATTAATGCCGGAACCACCAAAGTCAGGTAATATTGATCCATATAAAAAAATCCCATAAAACCTCCAATCCGCTGTCTAAACTTATTAATAAGTCAATTGTTCCACACGATTCCTTATGGCGCTAAAATCCACATCAGTATTTATGCACGGCCCATTAGGCTGCTGGTTTGTGACTCCTATAACAGGAATTCCCTTTACATCCAGCATTCCGCTCATAAGGTCTCTTTCACAGGCAACCGAAATAATCAGCTTGGGTTTGTTTTGCTTTATTATATTCCTTGCAACTGTACCGCCGGTTGCTATAAATACACCTATATTCCTTTTTTCAGTATAGTCCAGCAGCTCACCGATCTTACATTTACCGCATCTCCTGCACAGACCCGGATTACTGGTTACCTTTAACCCGCACTCACTGTTTTGGAGGCAGTGGGGCAGGAGAATAATAATTTCTTTAGCTTTATACTTCTTATTATCAGATTCAACTACAATATTATTCAATTCTATATAAAAAAACCTGATGTGCTTTTTCAACTGACTGTTTGCTTTTGCAAATAAAAGGGCCAGAGGCAGCATAATCTGCATGCCGGCTTTGGTTAGCATCAGCAGAAAGCCTCCGGCTTTTCTGTTTCTGTAAGTATATATAATTGCCATACACATAAGTGACAGTACCAAGAGGCATATGGCAATCAAAACGATAAAAGCTATTAAAATTATATTGTAAGCTTTCAGGGAAGCATATGCATAAGCCACACTGAAAATTATAAGCAGCGAAGTAAAAACCGTGAATATTATAATTGATGTTCTTACAAATATTTTAATGTTACTTTCCAAGTATTTCACCTGCATCAATCTGATGACCTCTAATATAATCCCGGACACTCATCCGTTTGGAGGAATCAAATTGAACCTCCTCTATTAAAATGTTTTCGTCAGAGCATTTAACCAATATACCCTCGTTGCTGACTTTGATTATATATCCGTTGGTATGGCCGTTGTTCTTATCGTTTGTCAGGGAGGTCTTCCATACCCTCATTCTGTTGCCATTCAGGAAAGTATAGGCTCCGGGCCAGGGATCAGTTCCCCTGACAAGGTTGTGTACCTCCTGAGCTGTCTTGTTCCAATCAATAAGTCCAAGTTCCTTGTTCATCATGGGGGCATATGTAGATTCAGCATCTTCCTGGGGAATTCTTTTAAGCGTTCCATTTTTAAGCTCAAACAGAGTTTCCTTCAAAACCTCTGCTCCAAGGATGGCCATTTTATTGTGCAATTCGCCCACTGTCATATCAGCACTGATCTCAAGTTCCTTTTTTAACAGCATATCACCGGTATCAAGTCCCACATCTGTAAACATTGTTGTAATTCCGGTCTTTTTCTCACCGTTTATAACTGCCCAGTTAATAGGTGCAGCTCCCCTGTAGGACGGCAGTAGA
Organism: Eubacterium sp.; assembly: GCA_029266335.1. Classification (GTDB taxonomy): domain Bacteria; phylum Bacillota; class Clostridia; order Acetivibrionales; family DSM-1351; genus Ruminiclostridium. The sequence goes on along the minus strand of JAQSXC010000064.1, from coordinate 17,035 downwards.
GACCCGTGAACATTTATGCAGCCCCGGGAGGGGACTTCCAGCAAATCCTTGGATAATATTTTTCCATAGGCAGCAGTAATAAGCAGATCTGGCTTCAGTAATCTGATCTGTTCAATGAATTCAGGTGTTTTAATTTTTTCAGGCTGAAGAACATTTATACCATGTTTTAAAGCAAATTCCTTTACAGGAGGTGCCGTCAGCTTGTTGCCTCTGCCCTTTGGCTTGTCTGGTTGGGTTACGGCAGCTGCTACTTCATATCCCTCATTTACCAACATTTCAAGACTGGGTACTGCAAAATCAGGAGTTCCCATAAAAACTATTTTCAAAGCAAAACCTCCAATTCACTATTACACTTAGTTGAAATTATTAATCAAATACTATCTTTGCATCTTTTCAAGCTCTTCCCTTGTATACATCTTATGAGCCTTATCCTTGTATAAGATACCATCAAGGTGATCCAGTTCATGGCACACTGCTCTGGCAAAAAGCTCTTCGGCTTCTATAACCACTGTTTCACCTTTTCTGTCAGTATATTTCACTTTAACAATCATGGGGCGGACTACCTCGCCGGAAGTACCGGGCACACTCAGACAGCCCTCAATTCCATCCTGCTCGCCGCTTTGCTCAAGGATAACAGGATTAATCATTTCGAACAAACCATTACCGACATCTATTACAACAATACGCTTCAGAATTCCCACCTGAGGTGCGGCAAGACCAACTCCATCGGCTTTATACATGGTATCTGCCATATCGTCAAGCAACGTAAATATCTTTTTATCTATTACTTCAACCGGCCTGCTTTTCTTTCTAAGAACCTCATCACCGTCTTTTCTTATTTCCCTGTAAGCCATATTAACCTCCGAAAAATTTTTATCCTTTATATTTTAAGCTTACTATACTTTCATTTTTCATAATTATAACATATTAATTCAGATAAATTTTTTCGATTATAGAAAAAATTTATTACCAAAGCCTGGTTATAGCATATTATAGGGATTTATATCTATGCTCATTGTAATATCCTCGTCCTTGATTCTTTTCCAAACCTTATCGGACATAATGGTTAATTCGTCTGTCAGGCTGTCCAGATCCCGTGCCTTTATCACCATTCTCCAGCGATACTTTCCTGCAATCTTCGGAATTGGGCATCTGGAGGGACCAAGAACAGTAAAGTCCTGTATTCCGGAGTCCATAAGCTCCGGTTTTATATCCTTTGCTATTTCAAATAACCTTCTATCCTTTCTTCCTGTAAAAGTGACTACTGCTATATTATTAAAAGGAGGGTATCCCAGCCTTTGTCTAATAAGTATTTCCTGTTTGTAAAAAGCTATAAAGTCATGCTGGCAGGCAGCCAGAATACTATATTCCTCCGTGTTGTAGGTCTGAACAACTACCCGTCCTGCTTTTTCTCCTCTTCCCGCCCTTCCGGCCACCTGAGTCAACAACTGAAAGGTCCTTTCATTTGCCCTGAAATCGCCGGTATTGAGCATGCTGTCCGCAGCCAAAACCCCAACAAGAGTAACATTGGGGAAGTCGTGTCCCTTGGCAATCATCTGAGTTCCGACCATTATATTTATTCTTTCATTTTTAAAGCGGTTCAATATTTCTTCATGTGCATTTTTATAGCCCACAGTATCTATATCCATACGGATTACCGAGCTGTCTGGCAGCCTATTTTTTATGTCCTCCTCAATTTTTTGAGTTCCAACCCCAAAATATCTGATGTGTTTGCTTTCACAGGAAGGACATTTCACAGGGTTTTTAACGGTAAAACCGCAGTAATGGCATATTAATCTATCACTTTTAGTATGATAGGTCAAAGCTATATTGCATTCCGGACATTTCATAGTATGCCCGCAACTGCGACATATTACAAAGGTCGAAAATCCTCTTCTGTTAAGAAACAGAATACTTTGCTGGCCATTCTCAAGATTTTTTTCCAGTTCCTCCAGAAGACGGCTGCTAAAAGGTGTTTTGTTTCCATTCTCCAGTTCAACTCTCATATCCACGAGCTCAACTGCTGGGAGTACTGCGGTGTTTGGCCGGTTTTTCATCTCAATAAGAGTCAGTTCCCCATGTATGGCCCTGTAATAGGTATCTACAGCAGGTGTTGCCGAACCGTAAACCAAAAGAGCATTGTTTATTTCACATCTTTTCCTGGCCACCTCCTTGGCATTATACCTTGGCATGGATTCAGACTTATAGGAGCCTTCGTGTTCTTCATCTATAATAACAAGGCCAAGATCTGCAACCGGTGCAAAAACCGCCGATCGGGCACCTACTACTACATCAACCTTCCCTTCACTGATAAGCCTCCATTGATCAAACCTTTCTCCAAGTGAGAGTTTGCTGTGCATTACTGCAACCCTCTTGCCGAATCTTGAAACAAACCGCTCTACCATTTGAGGTGTAAGTGAAATTTCAGGCACCAGAAGAATTGCTCTCCTGCCCATATCAAAGCAGTGCGAAATCAGCTGGAGATACACCTCTGTCTTTCCGCTTCCGGTTATTCCATGAATCAGGCTTTCCTTAAAAGTATTTCCATCCAGCTGCCCGGTTAAAATCTCCAATGCATGCTTCTGTTCTTCAGTCGGGGCCAGATGTTCGGTTTTTTCATAATGTTTGTCCTTTATAGGATTTCTTTGCAGCTCTATGTTTTTGTAGCATATATATCCATATTTACTGAGTGTGTCCAGAACTGAGGCTGTTACACCGGCAAACCTCTGTATATCTGCAACAGAGACCAGTTCATTATCTAGTAATATTTCAAGTACACGGATATGTTGTATTTTCTTAATGGCATTATTATCCAGTTCCTCGACAATTTCTTCCCGGGGTCTTGCCAGAGTCACTCCCTTGATTGATCTGGCATTTATTTTTTGTTGATAGCACTCTTCAACAGCTACCGTTCCGCACTGACAAAGCTGTTGAATATAACCGTTAAAGCCCCTGCTGTCACACATACCCTTGAGTTCATCATATTCACATTCCCCGCCGGTACAGGTTAGATTGTCTACAATCCTGTTTAATCCAGCCTTTTTAAATTCTTTTTGACCTTCCCCTGTCAATCTTACGGTTTTGACAGTCTTAACGTTTATACCCGGGGGAAGCATACATTTAATGACATCCGAGTATGTACAGATATATTGCCATTTCATCCATTCCAAAAGCCTGATATTGTCAGCTTTTAAAAGAGAATAAGGTTCTATAACCTGTTTAACAGGTTTATATTCTACAACCTTACTCATGGCATTATCCTTATCAGTATTTAACTCCAGAGTGTTAATATCGATAACAAAACCTTCCTTAACCCGGCTTCCGTTTCCAAACGGTACCAGAACCCTGCATCCAACACAGATTTTTTCGATTAAGCCGTCAGGAACAATATATGTATATTTTTTATCATAAGCCCTGGTAGTATTGATCAAGACTATAGAGGCAGTTGTAATTGTCATCTTTACGCTCCAGAAAATATTTCTCAGGAAGGATTAAATAATAAAACCCCCATTTTCAAGAAAGAGAATTTTATTATTTTGCACTCCTTAATAACTCAAATAACTCAAAATTAATTTCTGTGCTTATTATATCAGATATATGTGCATGATTAAATTATCAAACTACAACTTTATATGTATTGAATTGTTAATCTGACAAGGTATATTCTATATATTTTCAATCAGATTGAGTTTTTTAAGTGCCTTAACCATAAAAGTACTGCATATGCCGACAAAGCAGCCCATGAGTATTCCTGAAACCAATAAAACAGGTAAATATGCTGTAACGGACAAATCACCCATAATAAAACACGCTACCATTATTTGTCCCACATTGTGAGCTATTGAACCGGCAATGCTCATACCCACAAGGCTGAAGAGTTTTTTCATGCTTTTAAGCATTATCCACATGATTGTAGCGCTAAGCAGCCCTCCTAACAAACTGAACATAAACAGAACAGGGCCACCCATAAAAAGAGATGCGATAACGCAGCGTATCAATACTATCAGCAACGTATCCGAATAGCTGAAAAACACCAGAGTAACCATTGTAACAATATTGGCCAGTCCCAGTTTAATTCCGGGAACACCTATGGATACCGGAAATTGTGATTCGATTATGGACAGCACTATGGCCTGGGCTGCCAATAAAGACAAATAAACTATTTTTTTTATATCAGGTGACCTTCTTAAAAATATTCTCATTTCGCAATACCATCCAGTGTTTTATCATTGTTACTTACAATCTTAATCAAGGTCCTGTTCGGCAGACAGACGGCAATCTGTCCAGGTTTACTGATCCATCCGGCTTTCACGCACAATCTGTCCGGGCAGTCTGCCGACATAAAGCATATCTTTTTTTGGTCTGCAACAATAAACTCATTATATTGCCCTGGAACTTTTACTACCTCTCTTTTTTTTAGTTTGGTAAGATTAATAGTTTTAATAATCCTGTCATCCGTTTTTACTATTGCAAAGACATCCTCTTTACCCTTATTGTTTGTATTATTCCAGCTGGTTATAGTACCGGTATTGTTTCCATTGCTGACTATTACAGACAGGGAGATACCAAAAACTATAAGAAGTACAAGAATTACGTCACCCTTTTTCAACATAGGTATACTCACCGCTTTCATCCTTAAAAGTGAAGTACTTTTTTAAGTTGTCTGTTACATATACTTTCTTATCCTTGGTTACAAATACTGCCTCCACTCCCTGTAAACCACTTATGAGCCTTTTTGATTTCTCAAGTCCAAGGACAAAGGTTGCCGTTGATAAGGCATCAGCCTCTATTGATTTGTCAGTTACAATTGTTGAGCTTATAAGGTCCGATTTGCTGGGGTATCCGGTTTTGGGATCTATTATGTGATGATACCTGATACCGTCTTTGACAAAATATCTTTCGTAATCACCGGAAGTAACAACTGTTTTATTTGCAATATTTAAAATTCCTATATATTCTCCTTCAAGCCCTCTCGGATTTTGCAGGCCGATTTTCCAGGGAGAACCATCAGGCTTGCTTCCAAGTACCGAAACATTACCTCCAAGATTTATATAAGCCGATTTAACATCATTTTGTATACAGACATTTACCGCTTCATCTGCGGCATACCCTTTTGCAATACCCCCAAGGTCAACGAGCTGTCCGGCCTTTGTCAATTTGGCAGTATTTTCTTTCTTATTAATATCAATCGATTTATAATCAACCAGCCCCAACAATTCATCAATTCTCTGTTTTGCCGGTACACGCGGATGCTCTGTAAAAACTCCCCACTCTTTTACCAATGGTCCTATTGTCACATCGAAAGCACCATTGCTTAGTGCTGAATATCTCTTTGCTGTTTCAAGTATTTTTATAACTTCCTCGCTGTAAATCGAACCTTTCGAGCCGCTGTTCATCTGACTTATAGAGCTTGTCCTGATATTGATGGACAGGTTATCTTCTATTTCATGCATTCTGTTAAGAATTTTTTCTGTAACAGCTTCTGCATTGTCTCCGTAAACTCTTTCAGTTATTACGGTACCCATTTGAAAGCTTTCCTTTTCCACATAATCCGTTTTTTTTGAGCATCCCGTGCAACAATAGAGAAGGATAGCAGGTATTGAAATCAATAAAATAAATCTGGTATTTTTCAAAGTTTCACCCCATATTCAAGCATGCCTTATATTAATATCTGAATACAAATTCTACAAAAAATGCATTCTATATAGTAGTCTCTTATATTGATTAATTTTTCCCTGTAATTTCTATTTTTATAACTTTTTAGAAGAATAATAGTTGAAAAGAAATGAGGCTTGAGGTACTTATGTCAAAAAACATTGTTATTGTAGGTGCAGGGTATGCCGGAATAGAAACAGCTCTATATCTTCAAAAGAAAAAAAAGAAAAGTGATGATATGACCATCACTATAATAGATAAAAATCCTTACCATACTCTGTTGACTGAATTACATGAAGTTGCCGGAAACAGAATCTCCGAGGACGGAGTTATCGTCCCTCTGAGAGATATATTTCATTATACCGATGTACGGATAATCAAAGATGAAATATCTGCCTTTGATTTTAACAATAACTCTGTCAGTTCATATGATCACAGATACAGTTATGATTACCTGGTTTTATCCTTTGGTAGTGAACCAAACTACTACGGAATCCCCGGAATGAAGGAAAATTGCTTTCCTCTCTGGTCTTTTAAGGATGCAATGGCAGTCAGAGAACAAATATATGACTGCTTTATTAAGGCCAATCAGGAGGAAGATAAAAAGAAACGGAATGCACTGCTTACTTTTGTTGTTGGCGGAGGAGGCTTTACAGGTGTCGAAATGATGGGTGAGCTGGCTCTATGGGTCAGAAAGCTCTGTGCACATTTCCACATTGACCGGGACGAAGTGAAACTATGCCTGATAGAGGCTCTGCCCAAGATCCTCAGTATTTTAAAGGATAGCAACATTGATGCTTCAATGCGATATCTGACTGAAAAACTGAGGGTTGAAGTTCTTCTGGAAAGCGCAATAACCAAACTGGAACCTGATCATGTTGAGCTCAGGGATGGAAGGTCTATCAATACTCATACCCTTATATGGACTGCCGGTATTAAAGCCTCCTGCCTGACTGAAAGCATCAATCTTGAAAAAAACAGAACTGACAGAATAGTTGTGGATGAATACACAAGGACTGCCTTAAAAAATGTATATGCCGTTGGGGATGTCTGTGCCTTTACTTATGATGGCAAGCTGCTGCCGCCACTGGTCGAGTCTGCGGTTCAGACAGGAAAATATGCGGGAAAAAACATTCTGGCCGAAATAAGAAATACTGATAAAAGCAAGCTGGAACCCAAACTCCATGGCGTAATGGTTTCAATAGGCAGCAATTTTGCAGTCAGTGAAATCATGGGCAAAATGCTGCCTGTCTGGTTATCCATTATTATGAAGTATATGGTAAATATACATTACCTGTTTGGTATTGGAGGTTTTGAACTGGTATTCAAGTATCTCGATCAGGAGCTGCTTCACAAGAGGCATCGCCTCAATTTTCTGGAATATCACTATACCCGTAAATCACTTACTTTCTGGCTGGTGCCTCTCAGGTTGTTTTTGGGTTATACCTGGTTTCTGGAAGGTTATAATAAAATAATGGAGGGCTGGCTGACAAAATCAATGCTGGCAGGTTTGCCGGTGGATACTTCCACCAGTGCCTCTGTTACCGAATCAGGTGAAAAGGTCTTCCGGATAATTTCGACTCATACTCCGGGCTGGTACGCCTGGATTGCAAACAATTTTGTAATTCCAAACGCTATGTTTTTTCAAATAATGATTGTGCTGGCAGAAATAGGACTTGGACTGGCATTTTTCTCGGGAACCTTTACTTTCCTGGCAGCACTTGCCGCACTGGCTCTGAATGTCAACTTCCTGCTATCCACAGGTCTGTATGAAACCAGCTGGTGGCTTATTCCTGCTGAAATAGCAATGCTGGCCGGAGCAGGAAGAGCCTTTGGTCTGGATGCACATCTTATGCCTTTCTTTATGAAAGCCTGGAGGTACCTTGTCCGTAAAAGTTCAAAGCGGTAAAAAAACAACACCTCAGTCGGACTACCAACTGAGGTGTTTATCTATGATATGATATTTATTATTCCTGAGTTTCGTTTGACTCCTGATTTTCATCATTAGCATCTTTGTCATTAGGTTCTTCAGATATTTCCATCTTGGAAACTGAAACTTCATATGCAGTTTTTGAAACAGTTTCTCCGTTTTCAAGCTTTTTCTGGTATTCTCTGCTCTGAATTCTACCCCAGATTTTAATATTATCACCGATAGTGAGGTTTTGAGAATATCTTGCATTTCTTCCCCAGGCAATGCACGGTATGTAGTCGGATTTATTATACGGTCTGTTTACAGCTACAAGAATATCGGTTATCTCTCTTCCAAATGGAGTCATCCTGTATATAGGATTTTTACATATGTATCCATTCAAATATATTTGATTTGGATTTTTAACTCTCTTGTCTTCTTCAGTAAAAATCATTTCTCTTGCAAATACAGTTAAAACAAGTTTATTGGAATCACTTTTATAACTGTTGTAAGATCTGAACTGCCCCTCTATTTCCAATGAAACACCTATTTGCAGTTTGCTTTTCGGCACAAGACGCTCTGAAAATGTAACAGATATTTTATCGCTGCTGTCGCTTAATCTAGGGACCTCTAAATAAAATGAATAAAAGCCCTCACCATATACCTCGTGGCTATATTCAACCTCTGATACAACTTTTCCTGAAATGGTCACTACGTTGTTTTCTATTACATTCCCGACCATTTTCCCCCCACTCCTCTCTTTTGCTGTTGTGTCTCTCTTTTAATTTATCTAATGTAATGTTTATTCTAATAGCAATCAATTTAGAATATTTTTCCAAACTTATTTTTTACTGAACTTAAAATTTTTATTGGTATCTTTTTTTATCATCCGAAGTATAGTCCAGACCTATTGCATTAAAGAATGAAGGAACTGAGGTCTATGCCAATTTAATACAATCTTTTAATATTATATTACATAATTATTAAAATGGAAATCTTTATTCTGCAAAAAAGCACTTATTTTATGTGAATATACATAAAAAAACAGCTTTTCCAACCTCGGGCAATTTACCCGGCAAGTCAGAGAAGCCGTTTTTTCTAAATCCTTACTAACATTTTTATAGCTTGCCCATATTAATAATTTTTAAATGGTCTCCGTTAGTTCAATTCTACCGTTTGAGAACCTGTACCAAGAATATCTTTAATAGTAAGCTTTAATCCTGTGGTATTTTCAGGTATTTCATAAGCCAGACCGCCTCTTTTTTCTGCATTTGCTGCAATAGTACCATCGATCATTTCAATTTTTTCTTCGTCCAGACTTGCAGATCCGCCCAGAGAAATATCATATGTCTTTCCGGCGCCATCCTTCAACTCGAACATCATAATTGAACTCACGGCAGCTTCTTCAGCTGTTCCATTCTTCGCATTAATATCAACGAGCAAAAAGGTATTTCCCTCTTCTGCCTGGAACAATTCTGAACTCTTGCTCATTTTAATGGCATTTACAGTGTATTCAACATCTTCAACCGTAATTGTCTTTCCAATTTTTGTCCAACCTTCGGCATTTGCTCCAGCGGACGATTCTGCGGCTGCGCTTGACTCAGCAGCTGTTGATTTTTCTGCAGTAGATTGTTCTGAAACTGAACCAGTTGATGCTGCACTGCTTGAACTGCTTGATACCTGTGTATTATCTGATCCGCAAGCACCTAATGTTAAAATCAACATAACCACTAAAAGAACTGCAATAAGCTTTTTCATTTTTGTTTACCCCCGTTTTAATTTTAAAAAAATAACGCCAGTTATTTATGCAACCGGCGTTAAATCTGAAACTAATTTTTTATCAACTCTTTACTTAAGCTGCCGCTGCTTGTGATGCTTGAGTTTTTGGCTTTACAAAGAAAGCGAGTATTGCTCCGATTATTAATAAGAATGTGGCAAGTAATGCACCAGGATTAAAAATTGCAGGTACAATTGCTGAAACAAGTATCAATAATGCACTGATTTTTTTCAGTTTACCCATTAAAAGCACTGAAATCAAGGATATGGCTCCTCCTATAAATAAAGCAATTGCTCCATTTTTTTCGGCACTTATAATAGCGTCTACCTCCTCGGTGTTAATGTTAACCTGCAAGCTTTCATTAGTCTCATCAATTAGTTTTGCTGCTTCACTGACATCAATTTCCCACATGATGCCAAGTCCAATGCAAGCCAAAACTCCTAAAATAACAATTATTATAGTTGCTACTTTCATACTACTTTCATAGTTCTTTCCCCCTGTTGTCATTTATTTGATTTTTTGTTATTTTACCATTTAATTGGATATATTGTCAATACATACTATTTTTCGACAACCAAACTCTATTATTCGTCATTAATACCTTTTATTGTAAAATATATAAATATTGCCGGTTAAAGGCTTTTACTGCCCGTATTTACCTCTGTTGCTCTGACCTCACAGTCCTTATCATCTGATGAATTCTAAAATTTATAATGTCGAAAAAAACTGTAGATTATTAAATTTATAAAATAACAAAACCTCAAACTTTAAGCTTGAGGTTTTGTTATTTTTTTGTTAACTTGATATTGATTCAATTTTAGTCTATTTTATTACACCAAAAACTATTTCTATTTACTCCACTTCTCCAGAAGATAATTTTCAGCTTCTGAACACCATAGCCCTTTGTTTCTTTCAGTTATCTCTGCAAGTTTTGCAAAATGTGGGTTGGTCCTTCCTTTTTCAGCAAAATCCTCTATGGCAGTCAGCTCCATATCAATATTTGTGTATATGAGCTTCTTCCCGGCAGGTGCGTCGGGCAGCGTCAAAGTTGCTTCTGCTGCGCTGTCAAGTCCTCCTATATGTGTTACCATAACGGCCGGATTAATCAGTTTCTTTTCAGTCAATCGAAGTGATTCTATCATATCGTCAGTATTACCGCCGGTAGTTCCAACAATATGTGTAGAATTATAGTGTACATTATAGAAATTAGTTAAAGCAGAAAAATTAACGTCTGTAGGCCCGGCAAAGAAGTTAAGACAGCCGTCCCTGCCCAGAATTTTATCACCCTGTTCTACAACAGGCTTAACGGGTGCATATACAAATACATCATCAAACCCTGTTCCACCTGTCATTTCTCTAAGATATACCGGAACATCTGCAATATCCTTTGTATTTGCAAAGATTAAATCAATTCCGGCATTTTTTGCCTCCTCAACTGAAAAAATCGCTTCTGCTCTTTTCAATCTTTTTTCATCCACATCGGTAACAACGATCATTCCAGGCCTTCTGTTACAATGCAGTGCATAATCAACGGCTCCCAGACCCATTGGCCCTGCACCGGCAAGTATTGCAAGCTTTCCGCCTTCCACTATACCCATTCTGTGCTCATAACTCCCCATAGAAGTATGATAGCTCGCATGGAAGGCTCCAATTATACAGGACATTGGTTCGGCAAGGGAGGCATTAAAATAATCCTCTCCGTCATAAGGCAGCAGACAGCCCAGTTCCATAACCTCCTGCGGCATTATGATATAGGTGGCTGCGCCTCCGCAGTAGCGGTAGGAATAACCGGGAGAATCCATGCTTCCCTTGTAATTTAATGCAGGCTGCATTGAGAATTTCTGTCCCGGTTTGAATTGGTCCTTCCACTTTGAACCTGCCCGAACTATATTACCTGCCATTTCATGTCCGATTATTATTGGATTGACAGCTACATCCCCAGGTACTCTTTTATGATCGGTTCCCAAAACAGCAGCTTTATATGTGGACATACATATACTGTCTGATACCACCTGCACCAGAATTTCGTCATCTTTTATTTCAGGCAGGTCAAATTCTTCCAACCTTAAATCCTTTTTTCCATAAAGTCTTACAGCCCTTGTTTTCATTCAGCCACCCTCCACATTAACTTTTATATACGTAATCAAAAACAACCTTCTTCTGCAATTCCATAATAACTTCAAAATCCGCAGGCTGGGTACCTGTAGTCATGACATTGGCGGTAGCAGAAGCTACGGCAAGTCTTGCAGCCTCTTCAAAAGCAATTCCCGTATCTATTGAGTAAGTGAGAGCTGCAACCATGGAATCGCCTGCTCCAACGGTACTCTTTACCTCTACTTCAATACCCGGTGTAAATAAGGAGCTATCCTTGTTCAAGAAAATAGCTCCTTTTGAGCCTAATGAAACCGCTACAAACTCAATTCCATATGTGTCAATAAGGCTTCTTGCCTTTCTTTCAGCCACCTGTATACCTGAAATTTCTTCACCGAAAAAACGTTCCAGCTCGATGATATTTGGCTTGACCATGTACGGCCCTGCCTCAATACCCAGCTTCAACAGCTGGCCGTCTGCATCCAGAATGGTTTTAGCGCCTGCATTCCTGGCAGTTCTGATCCATTTGCCGTATATATCCTTTTCAACATTGGCGGGAACACTGCCTGAAAATACCATAACAGTATCTTTGTCAACTTTTTCAAAGATAATCTCTTCCAGTCTTTTAAGATCATCTGAACTGAGCATGGGCCCTGGTTCGTTAATATCTGTATTTGTTTTTCTCTTACTGTCAACAACCTTAAGATTTGTTCTGGTCTCCCCATTAATTGTGAGAAATTCATTATCTATGCCCATCCGGTTTAAAGCATCTTTTATAAAATTTCCTGTAGCCCCTCCAACTACCCCCGAAGCACAGCTTTTACCACCCAGACTCATAATTACCTTTGAAACATTTATTCCCTTTCCGCCTGCATCCAGTCTCACTGAAGCTACCCTGTTTACCGTACCGACTTCAAAGTCAGGTATTTCAACAGTTTTGTCTACTGCAGGATTTAGAGTTATAGTTATAATCATTTAGCCCTCCAAAATAAATTTGAATCCTTAAAAATTAATTTGAATCCTTCAAATATCTGTCATTCTTCTGCTTGTAAAAATCTTCAAGAATACCGCATAATTGTTCAAACGCTTCATCTCTGCTGCCATTTTTTAAAACATTGACAAATTCCGGCTGGTCAACCAGCATTCCGCTCACATGGGATATAGTCTCCAAAAGATACTTATTGCTGTTCTCGGGAGCCAGAATCACTGCCGCAAAGTCAATTTTCTGCTTTCCCGTACCTCCTGAACATATTATCTCCCTGTTAATCCTGATGATGCCGAATTGGATCTTGTCAATGGCTTTAGTACGACAGTGCAGCAATAATAAATTATATTCTGATATATAAGTGCCGCCCTTTTCTTCTCTGTCCTTCAAATCTCTAATAAGCAGTTCCTTATCAGTACAGGATTTACATACCGTATCATTAATAAAATCCATTAACTGTTCGACAGCTTTTGCCTGACGATTTTCCACAAAAAAGAAGTTGTCCAGAATATCAGTGATTGCATTACTGAAGTAATTAAGCTCCAACATTTTTTCTTTAAGATTCAAAGTTCTTTTTCTATTTGCAGACTGTCCGGGACTGGTACTTTTAAGCTGTTCTACTATTATATCTATTCTGGATTTGTCATCTTCAAAAAGCAAAGGGTTCACTATTACCACAGGTACAGAACATTCATCAATTCCAACGGAGGATATAATAAATTCAATTCCTTTTTCTTTAAGCCACTCATCTCTGAGATTCAAAATGGAAACAATATCGATAACTTCAATGTTGTTGTACATTTTTTCTATCCGCGTGGCCAGAAGACTTGATGTGCCAATTCCAGTCGCACAAGCTACTGCAGCCCGGAAAATTCTTTTCGGTGATATCTGACTGTTTTCCAATGCAGCCCCTAAATGCATGGCTATATAGGCGATCTCGGTCTCAGGCATTTTAATGCCTATATTTTTTTCAATTGATTGAATACATTTTTCTGCCAGCATCAGAAGTTCAGGATAATGAGCCTTAATTTCCTTGTAAAGGGGATTGCGTATCTCCAAATTCATTTTCAGCCTGCTTATTGCAGGACCCAGGTGATTTACCAGTCCTGCCAGCAGCTTTTCATTCTGAGATAGAAATTTACCGGTTTCATTTTCAGCTATTTTAATTATTTCCTTGGATAAATCAATAAGTTCACTGTTCCCAATTGATTTTGTTGATTTTCTGTCATTGACTCTAATATTTTTTGACCCCTTGATATGCATAGTGATATAACCGATTTCATCAAGCGGTACCTTTATATCAAATATATCTTCAATCTCCAGGGCAAGCCGTTCAGCCACCGCATATTCTTCGCAACCTGTCAGCTCCTCCATGAACTTCTTATCCATGACAATGTCTTCATTTTTCCTTATTCTTTGAATTGCTATGGCCAAATGTACAATCAATCCTACGACAGCACTGTCAGCAAGATTGTAGCCTATTTGCTCCTCAGCCTGATGTACCAAGTTTTCAAGTTCATGGATGGTATTACTGTTAACCAGATTCAGAAGCCTGCTTCTTGCAATTAATTCTGTATTGCTGACAGGTACCTGCTCCTTTGAAATATTTTTCCGTATTAATCCTAACAGGTAATTTTCATTTAAATTTTCATAAATCAGATTAATCATACATTTTCTGATTTTATCTTCGTCACCTTCAATATACACACCCAGACCGGGTTTTCTTATTAAAATTACACCTTGTTTTCCAAGCCATTCCTCCAGCTTATCCAAATCATTGCTTATGGTTCCTTCTGCAACATCAAGAATTCTGGTGAAGGTGTAAAGCTTAACCGGTTCCTGATTTTGCAGCAGCTCACTGCAGATTATGGTTTGCCTTTCTTTAGGTGTGTACAGTTTCTCTTCTTTTTCCTCATCAAGCAGGTTAATCATATTATTTCGGGACTCAGAGTTTCCGCTGATACGTATACCCACTCCCGATTTCTTTTCAAGCCGGCAGCCTCTGCCCAGCAGCCATTTCTCTACAGCGGGCAGCTCCCTGAGGATGGTTCTGCTACTGATCCCAAGTTCTTTGGCGATTGCTGTTACCGTAATATAATCACCGGCCTTTATAATTTTCAGTATAATATTTTTAACACGAAGATTAATTTTAGTTTCCAGCTGATACACCTCCTCTTTGAGATTTTTATTTTTGATTATATGGATTTACAGGACAGCGGAAGCAATTTTTCTTCCACTGTCCTCTAATAGTATTTCTGTTTATGATAATCTTTTTACAAATTCATCATATTCAGGACTGTTAATAAAGTTTGATATGGATATATGTTCTGCTTTTGGTGCAACGTTCTTCGCTCTGACGCTCAGGCTTTCATGTGTGAAAACTACATCAGCATCATTAGGAATGTCCTCAATGGAACAGTTGCTTACCTCAATATCCAGACCCAGCTTTTTAATTTTATTTCTTAAAGTTGAAGCACCCATAGCACTTGAACCCATTCCTGCATCACATGCTACTATGATTTTTCTTATTGAAGTCTTTTTGCTTATTCCCTTGCTTTCAGCTTTCATTTCCTGCACTGCTGTCTGGGCTGCTTCCAGCTCCTTACCCGAGAATTCCTTGGAACGTTTTATAAATATTGATGCCACCAGGAACGACACAGCACACGAAACTATAACTCCGGCCAGCATTGGCAGCATTCCGCCTTTAGGCGACATCAGGAAGTACATTATGATACTGCCCGGAGCAGGTGGTCCGATAAGTCCTGCGTCTAAAAGACTGAAGGTGAATACTCCTGACATACCTCCTGCAATTACTGCAAGTATAAGTATGGGATTCATTAATACATATGGGAAGTAAATTTCATGTATACCACCCAGGAAGTGAATTATAACAGCTCCGGGAGCTGATTGTTTTGCCATACCCTTTGAGAAAATCATATATGCCAGAAGTATTCCAAGACCTGGACCGGGATTGGATTCCAGCATATAAAAAATTGATTTCCCTACTTCTGAAACCTGTTCGGTTCCTAGCGGAGTCAATACTCCATGGTTAATCGCATTATTCAAAAACAATATCTTTGCAGGTTCTATGAAAATACTTGCCAATGGCAGTAATCCTGTTTCTACAACAACTTTAACCGCACTACCAAAAGCTTCTGTTGCAATTTTAATTATAGGTCCAAAACCCACCAGACCGGCGCAAGCCAATCCCATACCGACTATACCGTCAGTAAAGTTGTTTATCAGCATTTCAAAGCCGGGTTTAATTCTTCCATCCATTAACTGCTGGAGCTTTTTGGTTATATAACCGCCAAGTGGTCCCACAATCATAGCTCCTAGGAACATTGGGGTGGCTTCATTAATGTTTTTAGCTCCACCAGCTCCAAGTATCATACCAAAGGTTGCTACCGCACCTACAACCGCACCACGTTGTCCACCTACCGCTCTACCTCCGGTATAACCTATCAGTATCGGTAAAAGTGCCTTTAGAATTGGATCTACCATTTGTGCCAGCGTCTCATTCGGAAGCCATCCCGGCCCTATAAAAAGAGCGGTGATCAACCCCCATGCAATGAACGCCCCGATATTTGGCATAATCATGCCGCTTAAGAATCTACCAACCTTTTGAACCCTTTCCTTCAATTTAATCTGCGGAGCAGATGAGGGGGTATTAAGATTTGAATTCATTATAACTCCTCCTAAATTATTATGCATGCCATATATCTCAAATAGTAACCCTCTGTCTAGAATAAGGGGCTATTGTAAGACCTCTTTTTAATTATCTCTGTATATTCACTTGGTTTATAAATCCTGTAATTCCTTTTCAAAGAATTGTTCTATTCTTTCCATAGCTAAGTTCTGGTCTTCTCCCGCAATCGAAATTTCAAGACCTTCTCCTGTCTCAGCCCCCAGTGTCATTACACCAATAAGGCTTTTGGCTGGAACTACTTTTTCCTGATATTTTATTGTTATATCAGATTTGAACTTTTCGGCTATACTAACCAAAATAGATGCCGGTCGTGCATGCAGTCCCACAGGACAAGTTATAACAAAGCTTTTAGTCAGCATTTAATCTCTCCTTTACATAAATAGTTATTTGGTTTACATTATCCATTTTCATAACTTTCTCGGCAATATCCCTGGCTCTTGCCATGGTTAAATTACAAATAGTATTTTTAATGTATGGAATTGAGGACGGTGCCATAGAGAACTCATCCAGTCCCAGCCCCAGCAAAACCACCGCACTTTCCGTGTTGGCAGTCATTTCACCGCACATTCCGACTTTTATGCCTGCCTGGTGTCCCGCATCTATAACATTTTTAATCAATCTCAATACCCCCGGATTCAGAGGATTATATAAATAACTTACCTTTTCATTCATTCTGTCTACCGCCAGCGTGTACTGGCATAAATCATTTGTCCCTATGCTGAAGAAATCTGCTTCCCTGGCAAGAATATCAGCTGTCATGGCAGCCGAAGGTATTTCTATCATAATGCCTGTCTGAATTTCTTTGTTATAGGCTATACCCTTTTTATCCAAATCAAGCATGACATCCTTCAGTATTTTTTTAGCATCCAGAAGTTCATCAATTCCTGAAATCATGGGAAACATTATTTT